>CAYZQS010000004.1:51475-53355 GCA_964480735.1 uncultured Rhodobacterales bacterium
AAAACCTGCTGATCGCCGGTGGCGGTGATTCAGCGCTTGACTGGTGCCTTGATCTTCAGCCCATCGCCAAGCGCATAACCCTGTTGCACCGCCGCCCGGATTTTCGAGCCGCGCCTGACTCTGTAAACAAAATGCAGGCGCTTGTTGAGTCGGGAAAAATGGACCTGAAAATCGGTCAGGTGACTGAATTGCTCGGGCATGACGGGGCGCTGTTTGGTGCGCGTATCAAAACGGAAGACGGCGAAACTGAAACAGACGTTGACTATCTGCTGCCGTTCTTTGGTCTGACAATGAAGCTGGGGCCGGTTTCTGACTGGGCGCTGGAGCTGGATAAAAACCTGATCAAGGTTGACACCGGCACATTTCAAACCAACCGCCCCGGCATTTTTGCCATCGGCGACATCAACACCTACCCGGGCAAATTGAAGCTTATCCTGTCCGGGTTTCATGAAAGCGCCCTGATGGCGCATGCTGCCAAAGCGATTGTTCATCCGGACCAGCGGGTGGTTTTTCAATACACCACGTCTTCCAGCAAACTGCAGAAGAAACTTGGCGTGCTTTAATGCGGCCAAACTATCGGTGGCTTTTTCAATTCAGCGGGCATAAGACCATCGCAAGTAAATTGGGATGACTATGGCGAACCACGTTTACCAGGGCGACCTGCCGGAAGATCTTGATCTTGGCCCGGTGGTGGCAATTGATTGCGAAACGATGGGTCTGCAACCGCACCGCGACCGCCTGTGTGTGGTGCAACTGTCTTCGGGTGACGGCAACGCGCATCTGGTACAAATTTCGCAGGATCAGAAAGCCGCGCCGCAACTTTGCGGGCTGCTGGCCGATCCGGCGGTGCTGAAACTGTTTCACTTTGGCCGATTTGACATTGCGGTGATGTTGCACCGCTTTGGCGTTCTAACGACACCGGTATATTGTACCAAAATTGCCTCTAAACTGGTGCGCACATACACGGACCGGCACGGGCTGAAAAACCTGATGCAGGAACTGCTGGGTCAAGACCTGTCAAAACAACAACAAAGCAGCGATTGGGGGGCTGACAAGCTGACCAAAGCGCAGGTGGCATATGCCGCGTCGGATGTGTTGTATCTGCACCGGTTGATGGAAGAGCTGAACGTCAGGCTGGCCCGCGAAGGTCGCACGGAAATCGCGCAGGCTTGTTTTGACTTCCTGCCAAAACGTGCGCAACTTGATTTGATCGGCTGGCCTGAAATCGACATTTTTGCTCACTAAATAAGCCCCATGTCAGAAAAGAACCTGAAATCCAAATCTCTGAACGCCGGTCGGCGGGTCATCGCGCAAGAGGCTGCGGCGTTGTCACTGTTGGCCAAGAACCTGAACAGTGGATTTGCCGAAGCGGTAGAGCTGTTGTTGAATACCCGTGGCCGGGTGATCGTGTGCGGCATGGGCAAATCCGGCCATATCGCCCGAAAAATCGCCGCCACATTGGCCAGCACCGGCACGCCGGCGCATTTTGTTCATCCGGCAGAGGCCAGCCACGGCGATCTGGGGATGATGGCGCAGGGCGATGTTGCGATGGTTCTGTCAAATTCCGGCGAAACGCCAGAGCTGGCCAACGTCATCGCCTATACCCGACGGTTTCAAATTCCGATGATCGGTATCGCCGGGCGCAAAAACAGCACTTTGTTGCGGCAGTCGGATGTTTCCATCCTGTTGCCGGACGCGCCGGAAGCTTGTGATCAGGGTATCGTGCCAACCACCTCCACAACCATGACCCTGGCACTGGGAGACGCGCTGGCGATTGCATTGATGGAACACCGCCAGTTTACCCCGGAAAATTTCAGAGAGTTTCATCCCGGCGGTAAACTGGGCGCGTTGCTGTCCAAAGTCGGCGATCTGATGCACGT
>CAYZQS010000004.1:53455-63697 GCA_964480735.1 uncultured Rhodobacterales bacterium
ATCCCGGCGGTAAACTGGGCGCGTTGCTGTCCAAAGTCGGCGATCTGATGCACGTGGGTGATGCGGTGCCCCTGATCAGCGCACAGACCGCGATGACGGATGCCCTGCTGGTCATCAGCAAAAAGGGCTTTGGCGTTGCCGGAGTGACCGATGGCGACACATTGGTGGGTGTGATCACAGACGGCGACTTGCGCCGACATATGCAAGGATTGCTGGATTTAAGGGCGGATCAGGTGATGACGGCAAACCCGCTGTCGATAACATCTGACGATCTGGCGGAAACGGCGCTGGGCATAATGAACGCCAGGAAAGTGACAACTTTGTTTGTGATGGACAGTGACAGGCCCGATATGCCCGTTGGTATATTGCATATCCACGATTGCCTGCGGGCCGGTGTGGGATGACGATGGCACAAAGTGACAACTTTTATTCCCGATTTGTCGCCTGGACTAAAATTATTCTTCCGCTGATCGCACTGGCCGTCCTCAGCAGCCTGTTCCTGTTCTCAAAATCGTTCAGCCCGAGTGGCGACATCCAGATTTCAAGCGAAGAGCTGCAAAAAATCGCAAAGCGCGAGGGCATCAGCCAGCCCAGATATGCCGGGACAACCGATGAAGGTATATCCGTTTCCATCTCGGCCAACGACGCGCTGCCCGGCGAGGCCCAGGGCAGATCGTTGCTGGCCCATAACATCCGGGCGCACGCCGAAATGCCGGACGGCGCGACCATTGAAATTGTCGCGCAAACCGGAAAAATCAACGCGGACGCTGGAGAAGGACAGCTGTCAGGCGGCATATTGCTGGACACATCGATCGGATATACCGCAGTGGCCGAAGGCATGCGTTTCACGTTTGATAACTTCTACGTCGAAAGCATCGGTGCCATTGCCGCAACCAGCCCGATGGGCGACATCTCTGCCGGAGAGATGAAAATTTTCTTCGAGCCCGGCGAAACAGAATCAGCCGAAGGCACCTACGTTCTGGTTTTCCAAAAGGGCGTAATGCTGGTATACAAGCCCCAACCGGAACTTCAGGAATGAATATGCGCCTATTACCTTCTTGCCTTGTATTGACGATTTCGTTGATCGCAGGCGCGGCAGTCAGCCAGCAAACATCCATTCCATTTGGCAGCGAACAGCATGACGCAACCCAACAGGTTGAAATTACCTCAGACGTCTTTCGCATCAGCCAAAAGGATCGCTCTGTCGTGTTTTCGGGCAATGTGCTGATCGGGCAGGGCGAACTGCAGATTGCCGCTGGCGAAGTTCTGGTGATCTATGTTGACAGCGAAGACGAAAACAACGGACAGATTGAAAAACTTACAGCCACGGGCGGGGTTACCCTTGTGGCCGGCGCAGAGGCCGCCGAGGCTGACGCGGCGGTCTACACAATCGACACCGGCAATATTGTCATGACCGGCAATGTGCTGTTGACCCAGGGCAACAACGCCGTCAGCGGGCAAATCCTGACCATCAATCTTGGAACCGGATTTGCGCAGATCGAAGGACGGGTAAAAACCATATTCAACACAGGATCGTCCGATTGAGCGCCGCGCCCGACATTACCCTTGCGGCCAGCAGCGGCGGGCTGGTTGTTGACAGCCTTGGCAAAAGCTACCGCAAACGGCGGGTTATTCAGGATGTTTCACTGCATCTCAACCGTGGAGAGGTCGTTGCCTTGCTGGGCCCCAACGGTGCCGGGAAAACCACCAGTTTTTACGCCATCGCCGGTTTGGTAACGCCCGAAGTTGGCACTGTTACGGTTGACGGGCGGGATGTCACCTTGCTGCCAATGTACCGCCGCGCCCGGCTGGGAATTGGCTATCTGCCACAGGAAGCATCCATTTTTCGTGGTATGAGTGTAGAGGATAATATCAACTCTGTACTGGAAATGTGGGTTAAAGACCGAACCAAGCGGCACGAACGTCTGGAAGAATTGCTTGGCGAATTTTCAATCGGCCACCTGCGCCGGGCGCCGGCGCTTTCGCTTTCAGGCGGGGAGCGGCGCCGGGTGGAAATCGCCCGCTGTCTGGCCAGCGATCCATCCTATGTTTTGCTGGATGAACCTTTTGCCGGGATTGATCCAATCGCGCTTGGCGATATCCGCTCGCTTGTGGCCCATCTGAAAGACCGGGGTGTTGGTGTTTTGATCACTGACCACAACGTGCGCGAAACGCTTGGAATCGTTGACCGCGCCTATATTTTACACGAGGGCCGGGTTCTAAAAAGCGGCACAGCGCAAGAGGTTGTTGCCGACGAAGACGTAAGGCGCGTTTACCTGGGGCAGAATTTCCGCATTTCCTAGGGGCGCAAAACTGCGGCACGCGAAAGCAGACCAATGGAAGTATCGCCGGGACTCCGACTAAAGCAACTGCAAAAGCTTGCGCTGACGCCGGGTTTGCGCCAGTCGATTTCGATCCTGCAAATGTCAGCCGTCGAACTTGAGGACTGTATTCAGGAAGAGGTCACCAAAAACCCCGTTCTGACGGCGGAACCGCCGCAAAGCCGGGATTTCGGCGCGGACCTATACCAATATGCCATAGACACCGTTGCCCAGCCGATTTCGCTTGGCGAGCATTTGCAGGCTCAGATCCGGCAAATGACGGCACCCGTCCAGGTTAAATCCACGGCCCTGTTTTTGGCCGGAAATTTGAACGAAAACGGCTATCTGGCGGAACCCTTGCAAAGCATGAGCGCTGCGCTGAAAGTTTCAAACTCGACCGCGCTGCAGGCGCTGAAATTGCTGCAAAAATGCGATCCTGTCGGCATCGGCGCAAGGGACCTGCGCGATTGTCTTGGCCTGCAACTTTCAGCAATGGGCCTGTCAGCGGACCATGCAGCGGCGATCTTGGATCATCTGAAAATGCCGGATAATTTGGGCAGTGACAGGTCAAGAAACGCGGCGTTGCTGACGAAACAACAAATTGCCGATATTCCGAAAATCATCGCCAATCTTGATCCAAAACCGGCAGCGGCATTTCAGCAAAGCAACGCGCAGCCGCTGATACCGGATTTGATTATTCAACAGGACGGCGCGGGGTTGAAGGTAGAGCTGATCCGATCAAACGCGCCTTCGTTACACATTAACACCAGCTTTATTAAGCGCGTGGCAAATCAGGATCCCGCGTCGAGTGACTACATTTTTCAACAAAGAAACCGCGCATTGCAATTGATTCGCGCGATCGAGGCGCGGTCTAAAACCCTGCTTCGTGTTGCGCGGGCACTGGTGACACACCAACACCATTTTTTCACTGATGGCCCGTCGCGGCTGGTTCCGATGACGCTTGGTGATCTAAGTCTGGCATTGAATTTGCACCCTTCAACCGTCAGCCGCGCAATGGCTGGAAAGTCCCTATCCTGCGCTATGGGGCTGTTTCCGCTGAAATATTTTCTGGCAGGCCCGGTTCCGCTAAAGAACAGCACCGCAGTGTTGTCTGACGTTGCCGTGCGTCAAAATATTCTGTCGCTGATAAGCGCGGAACCCCCGCAACAGCCGCTTACAGACGCAACGATTACCAGAATTTTACAGGACAACGGTGTTGACATCGCACGCCGTACTGTAGCCAAATACAGACAATGTTTGAAAATACCGACTTCCCGATCACGGCGCAGATCAAAGGCAACACTTTGAAATCGCCAAAGTCGAACTTAAATACAAAACCATCCACAAGACAAAGTTATCGCGGCCCTGGCCGGATAATTCCTGTTCGTTCACCCCAACCGGAAATTTTGCAAAGGAGGCATAATGCGATATCAGGTCAGCGGCATTCATATCGATATTGGACAGTCACTTAGAAATCACGTCGAGGGTGAACTGGATGGTGTGGTTTCCAAATATGCCGGCCGGCCGACCAGCGCGTCGGTGACATTTTCCAAAAACGCGCAAGAATTTGTCTGCGAGGTCACCGTTCACCTTTCAACCGGCCTGACCACCCAGTCAAAGGCGCATGCTTTTGATATTTATGACTGTTTCGAAAAGAGCTGCGAGAAGATAGAGACCCAGCTCCGGCGTTACAAACGGCGGCTGAAAGACCACCACAAGGACCGGACTTCGCCTGTTGAATCTTTGGCGGGCTCCGCGTATATCCTTGCCGGATCAGATCAGGAGACGAATGAATCAGAGCCTGAAACGCTGCAACCGGTAATCGTTGCAGAGACGAAAACAAGCATAAAGTCGTTGTCAGTCGGCGAGGCGGTTATGCAGATGGAATTGGATAATGTACCGCTTTTGGTGTTTCGCAATGAACGCAGCAGCGGCGTGAATGTGGTCTATCGCCGGGACGACGGTAACATAGGCTGGATTGATCCCGGCAGCGCTGGCTAAACGCCCGCAGTCGGGAAAATGGCGCAAACCCAGACGGGTATTGGCGGCCAAGTTAAAGGTGAATGTAAATGGAACTTTCGGACATCCTCAAACCAGAGGCGGTGAAGACGGTATCGTCAGTTGCCGGAAAAAAGCGTATTCTTCAGGAGATTTCGGAACTGGCCGCCTCTGTCTATGACGTCAGCGGCATAGAGGTTTTTGATGCCCTGCAGGAACGCGAAACGCTTGGGTCCACGGGCGTTGGCAAGGGCGTTGCGATTCCCCATGCCAGATTGGAAAATTTGTCCAGTGTTATTGGATTGTTCGTTCGTCTTGAAAAACCGGTTGATTTTGACGCCTCCGACCGCCAGCCGGTTGATCTGCTGTTCGCACTGCTTGCCCCGGCAAATTCCGGTGTGGAACACCTTAAAGCGCTGGCGCTTGTTTCGCGGTCATTGCGCAACGGGACAGTGCAAAGCAAATTGCGAAACAACAATGGCGAGGGCACGTTGCACGCCATTTTGACCGAATCCACACCGTCAAAGGCCGCTTAAGGCGCTATCCGGGTTCGCACCAATCGCCATATCCAAAGTGCAGATAATCCCGCTGGTACAGTTTGCGGGATTTTTCTTCCAGTTCAGCGTCATAAATTTCCGCCAGCGAAAATTTTGGCGGGCCCGGGGTTGGCCCGCCTATCGCCCGATGCGCCAGGCCAAGTGTCTCTTCGATATACCGCAGCGACGGCTCAAGCCGGTCCTCCCGGAAAATATGTCCGATCGGCGCAACTGTGTTAATACCCTGAATAATCGCGCTTTGACTGGCCCATGCCGCGTCTACCTTTATGCGCGTCTGTCCGGCAAGGTTCCCCTCAAGAAACGCCAGAAAACTCAGAAACAGCGATTTATGGGCCCCAGCATCATAACCGGCGGTATCGTTGCCGTGCTCTGGAATATTCAGACCATAATTTTCCTTTAATACAGATTGCATGTCTTCATACCCATCGGCCTGCCGATTTACGATACAATCACAAAAGGTCTGATAAATCCGGGCCATCGGGTGACGCACGACGGTCAGGCTTTGATATCCATCGTGCCTGCGTCGCCATTGCCGCAGGGTTTTCTGGTTAAAGTCCTGCATCAAACCGTCCGGCTTTACACCATCGTGTTCCGCAATCCAGTTTTTCACCCGTCCAACCGGCGCGCCGTCAAGCGGCATAAACAACAGCGGTACGGTGTTACCGGCGAAATATCCGGGCACGGCGGCTCCGCGACGGGGCTCAAACGTTGGCGTTCTGGACAGGTTAAGAAAATCAATCTGCGAGAGTGCCGATTTCATTTCCGCAAAATTTTCAACTTTAGAGTCCAGCGGCGCGGGATTTTGTTTTTTCAGCTTTGATTTCAGTGATTTAGCTTCTTCCGCCGCGCCCAGAAACCTGGCCAGTCCGTTCAGAATATCGACAGAATTGATGTCCTCATAGTTGATATAAAAGGCCGTCTGGCCAGACGTTTGCAAAGCATCCAGCAGCAGCAGTTGAAAATCCTGAACTGCGCCAAGATGCTTGTTGAATTCCGGCGCACGAAATCTGATCTGCGCGGAACGCTTGTCTTTCAGATCGGTCAGCTTCCACTGCCCTGTTTTTGCAGCGATTTTCAGCGATACAAAGCTTTCCAACGGATTGCGCGTCAGAATAACCTTGCCGCAGTTTTCATCTTTCAGGCAGGCGGTCAGAACCCGCGGATCATGGTCATTAAAGAACCGAAACCCGGGTATAACTGCATCGTCCTTATGTCTAATTTTAGTGATCAGATCCAGAGGGGATTTTTCGCGCCCCATAAGGGAAACGCCCAAATACTCTTTGGTATTGGCGCTGCCGATAAAATGCGGATTAAACAGCTCGCCGTGACAATGCAGATCGGCAAATTGGTTGATGCTTTGCTCCAGAAAATTGGACCCGGTTCGCATTTCCGCAAATATCACAAAATGGGTAAACCGCCGGTTTGCCATCACCGAACCACATAGGGTTTTCGCGGAATATTGCGCGGCACCGGCTCTTCAATGACCGGAAAATCGCCCAATGAATGCGGGTTCATGCCTTGATTGCGCAGGTTTTGCACAAACTGTCCAAATCCGGTCAGATCGGCCATGCGCGGCACTTCGGTCAGGCGCCGTCTGGACCCCAAATCCAATGCGTCAATTATGGATTGCAGGATTGGCATCGGGTCTTCAACAAATTCTGCAAGCGTCCAGATCCGCACATTTGCCCGCACCGTGTGTTTGCGCAGGTTGGCCACCTGCTGTGCCTCTGTGTGCTGAAACCGGGCGGCGATTTTGCGGATGCGAGAGAAGTTCATGTTTGAATGAAACAGCGGGACAGCCCAAGCGCCGGTGACAACAGAGATGGTGGCGTTTGGATCACTGGCCAATGTCCAGCAAATGTCCTGCGTATCAGCCGGTCCAAACTGAAAACTTTGTTGCTCGCCCTGGGTTGCCCAGATCAGATTGGACAGGAATGCATTGCAATTGTAATCACGCATTTTTGCGCTGTTTGACAAACACCCGTTGTAAATCTCTGCCCCGCCGGAATATCGAACCTCTTTCTTGTCAAACAAATGCCCGTGCACCCGGGTACCGGTGCGTTTTTCAAGCCAGACTTCGAAATTTGAAAACAGATCGCTGAAGCCCTGATAAACACTATACGGCGCACAGGTCCGTTTCAGACCCCACATTTTCTGGCTTGGAAAGCGGCTTTGCATGATCAGGCCATCCCGACCCTTGGTCCTTTGATCAATGGCCCGGGCGAATATCCTGTCCAGCTTGCGCGGATTGGGTTCCACCCGGGCAAGCTCTGACATTTCATCGCTCAAAAAGCGACGGTACAGCATATCGGCGCGGGTCCAGATTTTGCGGGCGATAAACGCTTCTGACCGCCGCAACATCTGCAGATGATCGTCATAGAAAATATGCGGCTTGCCCTGATAGTCAAACTTGGACAGCGTAAGTGACCGGCTTTCGATCCGGGATGAAAAATTGCGCACCAACGATTGAAAATATGCTTCATCCGGAATCCAAACCTTACGGAAATAGGCGTCAATTTCGGGGCGCTTTGGGTCCTCCAGGATCGCCGAAAGCGTTTGCCGGGTCAGGCACCACCACTGGGAACCAAGATGCGGCTCTATATTGCCCGGTATTTTGCGTGAAAATCCGATACGCCGTTGTAAATCAACGTATTTATCAAACAGCCAGCGCCGTTTCTTCCAGGAAAACGGAAACCGCAGCGTGAATCTTTCCAGATCCAGCCCGCCGACGGTCCATGTGACTTCTTCGGTGGTCACCGACTCAATAAAATCGGTTTTTTTATGGGCTGCCAAAAACTCCTGCAGTTCGGCAATCGGGCGGATGGGCAGGCAGCTTCCGCTGGCCAAAAACACGTGGCTGACACCGGGATAGTTCTGCAGCAGCTGCGCCGCCGCGGACTGGGTTGCTTCGACAATCGAGAACTGGCCCCAATCACAGGCACGCCGGTCTGAAAGTTGAATTTTTCGGCTGGATTCCAATCGCGCGCGCAGTGCCTCAAACTCTACAAGCGGCGCTCGGGAATCCACATGGATGACCACCGGACAGCCGCTTTTTGCCCAATGCGATGCAACCTGCGCCGCCCGATCAAGGTCCTGATGCACCAGCATGACAAAGCCAACACCCATACCGCCCTCAGACCCAATTGCCTTTGGACATCAGCCCAAGAATTTCAAGTTGCCGCCAGTTGATGTATTTTTCCGACCACTGGCACCACAGTCCCGCCGCGTTTTTTATCCCTTTGTGGTACGCGCGGTATTCCATGCTGTTCAAATAATGCTCGCGGCGCTTTTGCTCTTCCAGGGATTTCTGCTGAAACATGTGCAGGAACTTGGCGTGCAGCAAACACCCAGAGGCTTTCTCGCCGCCCCACTCGTCATAAACCAGATTAAGCCCGCGCGGCAGCAACGTGTGGGTAGAGCTGATATAGACGTTGCTTTTGTTCCACTTAACCAGCGGAATTTTGTTAAGCGCCGGTGATTTAGCCGGTTCGTTTTTGAAAAACACCCGGGCGCGCGGACCGCCCTGTATCCACAGATTGCCGTATTTTGCGTTGCGCGAAATCATATAGTTTCCGGCATCAAAATACTCTGCAACCTCAAGCGGGTTTTGTCCTTCGCTATACGTCGTTTGTTCAAGCGGCGCCTTGGGATACATATCAACCAGCATCGCACCGAAAGACTTTATCGATGACGCGTCCAACCAGTCCGTCAGCGCGCGCAATGGGCGGGAGTCACAAAACGGATAAACAAAAAATTCATCCACATCGACAACAAGGTTCCATTTTCCGTCGCCGAATTTTGATTGCAGCGCGTTCAGCCAATCCACGCCAAACTTTGAGCGCTTGTAACTTTGATCGGTGGTCCACAGTGACACGTCCGGCTGATCCGCCAAGTATTCACGCGATCCATCGTCAGAGTTGTTGTCGACGATCAAAAAATGATTGGCCCCCAGATTGCGGTAATATTCTAGGAAATAAGGCAGTCGAATCCGTTCGTTCCGCAGGGTGCTGAACACCAGAATATCATCTGACCGGATGTCCGTGGTGCGATTTGAAACAATCCGCAACTCGCGACGCTTGCGAAGCGACCGCACGCGCTTGCGCTTTCGTTCAAGTCTAAGTTGATAAGATGCCAGCGCGCTCAAAACCAGTTCCGTCCGTCAAGGGCTTATGACCCCTCCCGGACAGTCTTTCAGACGAATCTGAAGATCTGGTCAAAGTGCTCCTGCCAGTCTGGTATTTTCACAGACTTTGCCCGCACCTGCCGCTCAGCTTCTGATTCTCGTTTACGACCTGCCCGCTCGAGAATTCCTTTGGACCAAGCGTAGGAGTTATCCACATTTAAGTAAAGTGGGTAATCTCCTAATAACTCACGATAAATGGCATTTTCGCCACAGATTATGGGCACGCCCAGCTGCGCCGCTTCCAGCAGCGGCAAACCAAAGCCTTCAGCGTGGCTTGGAAACAGCATGGCCGTGCAATTGGCCAACCGGCGCTGTGCGTCCGCGTCGTTCAGATTATTGTACTCAAAAACAGATACGCCAACCATAGGATCGCTGTCTAAAATGTTGAAAACACTCTCGTTATTCCAGCCACGCTGGCCAACTATGTGCAGATGGGGAATGTCAGCCGGCGGTACCGTTTTTTGAAACGTCTGCCAGATATTGAGCAAAAGCAGGTGATTTTTTCGCGGTTCTATGGTTCCCAGTATGACGAAGATCGGCTCTTCTTCTTCAATAACAACGGGTTGTGTGGCTTTACTGATGTGCCCTTGAATGCCAAGATGTGCCACCAATGACTGCGGCACCCGGCCACATTCGGCAAAATACGCCTCGGCTTTCGCCTTTGTGCTGGCGGAATTATATATGATGACGTCCGCCATGCTGCTGACGCGCATCATATCCTGAATAAACCTCTGCACCACTTCTGTCCGGCTGAACTGAGGATAAGTTATTGGTATAATATCATGAATTAAAACGATTATCTTAGAACTTGGTTGCGCTTTTACGGCAGCCAGCACCTTCTGCCGCAAATTGCTGTGTCCAACGTTAAAATAGTCCACGCCCTCCGGGGTAATTTTTTTCAAGGTGCGCCCAAGGCCATTTGGCAAGCAGCGGCATAAGGAATAACGGCGCAGATCAGACAGGCACTGCTGGAAAACCGGTGTTTTGTTTCGTGACAATCTGCTTAGGAAGTCACGCGAACCCCACGGGGTAACGCCTTTGATTCTATTCAATATTTCTTTTGCACCGGTGACGTCCAAAAAGACATACCGCCCGGGAATTCTGCACAGGCAAAGCATCTTTCGCCGCCGTCTGACAAACTCTTCAAAGTACGCCAGCTCAACCCGGTCAACGCCGGTCATGG
>CAYZQS010000005.1:0-14988 GCA_964480735.1 uncultured Rhodobacterales bacterium
TCGCTGCCCTCAACCAACAGAACCGGCACAGCGATTTCGCCAATCATGTCCAGCGTAATAACGCTGTCGCCAATGCCAAAAAGCGATGGTTCACCTGTCAGGATAATATCCATCCTGTCGATCATATACCGCTGCTGCGCGGCAGGTATATCCTCCCATCGCTGCCCGCCGCCCCACATTTTAATAAACGCTTTGGCAAGGTCTTCAAGCCGCCCCTGTGCCAGCAATTTGGGAAAAATCTGCACCTCGTCCACGTGTCGCTGAAATTCCGGCGCACGGGCCTCATCGGCCACCGAAAACAACACCGGTTCAGCCAGCACCAAAGAGCGCACCAGCGCCGGCCGCGTGACTGCGATACGTATGGCAACCGTTGCACCAAAGGAATGGCCAACAATATCGGCAGGTTTGTCAAACGTTTCCAGAAGGGCAATCGCCATGCGCGCCGATTGCTCTTGCCAGTCAAGATCGCGCTTCCACGGCCCGCTTTGCCCGTGCCCGGGCAGGTCCATCGCGATGATGTTCAGGTCAGACTTCAGCTCTGAAACCAGCCCGCCCCAGGCACCGGAATGCCCAAGCGAGCAGTGCAAAAACAACGCCGGACGCGGCCCCTGCCCGACGCTGCGCCAATGGGTGGCGTAACCACCCATCACCCCGTCAGGCACTACAGATTACCAGCCAGATAGGCATCCACATAAGCAAGACGGTCCTGCCCCCAAAACACCTGATCATCGATCAGATAGCTGGGCGCGCCAAACACCCCGCGGCTTAGGGCTTCTTCGGTGTTGCGGGCGAAGGTTTCGGCACCGGACAACAAACCGCTGTCTGCCAGGCCCGCGTCAAATCCGCTTTGTTCAAGACAGGCACGGACCACGCCGTCCTCTGCAATATCTTTTTCTTCCGCCCAGCAGGCGCGCAAAATCAGCTGGCACAGCTTGCCCACATCACCGCCGCCCGCCGCCTGCGCCGCGATAATGCCGTAGCAACTGGGGGCGGGATTGGTTGGCCAGTGGGCCGGCATCTTGTTGATCGGCAAACCTTTCATTTTGGCGATCCGATCCAGCTCCTGCAACCGGTAGGATTTGCGCGATGCGTGCCGGTCCGGCAGTGCTGGCGTGCCGGTTTTTTCAAACACCTGCATCAGGGCAAAAGGCTTGTAATTGATGGTTGCGCCGTGTTTTGCGGCGATGGTTTCCAGTTGATTTCCAGCCAGATAAACAAACGGCGAAAGGGTGAACATGAAATAATCAATTTGGGCCATTTGCCGCTCCATCAAAATAAGCTGATCCTGCGCAACAATCTGCCCTGAACCCTCTGGGCAAATCAACAGCGCAATGTTAAGCGGTGCGCACATTCACGAAACTGTCACTGGCCCAACAGTGGCGCGCATTGCGGGAAATATCCGATGGCAGCCAGCGACGGCCCAAAGCTGATCTCCGGAAACGCAAACAAGACGCTGGCCAAGGCAATCGCGCGACGAATGTCGATGCACCGGGGCCAGAAAATAGACCTGGTGGACGCGCGGGTAGAGCAGTTTAACGATCAGGAAATATTTGTCGAAGTATTTGAAAACGTGCGCGGCGAGGACATGTTCATCGTCCAGCCGACGTCAAATCCGGCCAATGACAACCTGATGGAACTGCTGATTATGACGGACACGCTGCGCCGGTCGTCGGCCAGCCGCATCACCGCCGTGATCCCGTATTTCGGTTATGCCCGTCAGGACCGCCGCACCAAGGCCCGCACGCCGATCACCGCCAAGCTGGTGTCCAACATGATTTCCCGCGCCGGGATTGAGCGGGTGTTGACGATGGATCTGCACGCCACGCAGATTCAAGGCTTCTTTGATATTCCGGTGGACAATCTGTACGCCTCGCCGATTTTTGCCCTGGACATCGCGCATCATTTTACCGACCTGTCCAAAGTGACGATCATTTCGCCCGATGTGGGCGGGGTGGGCCGCGCGCGCGAGTTGGCAAAACGGTTGGGTCTTGATCTGGCGATTGTGGATAAACGGCGATCTGCGGATGGCGAGGTGGCCGAAATGACCGTAATCGGCGACGTTAAAGACCGCATTTGCATCATCGCCGACGATATTTGCGATACCGCGGGCACGCTTTGCAAGGCGGCGGAAAAGCTTGCCGAAAATGGCGCGGCGGAGGTTCACGCCTATATCACCCACGGGGTTTTGTCCGGTCCCGCGATAGAGCGGATTTCATCCTCTGCCATGAAAAGTCTGGTTGTCACAGATTCCATTGAACCCACCAAAGCCGTCAAAAAGGCCGCCTGCATTCGCGTGGTCCCAACCGCCCCGGTTTTTGCCCAGGCCATCATCAACATTGCCAATGGTCATTCGGTTTCATCGCTGTTTGAAACGGAAACCCTGAACGGGCTGTATCACGGGTATTACGACACCGAGTAGCGGTGTTTAAACATCCCACTGGTCATCATTGATGACTTCGCCAATGGCCAGCCAGGACGCCCGCGCACGGGCAATTTTTGTATCACCCCAGGTTTTGAATACTATGTCAAAACCCCTCGCTGTAGCATTTTCTGTTGAAGTATCAGCACGTTGATTGGTCTGCTTGTCCATATCCCACATATCCAGCGATACATGGATCGTTGGGGCGAACTTAAACTGTTCAACAAACTTTATCTTTCGGCGGTGCTCTCTGGGCCCGTTGCCCGACCACATTTTGCCGTTGTCCTCAAAATCAGAGAACAGGTTGACCGAGCCCTGATCAACACCAATCATATGACTTTTTAAGCGTTTCATACCGCCCCGTACCAAATACACATTAAAAATAATAGAATTTAAAAATGGCGATAATTTGGCTGAAGGGCGCAAAAATCCCGCTGCAAGCGCGAGATGGACGGCTTTTAAAACTGATTTTGCTTAAAGGCCCAGCGCTTCGGCAAGGGATTTCGTGTCGGAAACGCGCTTGTTGGCCGCGTCAAGGGCACCGTCAACCGCGCCCTCTGTTCCGGCTTCCGCCTCTGCAATCAGACCGTCCAGAATTTCCCGCGTCACGTCACCCTTTGGCATGGCTTTTTCCGCCAGTACCGATGTTGCCGTGGCCGATACCTCTACAAAGCCACCCGATACCACGTATTCATGGGTCTCGCTGGCAGCTTTCACTTTCAGAATGCCGGGCCGCAGGACGGTCATCAGGGCGGCGTGATCCGGCATGGCGGTGAAATCGCCCTCGGCCCCGGGAATTTCAATTTCCGAGGCTTCAAAAGACGCCAGCATGCGCTCTGGTGATACCAGATCAAATTGCATCATATCAGCCATTCCGGTCCCCTTGATCAGGCCGCTTCCGCAGCCATGCGTTCGGCTTTTTCGATCACTTCGTCGATGCCGCCAACCATATAGAACGCCGCTTCGGGCAAGTGGTCAAACTCGCCGGCCACAACACGTTTGAAACTGTCGATGGTCACGTCCAGCGGCACCTGCTTGCCGTCAAATCCGGTAAATACTTTTGCCACGTCAAAGGGTTGCGACAGGAAGCGCTGGATTTTACGGGCACGGGATACGGCCAGTTTGTCTTCCTCGCTCAGTTCGTCCATGCCCAAAATCGCGATGATATCCTGCAGGGATTTATACCGCTGCAGGATTTGCTGAACATCGGTTGCCACGGTGTAATGATCCTCTCCCACAACCGCAGGATCCATCAGGCGTGACGTTGAATCAAGCGGATCCACAGCCGGGTAAATGCCCAGTTCCGAAATCGCACGGGACAAAACGGTTGTCGCGTCAAGGTGGGCAAAAGACGTGGCCGGTGCCGGGTCTGTCAGGTCATCCGCAGGCACATAGATCGCCTGTACAGATGTAATCGAGCCCGCCTTGGTAGAGGTAATCCGCTCCTGCAGCGCGCCCATGTCTGTGGCCAGCGTTGGCTGATAGCCCACAGCGGATGGAATACGGCCCAGCAGTGCTGAACACTCTGATCCGGCCTGCGTGAAGCGGAAAATGTTGTCGATGAAGAACAGAACGTCAGTACCGGACTGATCGCGGAACTGTTCGGCAATGGTCAGCCCGGTCAGGGCCACGCGCATCCGCGCACCTGGAGGCTCGTTCATCTGGCCGTAAACCAGCGCCACTTTGCTTTCTTCCAGATTGTCCGGCACGATCACGCTGCCCTCGATCATCTCGTGATAAAGGTCGTTGCCTTCGCGCGTGCGCTCGCCAACCCCGGCAAACACCGAAAAGCCGGAATGCACTTTGGCAATGTTGTTGATCAGTTCCATGATCAAAACCGTTTTGCCAACCCCGGCACCGCCAAACAGGCCGATCTTGCCGCCCTTGGCATAGGGCGCCAGCAGGTCCACAACTTTGATGCCGGTCACTAGCACAGCACTTTCGGTGGACTGATCTGCAAAATCCGGCGCTTCCTGATGAATGGCGCGGGTTTCTTTGGCTTTCACGGGGCCTTTTTCGTCCACCGGCTCGCCGATCACGTTCAGGATGCGGCCCAGTGTGGCGTTGCCAACCGGCACCGTTATTGGTGCGCCGGTGTCAGACACCGCGGCACCTCGAACCAGCCCTTCAGAACTGTCCATAGCAATTGTCCGCACGGTGTTTTCGCCCAAATGCTGCGCCACTTCCAACACCAGCCGGTTGCCGTTGTTATCGGTTTCCAGCGCGTTCAGAATTTCCGGCAGATGGTCGTCAAACTGCACGTCAACAACCGCGCCGATGACTTGGGTTATTTTGCCTACTGCGGCTTTCGCTTTTGCCATGTTCTTTGTCCTCGTCCTACAGCGCCTCGGCGCCTGAAATAATTTCTATCAGCTCGTTGGTGATCGCGGCCTGCCGCGAGCGGTTGTATTCGATCGTCAGGTTGTCGATCATGTCACCGGCATTGCGCGTGGCGCTGTCCATGGCGCTCATCCGCGCGCCCTGTTCTGACGCGCCGTTCTCCAGCAGAGCTGTGAACACCAGCGTTGTCATCGCACGCGGCAGCAATTCCGCCAGAATTTCATCTTCGTCCGGTTCGTATTCGTAAAACGGCGCGTCCGCATCCGCCTCACCCTCAAACTTTGCCGGGATCAGTTGCTGGGTTGTCGGAATTTGCGACATCACCGTTTCAAAACGGTTGAAAAAGATCGTTGCCACGTCAAATTCACCGGCTTCAAAGCGGGCCAAAACATCCTTTGACACGCTTTGCGCGTTTTCATACCCCATGCGTTTGACATCGGAAAAATCCACATGGGCAATCATCCGGTCTTCAAATTCACGTTTCAGCTGTTCGCGGCCCTTTTTGCCGACAGTCAGCATTTTGACGGTCTTGCCTTTGGCCAGCAATTCATTCGCATGTGCCCGTGCCATCTTGGCAATGGAAGAGTTGAAACCGCCACAAAGCCCGCGTTCAGCCGTGGCCACGATCAGCAGATGCACGTCGTCTTTGCCGGTGCCCGACAGCAATTTTGGCGCGGAGTCCGATCCCGCCGAAGCCCCCGCCAGATTGGCCATCACCGCGTTCATGCGCTCGCCATAGGGCCGTGCATTTTCTGCGGCTTCCTGTGCGCGGCGCAGCTTTGCCGCCGCCACCATCTGCATGGCCTTGGTGATCTTGCGCGTGGATTTCACACTCTCGATCCGTATTTTCAGGTCTTTGAGGTTTGCCATATCAGCAAATCTCCTTTTTCCCTAAAGGCCGCGGTTAGCTGAAGTCTTTGGCAAAGCCTTCGACGACAGATTTGATGGCGTCTTCCAGATCACCCTTAACCTTGCGGTCGTTGTTGGTGATGTCTTCCAATAGGTCCGCGTGATTGGTGCGAACGTGGGCCAGAAGGCCCGCTTCAAACCGGTTCACATCGCCCACTTCAATTCCGTCCAGATACCCTTTGGTGCCGGAATAAATCACAATCACCTGTTCGGCATTGGTCAGGGGTGAATACTGCGGCTGCTTCAACAGTTCCGTCAAACGCGCACCACGGGCCAGCAGGGCCTGTGTAGAGGCATCCAGATCAGAGCCAAACTGCGCAAACGCCGCCATTTCGCGGTACTGCGCCAGTTCCAGTTTGATCGAACCGGCAACCGATTTCATGCTGTCGGTTTGTGCCGAAGAGCCGACACGGGACACCGACAGGCCGGTGTTCACCGCAGGCCGAATACCCTGATAAAACAGTTCGGTTTCAAGGAATATCTGACCGTCGGTGATCGAAATCACGTTTGTGGGAATAAAGGCCGAAACGTCACCGCCCTGTGTTTCCACAATCGGCAGGGCGGTCAGCGAGCCCGCACCGTGATCCTCGTTCAACTTTGAAGACCGTTCCAACAGGCGGGAGTGCAGATAGAAAACGTCACCCGGATAGGCTTCACGTCCCGGTGGACGGCGCAGCAGCAGCGACATCTGGCGATACGAAACCGCTTGTTTTGACAGATCATCATAGATGATCAGCGCGTGGCGGCCGTTGTCGCGGAAATGTTCCGCCATTGATGTGGCGGCGTAAGGTGCCAAAAACTGCATCGGCGCAGGTTCAGACGCCGTGGCGGCAACGATGATCGAATAGGCCAACGAGCCGGTTTCTTCCAGCTTTTTAACCAATTGCGCAACGGTCGAGCGTTTCTGCCCCACCGCCACATAAACGCAATAAAGTTTCTTGCTTTCGTCATCCCCTGCCGCGTCGTTATAGGCTTTCTGGTTCAGGATCGCATCCAGCGCGATGGCAGTTTTGCCGGTCTGGCGGTCACCAATGATCAGCTCGCGCTGGCCACGGCCAATGGGGATCAGCGCGTCCACAGATTTCAGCCCCGTCGCCATCGGTTCATGCACCGATTTGCGCGGGATGATGCCCGGGGCTTTCACGTCCGCCTGGCTGCGCTTTTTGGTTTTGATCGGGCCCTTGCCGTCGATCGGATTGCCAAGACCATCCACAACCCGGCCCAGCAACTCATCGCCAACCGGCACGTCCACAATCGCGTTTGTGCGCTTGACGGTGTCGCCTTCTTTGATGTCCCGGTCCGAGCCGAAGATCACGATACCAACGTTGTCAACTTCAAGGTTCAGGGCCATGCCACGAATGCCACCGGGAAACTCGACCATTTCACCGGCCTGAATATTGTCAAGACCGTGCACACGGGCGATGCCGTCGCCAACGCTTAACACCCGGCCGATTTCGGCAACTTCGGCTTCCTGACCGAAGTTCTTGATCTGATCCTTGAGGATCGCAGAAATTTCTGCAGCTTGGATACCCATTACCCGACCTCTTTCATTGCATTTTGAAGATTGGAAAGCTTGCTGGCGATTGAACTGTCAATCATCCGGCTGCCCACTTTAACGATCAAACCGCCGATAAGGCTTTCATCGACGGCTGAATTGATTTTTACATCTTTGCCCACGGATTTCTTAAGCGCCGCGGCAAGGCTTTTTTCCTGCGCCGCGGTCAGTTTTTTGGCCGACGTCACCTCGGCGCTGACTTCGCCTTTTTCCTCGGCGATCAATGCGGTGATCGCGGCAACCAATTGCGGCAATACAAACAACCGCCGCTTTTGCGCCATCAGGCCCAGTGTGCTTGCCACCGTATCGCTGAGGCCCATCTTCCGGGCAATTGCAGCAATTGCCGCTGTTTGATCTTCGCTTGAATAGATTGGCGAACTGATCAGATCGTTGAAGTCGGCGCTGTCTTTCAAAGCTGCCGCCAATGCGGCCATGTCATTTTCAGTGTCAGGCAGTTTTTTGGCTGCCTTTGCCAGCTCAAATACAGCGGTGGCATAACGCGAGGCAATTCCAAGGGATTCTGATGCTGTTTCTGACACGAAGACCCTTCCGGTTTTTGACTTCCCGAACTCAACGCAGAAGAGCCGGATGGTTGGTAAGAATGCGGTAACATTCCTGTGCGTCTAAATCGGCGCGGTGATAGCAGGAAGGATTGAGGGTGGCAACCAGTTAACCGAGTCCTGTGGATGAAATTTAATTGCTATTTTTCAAAAGCTTAGTCTCAACCTATTCATAGCTGCGACGCTTTGAAGCCTTATTTCATTTACTATTTCAACCATTTCGCTGCAATTTGGGCCTTTGCTGCGGCGGCAAGCACGAATCCGGATCAATCTGCCAGATTTTGTCGATCATTTGCCGCGCGGCCAGACACCGGTTCTGTGGCCGGGCGGGCGATTCCCTCCAGCACCCCAAGCGGTCGGCGAACGGCTTCTGGCAGCCCCTTTTGCGTGGGCGCGTACACCTGTTTGCTGGCTTCCACCAAAATCACCCCACCAGCCACATGGGTCGAGATTTTCTGACCAAAACGTTCCCACATCGGTGCGGTGCGCAGCCAGAACCGTTGTTGACTGGGCGGCGAAAACAACGCGGCAGAGTGATTTTCAGGTTCAAATCGGTGCTGCTTAAGCTGCACTTCCATCTGGCGCAGGCTGTAGGGACGTCCGTGGCCAAACGGTGTGACGTCCCGGCGGGACCAAAGACCGGACCGGTTGGGAACGATGATCAGCACCCGCCCACCCGGCGTGAGAACCCGCCAAATCTCGTCCAGCAGACCACCGGGGTTGTCTGAAGACTCCAGCCCGTGCAACACCATAACCTTGTCCGCGAATCCGGTTGGCAGCGGCCAGCTTGTCTCTTCGCTTAAAACCGCACAGTTGGTCTTGCCCTGCGGCCAGTGCATCGCCCCCTGCTGTGCCGGCATCAGCGGAATAATGCGTCGCGCCTCATTCAGATAAGGCCGCAGCATCGGGGTGGCAAACCCAAACCCGGCAACGGTCTGGTCTCTGGCATCCGGCCAAATTTGTTGCACCTGTGACCGCAACGCCCGCTGGGCAACCCGGCCCAACCGGTTGCCGTAATAAAACGCTTTCAGGTCAACAACGTCCAAGTGCATTGCATCCGCGCCTCAGATCACGCAAAGTTTGTTCGATCAAACTTAACCACCGATTGCGAAAAATACCATGCCTCTGGAAATTCTGACCATTCCCTGCCTGTCTGACAATTATGCCTATCTGGTGCACGACAGCGTCTCCGGCGAAACCGCTGTGGTCGATGTGCCAGAGGCCGATCCGGTCATCCGGGCATTGAACGCCAAAGGCTGGAACCTGACGCAAATCCAAATAACCCACCATCACCCGGATCACATCATGGGCGTTGCCAAGCTGGTAGAGGCTTACGGCACGCCAATTATCGGGGCCAAGGCTGATATGCACCGCCTGCCGCATCTGGAATTGGGGGTAGAGGAAAACGACACATTTGCCTTGGGCAACCAACCGGTGCAGGTTTACGATGTGTCGGGCCACACCGTCGGCCACATCGCCTATTACTATCCTGAAGCGAACGCCGTGTTCTCAGGCGACAGCCTTATGGCGCTTGGCTGTGGCCGCCTGTTTGAAGGCGATGCGCCGATGATGTGGGGATCGCTCTCTAAAATGATGGAGCTGCCACCGGAAACCCTTGTTTATTCCGGGCACGAATATACCGCCGCCAACGCAAAATTTGCCCTTAGTATCGAACCAAACAACCAGGCGCTTATCGACCGCGCCCGCGACATTTCAGAATTCCGCGCCCGCAATGAGCCGACTGTGCCCTGTTCCCTGGCTTTGGAGCTGGCGACAAACCCGTTTTTGCGGGCCCGATTGCCGGAGGTTAAGGCCTTGGTTGGGATGGAAGACGCCCCGGACGCTGAAGTTTTTGGCGAAATCCGCCAGCGCAAAGACAACTTTTAGGATTTAACTTCGCGATTCTGTGGCCCTTGCGGCACTGTGGCACGCTCAATTTGGGCGGAATCCCGCATTTCGTGAAAATAATTGAATAAAAAGGCCTTGAAGCCGCCACAATAAAACCGAAGTTTAAGGGCAAGACAAACATAATGCGCGTAGGGTTTGGGGTCTTTCATCGCAAACCGCGGTTATGAAGGAGTGCAACGATGCCGTCATTTTCAAACACTTTGGAAAATGCCATTCACACAGCTTTGGCAAATGCCAACGAACGCCGTCACGAACTGGCGACGCTAGAGCATCTGCTGCTGGCTTTGATTGACGAGCCGGACGCCGCCAAGGTGATGAAAGCCTGCGGCGTTGATCTGAATTCCCTGCGCGGCGAGCTGGTCAAGTTTCTGGATGAGGAACTGATCTCGCTGGTATCGGACATTGACGGTTCCGAAGCCGCGCCAACCACCGCATTTCAGCGCGTCATTCAACGCGCCGCCATCCACGTGCAAAGCTCCGGCCGGACCGAGGTGACAGGCGCCAACGTTCTGGTGGCCATATTTGCCGAACGCGAAAGCAATGCCGCGTTCTTTTTGGGCGAACAGGACATGACCCGCTATGACGCGGTGAATTACATCGCCCACGGCGTTGCCAAGGATCCGGCGTTTGGTGAATCCCGTCCGCTGACAGGAACCGAAGATTTTGAAGAAAACGCTCAGGCGACGGTTGAAGGCGAAGCCAAGGAAACCGCGCTGGAAAAATTCTGCGTTGATCTGAACACCAAGGCCCGCAAAGGCGACGTTGATCCGCTGATTGGCCGTACCCACGAGGTGGAGCGCTGCATTCAGGTGCTGTGCCGTCGGCGCAAGAACAACCCCCTGCTGGTGGGTGATCCCGGCGTTGGCAAAACCGCCATCGCCGAAGGTCTGGCCTTTAAGATCGTAGAGGGCGAAACCCCGGAAATTCTGGCAGAATCCACCATATACGCGCTGGACATGGGCGCTTTGCTGGCGGGCACCCGCTATCGCGGTGATTTTGAGGAACGCCTGAAGGCGGTGATGAAAGAGCTGGAAGACCACCCCGACGCCATATTGTTTATCGACGAAATTCACACGGTGATCGGTGCCGGGGCCACGTCAGGCGGGGCTATGGATGCGTCCAACCTGTTAAAACCGGCCCTTCAGGGCGGCAAACTGCGCTGCATGGGCTCCACCACCTACAAGGAATTCCGCCAGCATTTTGAAAAAGACCGCGCCCTGTCGCGCCGGTTCCAGAAAATCGACGTGAACGAGCCGACGATCGAGGAATCCATCAAAATCCTCAAAGGCCTGAAAACTTATTTCGAAGATCACCACGACATCAAATACACCGCTGACGCGATCAAGACCGCCGTGGACCTGTCCGCGCGTTATATCCACGACCGCAAACTGCCGGACAAAGCGATTGACGTGATCGACGAGGCTGGAGCCGCACAACACCTGCTTACCGAAAGCAAACGGCGCAAAACCATTGGCGTGAAAGACATCGAGGCCGTGGTTGCCAAAATCGCCCGCATCCCGCCCAAGAATGTCACCAAGGACGACGCCGAAGTGCTGCGCGATCTGGAGAAAAACCTGAAACGGGTGGTGTTTGGGCAGGATACGGCGATTGATGCGCTGGCCTCGGCCATCAAACTGGCCCGCGCCGGGCTGCGCGAGCCTGAAAAACCCATCGGCAACTATGTGTTCGCCGGCCCTACAGGCGTTGGCAAAACCGAAGTCGCCAAGCAACTGGCCGACACAATGGGCGTGGAACTTCTGCGCTTTGACATGTCCGAATATATGGAACGCCACGCGGTATCGCGCCTGATCGGCGCGCCGCCGGGCTATGTGGGCTTTGATCAGGGCGGCCTGTTGACAGACGGTGTGGACCAGCACCCGCACTGTGTGCTGCTGCTTGATGAGATTGAAAAGGCGCATCCGGATGTCTACAACATCCTGCTGCAAATCATGGATCACGGCAAACTGACCGATCACAACGGGCGCACCGTTGATTTCCGCAACGTGATCCTGATCATGACCACCAACGCCGGTGCCGTTGAACTGGCCAAAGAAGCCATCGGATTTGGCAAATCCCGCCGCGAAGGCGACGATCTGGCCGCGATAGAGCGCACGTTCACGCCGGAATTCCGCAATCGCCTTGACGCGATCATCAGCTTTGGCGCCCTGCCAAAAGAGGTGATCCTGCAGGTGGTCGACAAATTCGTTCTGCAGCTTGAGGCCCAGTTGATGGACCGCAACGTGATGATCGAACTGTCCCGTCCCGCCGCCGAATGGCTGGCCGACAAGGGCTATGATGACCGCATGGGCGCGCGGCCTTTGGCCCGGGTCATCCAAGAGCACATCAAAAAACCGCTGGCCGAGGAATTGCTGTTTGGCAAACTGGCCAAGGGCGGCGTGATCAAGGTTGGCGTCAGAGATGACAAACTGGTCCTCAAGATCGAAGCACCCGACAAACCACGCCTGTCCAAAAACAAACCACCGCTGTTAACCGCGGAATAAAACCGGGATTGGCACCAGGCAAAACCGCTTGGTGCCATCCCTTCCCGGCTTCATCTTTGCAAAAATACTCAAACTCCGCCGAGCGTTTAGCGACGGCGGCCCGGTCCGCGAATTTGTGATCGAAGATCACATAATTCGCGGAAACTCCGCCGCTTTACCGGCCAATCCCGCCCAGCATCATGTCCAGCATCGCCTCAATCTCAGCGTCATCGTCCCACCCGCCGGGCGCAATCATCGTGCGGTTCACGTAATATCCTACCAGCAGTGAAATCCCCCAACGCGCCAGCCGCTCTGGCGGAATGTCCCGCAGCTGGCCCCGCTGTTGAAACCGCTCAAACGCCTGCGCGATGATACCAAACAACCCGCCGCCACCCTGATTGATCTGGCCGTGGATCATATTGCGAAGATCAGGATTGACCGGCAGTTCCTGCAGCATGATCTGCACATATGGCCCATAGTCATCGGCAAACCGCAAACGGCTGATCATCAGGCCTTTCATAAATGACCGCAGATCCCCGCTTTCAGCCGCCAAAGCCACCGCTTCGGCCTCAGCCGCCGGGGCCAGCAGTTGCTTCACCACCGGCGTTGCAATGCGCATCAGCAACGCCTTTTTGGTTTCAAAATGCCGAAAAATAGTCGCTTCAGCCACGCCCGCACGGCTGGCAATCATCCGTGTCGACGTGGCCGCAAACCCCACTTCGGCAAAACACACCAGCGCCGCTTCAATCACCAGTTTCTTTTTCGGGGCCAACGGCCCTTCTGCCTGCGCAACCGCCGCGATGATCCGCTTTGTTGCCGGAGCGATTGAAGGCGTCTTCACTTTATTCCGCCTTTGCCCGTCCCAAAAATACCGAGCCCAGCCAGATCAATGCCAGCCCGACAACCGCGGTGATCCCCAAAAGATCATAGGGCACACCGGCACCGCCGCCATGCACCGCCGCGCGGTACATCGCCCCCAACTGATCAAACGGCAGCACCGCGCCTATGCTTTGCAACCAGTCGGGTGCGGCGGCCAGCGGAGCCTGCGCTCCTCCCACAGAGGTCTGATAAAAGACCACCGGAAGAACCAGTACCAGCGCGGCCAGTCCGCCGACGGCGAATAAACCGCCCATCAACCAGGAAATCGCCAGGGTCGCTGCCCAGATCGTTGCCCACAACGACAGCAGCATTGCAAATGCGCCGGTTGTCCCGGCAATCGTCAGCGCCAGAACAAATGCCGCAATGCCCGTAACAGCAATCGGCAAAACGCTGCGCACCAGCGCCATACTTGCGCCGTGCGCCACGGTTTTGCTGGCCAAAAACAGCAGCATCGCCCCAACGAACGACGCCAGCCATGTGGTAAATGTCATCACAAAAGGCGCCACCAGTGCCGCCGGGTGCGCAGCTTTGTGCAGCGTGGTCACGCTGGTCACAATCGGAAACACCCCGTCCGGCATCTGCCCTTTGCTCAGGGCGTCGCGCAACAACAAAACCCCGGCAGAGAAATTGGCTTGCATCATGGCCGGCAACTGCGCACTCATCTGGGTTTCCAGCAACGTCAGGTGATTGCCGTTAAAAATCTCAAGTTCGATCGGATCGCCCGACGCCACCAGCTTGGAAAACGCCGCCGGAAAAACCAGCACCGCGGCCACGTCACCCAGCTCCAGCGCCGCCAAAGCGGCATCTTTTTCCTGCAACTGAACAATCTCAAACGGCAGGTTCGCCGACATGCCCTCCAGCATCCGCTCTGATACTTTCAGGGGCGGAAACGTCAGACCCGTGTCATTGTTGACAATTCCCAGCCGAAAGGCCTTGGCAACTTTTGCGCTGTCCAGCGGGGCGGTCAGCGAGAAAAACGAAAAGATAAGCATGATAGCGGTTGGCACCATCATCGCGGGAATAAACAGCGGGCTTTTCCGCACTATTGCAAGACTTTGTTTCATGGGATTTCTCCATCGGCGAATTTTGTAAGTAAGTGCTTACTTACTTTTCATGACAGTGTCAAACCGCTGTTCGTTACCGGCCACTCCCCGTCTATTTCTCGGTGAATTTCAACTCGATGCGGCGGTTTTGGGCCCGCGCGGCCACGGTGTTGGCCGTGTTCAGCGGCTGAAACTCGCCAAAACCCGCCGCGGCCAGACGGTTTGGCGGAATGGCAAGGAAATCGATCATGTAGTTCACCACAGCCAAAGCCCGGCCCTGGCTAAGCTCCCAATTGTCCTGATATTTGCCGGTGCCGCTGAGGGGCACGTTGTCCGTATGGCCGTCCACCCGTAAAATCCAGTCGATTTCCGGCGGGATTTTATCGGCGATGTCACGGATCACGTCGGCCACATGGGCAATCTGCTGCTCGCCACCCGGCGCCAGTTCGGTGGAGCCCGCAGGAAACAGCACTTCGGATGAAAACACAAACCGGTCGCCGACGATTTCCACGCCTTCCCGGTCGCCCAAAAGTTCGCGCAGCTGACCAAAAAATTCTGACTTGAACCGCTCCAGATCCTTGGCTTCCGCCTCGATCCGTTTGCGCTTTTCTTCCTCCAGTTCGGCCCGACGTCGCTGTTCTTCGGCCACCCGGCGTTGTTCCGCCGCCACTTGCGCCAATGCGACGTTCAAATTTGCGCCCAGCGCTTCGATCTGCACCTGTGCCTCGGCGTCCTTTTCGGTGGCTGCATCCAACAGGCCCTGCAGCGCGTTCAGTTGCTTGCGCAGCGTTGCGGTTTGTTGATTTAAGACCGCCAACTGCCGTTGGCTTTCAGCAGATTGGGCCTTTTCATCGCTGAGCAATGTGTTGGCTTCTGCCAGCAATATCCGCCGCTG
>CAYZQS010000005.1:15088-20853 GCA_964480735.1 uncultured Rhodobacterales bacterium
TCGCGCTGTTGCTTGGCCAGCAGGGCCGCCGCCAGCAACGTGTCCACCTCTTTTCGCGCTATATCCGCAGCGGCCAGCAACGTTAGCGTGTCTTCGGCCTTTTTGCGCTGTTCTTCCAACGCCAGCGTCATTGCAGTCAGTTCGGCCTGCGAATTTTTCAAACGCTCCCGCAGGGCCTCTGCCGCCGCCGCCTCTGCCAGCCGTGATTTTTCCTCTTCGCTTAACGCACCTTCCGTATCAGCCAACCTTTGCCTTAGCGCAGCCGCGGCAGCTGCCTCTGCCAGTTTGGCTTTTTCCTCGTCGCTTAGATTGGTTTGTGACGCCTCAAGCTGCGCTTTTAATGTCGCCGCCGCCGCTTCGATCGCTAGGCGGTCTTTTTCAGAGGTGGACAGCCCTTCCTCCAGCACCGCCAGCCGCGCCTGCAATTCTTCAACCGTGCGGGTTTCGGCGCGTGTGGCGGCGTTGCTGTTGGCAAGTTCAGCCGCCATCGTGGCCAGTTGCGCCTCAAGGTCAGTGACGTTGCCTTGCGAAGACCCAAGATCGGACCGGGTGTTTTCCAGTGCCGCCAATGCCGCGGCCAGCGATGTATCCCGCGATGAAAGCGACGCCTGCGTCTGTGCAATCAAAGCCTCCAGCGCTTCGCGTTTTGCCGCCGCCAGTCGCGCCGCCTCGACGCCTTCGTCAATTTCATCCCGCGCCGCTGCCAGTGCCAGTTGCAGCGCCTCCTTTTCACTGACGACGCGCAGATTTTCCGCCTCTGCCTCGCTGATCCGCGCGGTCAGGGCAACGTTGCTGGCCTGCGCGCTGTCAACCTCTGCACTCAGCCCCCGATTATCAACAACAAGCTGTGCCCGTTCTGCCAGCAGCGATGCAACCTGGGCTTCAAAACTGGACACCTGGGCCTCAAAATTCTGAATGGTGGCCTGTTGGTTTTGCGCCTGTTGCGAAAGCGTGGCGATCAGCGCCGCCTGCACGTCAGCGGTCGAGGCGGCATCTGTCAATTCGCCACCCAGACGGTCAACTTCGGTTTCCAGCTCGCCAGTTTTGATCTCTTCAAGGCCCAGCGCTTCGGCCAGATTGGCCACCTGCTGGGAAAGGTAGTTCAGCTGTGTATCCTGCGTGTTGATGGTTTCGCGCAGAACAAATTGCACGATCATGAAAATCGTCAAAACGAACATCAGCACCAGCAACAGCGCGGTCATCGCATCCACAAAACCGGGCCAGATGCTGGCGTTAAACCGTTGACCGCTTCGCCGGGACAGGGCCATTGCCTAAGCCTTTCCGCGCCGCGGGTTTTGGCTTGGCTGTTGTGGCGGTTTGCGGTTTATGGTGCGGATTGACTTGTTCAACTGGGCAATGTCAGCGCGCAGTTCGGCCACAGTATCCTGCCGCCCTGCCGACATTTCTTCCAGAATACGCAGCAATTGCACGTCGATGCTGCGCAGCCGCATCCGGCTTTCCGCGTCAACCTGACCGTCGTCAAACTGCTTGCCCAAAAGCTCTGCAATTTTTTCCTGACTTTCAACGGCTTTTGTTTGCGCTGCGGTCATCCTGTTCTGAGAATTGGCGATTTTGGTCAGCGAGTCCAGTTGGTCGGACATCAAACCTGCGTCACTGCCCCCGCCCGGCTGCCGGTCCAGATTTTTTGTCATGGACAATATGGCTTCGGTCAGGGCGACAATCTTTTCGTCGGTTTGGGTGCGGCCTTCGTCGGACTGGATAAACAGGTTTTGCAGACTGTCCAGACTGTCCGCCAAATTCTGAAAGACATACTCGCCCGGAACGCCCGCCAGATCCTGGACCGTCCCGTCGCCCTCGCCGGCGGACAATCCCACGCGGGTGATTGTAGACAACCATTCTTCAAGTTCGCGGTAAAACCGGTTTTGCGCGTTCCCGGCGAACAGGTCCAAAAGGCCAACCACCAGTGATCCGGCCAACCCCAGTAAGGACGAGCCAAAGGCCGTGCCCATGCCGCCCATCTGCTTTTCCAGACCGGTCATCAGGCGGCCAAAAACCTCTACCCCGGTCTCGCCATCCGAGGGTGCCAGCGACCGGATTGTATCCACAACAGCCGGAACCGTGGTCGCCAAACCAAAAAATGTTCCCAAAAGACCAAGGAAAATCAGCAGGTTGATAATATACCGGGTGATTTCCCGGCCTTCATCAAGGCGCGTGGCCATCGTATCCGTGATCGACCGCGAAGATGTGGCGCTGATCTGCATCCGCGCACTGCGGCTGCGCAGCAAATTGGCCAGTGATGACAACAGGCGCGGTGGATTAACAAATTCGTGCCCGGGCCGGTCAATGGCAAATCCCTCGATCCAACTGACCGAGCTGATCAGGGCGAACACCTGCCAAAAACAGGCCAAAACCCCGAAAACAAACACCAAAACGATAAAACCGTTTAAATACGGCGAAGACAAAAACACCGGCCCCAGCGACGGAAACGCCAGATATCCACCGGTGCCGGCCAGTCCAAAGACCACCAGCATGGTTAAAATCTGCCGGACCGGCTGCGAAAACTGCGGTTCCGCTTGACGATCAGTAGAATGCATCAAAATGCCCTTACGTGCCCGATTGTTTTTGTTTCGGAAACAATACTGCGCTTGTGCCAAATTTCCAATAAACAACTTCGCATTAGCGAATAACCCCTTACAAGACCTAAATAACGTGGCATAATCGCCTATATTAGTCATGCGGGCATTTATTTTGAACAATCAGGAGTCACCAATGGATAATTTACTCAACATCGGATCAACAGGTATCGCGGCGCTTTTTGTCCTGATATTTGCCTTCATTTTGATCAGGATGATGGTCAAATCAGTGCCGCAGGGCGAAGAATGGACGGTCGAACGCTTTGGCCGCTACACCCGCACCCTAAAGCCCGGCCTGCGGTTTTTGATCCCGCTGATGGATCGCGTCGGTGCCAAGATCAACATGATGGAAACCGTTTTGGACATTCAGCGGCAAGAGGTCATCACGCGGGACAACGCGATGGTCGGTGCAGACGCGGTGACGTTTTATCAGGTGGTTGACGCCGCTGCCGCAGCTTACGAGGTGCGCAGTCTGGAACGGGCCCTGTCCAACCTCAGCCAAACCAACATCCGTTCTGTGCTTGGCTCGATGGATCTGGACGAAAGCCTGTCCAACCGTGAAAAAATCAATGCAAGGCTTTTGACGGTCATTGACGATGCGTCTAATCCCTGGGGCATCAAAGTTACCCGGGTCGAGATCAAAGACCTTTCACCGCCGCCGGACATTTCCGATGCTATGGCCCGGCAGATGAAAGCAGAGCGGGACAAGCGGGCCGAGATTTTGCAGGCCGAAGGCATGAAGCAGGGCGCCATTCTAAAAGCCGAGGGCGAACGCGAAGCGCAAATACGCGAGGCCGAGGGGCGCAAGGAGGCCGCATTTTTGGATGCTGAAGCACGCGAGCGTCAGGCAGAGGCCGAAGCGAAAGCCACGCAAATGGTATCAAAGGCAATTGCCGAGGGCGACGTTCAGGCCGTCAACTATTTTGTCGCCCAGCGCTATACTGACGCGCTGCGCGATGTGGCTGCGGCCCCCAATGCCAAAACGATCATGATCCCGCTGGAAGCATCCGGCATCATCGGTTCCATCGCCGGTGTGGCAGACATTGCCAAAGCGGTCGCCGACAAGGGCGCAAAATAGGAGCAATACATGGAATTCTTTGATTTTCTGCAAGGTATCTCGCCCTGGTGGTGGGTTGCGTTTGGCCTTGGTCTTGGGGCGCTGGAAATGGCTTCGATGTCATTTTATTTGATCTGGCCCGCGCTGGCAGCACTTGTTACGGCAGGTTTTCTTGGCGCGGCACCCGGCACGTCCGGTGCCCTGCAAATCACATGGTTTGCCCTTTTGGCGATTGTTTTAACGTTCATCGGGCGCTACCTGCTGCTGCGGTTTGGCGATGGTGCTGCGGTCAGCGACACGTTGAACTCTCGCTCCAACCAGATGATTGGCCGGCACGCTGAAGTGCTGGCCTTTGACGGTCCGGAGGGGCACGTGAACATCGACGGCATCCGATGGCGGGCGATTTGGAAAAACGGCCGCACCGCCAAAGAAGGCGACACCGTGCAAATCGACGGTGCCGAAGGGATGACGCTGTTTGTTGGCAGCGCGGCCAGTTAACCCACCAACTGTCGCACGCGGGTTTCCAGCCAGTTCAGATTTTGGTCCTCAATGCCCAATGTGCGCAGATGGGCTGCAGTATTATAAAGATAATCAAAATTGCTGCCCCGCCCGCCCACGGCTGTTGAAATGATCTGCGCCTGTTCCTCCAGCGGCAATCCCGCACAATATTGCGTGTGCCCCGTGTCAATGACAAAGCACACAGCCGCAACATCGCCGCCGCCTGCAAGCGTGACAGTATTGTATTCTTCCAGATAGGCAGAACTGATCAACTCGCGCTCGCGCAGATAGTCCAGGGTTTTTCCCGCCTGCGCCGGTTCCACATAAAACGCCACGCCGTCACAATAGGCGCCTTCTGATTTATCCAATGCCAAAACCAGCCCCGGCGCGTCCACCGTGCCGCGATGATGGATCGAGCGCATGCAGAACGAACGCGCGTGTCCGTCCAATCGCGCAATTTGGTGCACTGTAAACTCAAACCCCGGCTGCCACACCAGCGAGCCATAGCCAAACACCCATAAACCGTTTTCAACCATTCCGCTGGCCTCCAGTCGCGGCCCGTGTTTAAACACGCGGCGGATAAATCCTAAAGAGAGGAATCGCTGCCGGTGCGCTTTTTGATCTACCTTGTGGCAGTTTCGGCGGCCCTTTGGTCTGGCTATTGGTTTGTCGGTTCCACCGCCAAACACTCTGTGATTGAAGCGTGGTTTGAAGAGCGCAGACTGGCCGGCTGGACCGCCGGTTATTCAAGCTTTGACGTGGTTGGCTTTCCCAACCGCTTTGACAGCCGCTTTGTTGATCTGGAACTGGCCGACAAACGCACCGGATGGTCGTGGAGCGCACCACTGTTTAACATTCTGGCCCTCAGCTATCAGCCCAATCACATCATTGCAGTCTGGCCCCATACCCAGGTGATCGGCTTTCCGTTGGAAGACGTCACCATCAACAGCACCGAGATGCGCGCCAGCGTGGTGTTTGAGGCCAACACGTCACTGGCGCTGGAACGCACAGCGCTGCGCACCTCAGCGCTTAAGATCTTCGGCGGCAGCGGCTGGTCGACAAGCGCACAGTCCCTAAGCTTTTCCACCCGACAGTCCGTCAACAATGATCTGGCGCATGATATTGTGTTTGAGGTCGTCAATCTGACGCCGACAAAATTGTTTAAAAACAGCATTGATCCGGCAAACACCCTGCCCGCCGTCATCACGCGGCTGCTGGTGGATACAGAAATCGTTTACGATGTGCCCTGGGACCGGATCGCGGTGGAAAACGGCCTGCCACTGGCCCAGCGCATTATACTGAACGACGTATCGACGGTTTGGGGCGATCTTGGGCTAAAGGCCGACGGGGCGCTGGACGTGGGTTCTGACGGGTTGTTAAGCGGCAAAGTATCGCTGGACATCAAAAACTGGCGCGGCGTGCTGGCACTTGGCGTGTCCTCCGGATTGTTTAACGCAACGCTGGCAGATCGTCTGGAAACCGGCCTTTCCCTTCTGACATCCCTCAGCGACAATCCGCAAAACCTGAAAGCGCCGCTGACCTTTGCCGACGGGCAAATTTCGCTGGGGCCGATCCCGCTGGGCCCTGGGCCACGGTTAAGCCCAAGACGACGTTAA
>CAYZQS010000005.1:20953-29191 GCA_964480735.1 uncultured Rhodobacterales bacterium
CGGTGGTGCCTGTCCGCATCCGGCCCCAGCACCGTGCCAAAGGTCCCGCAGGCCGCCTTGTGCAGTTTTTTCAGCTTGCCCTTTTGCCGCCGGGATTTCCATCCCTCCAGCACGGTGATCTGCGAACCGTCATTCAGATTTATCGCCGCAATATCGATGGCTTTGCCCTTGCCGTGTTCCGATATCCGTGCCCCTTTCGCCGAGTTTCGCGTACGACACGCATAATGCGATACAATCCGCAGGGATTTTACACCGCCACCCTGCCGTCCGATTGTCGGTTTCAATCCCTTGACCACCCATTTGGCCAACGCCTTTGCCGTACCGCATTCCATGATCGAGGCCTGCGACAGCACCACGCCGTCAATTGATGACACCCGCACCGGCTTGGCCACGCCACAGCCTTTGATTTCTCCGACGATTGGGCTGATGGTTTGCCCGACGATACGTCTGTCCCCACATATCCGCCCGGCGGGTGATGTGGTTTGCAAATCCGTGCTGGCCACACGGGTCTGGTTCCTGCGGGGCTGGGTTGTCGTCACGTGTCTTGTGCCCAGCCCTGCGGGGCGGTGCAGCGGCCGCCGCGAAGAATAAACCGGCACCGTGCTGGCCAGTGCGTATTGCCCGCTTAAAGCGGATGCTTTTACAATCGCCTTTGGCTCTGCATAGGCCGTTTCGCTGACAACGGCGCGGGGTTTTGGGCGGACTTTATACCGATAGTAGACCGTAATCGGGGCTTTTTGTTGCACGGCCACGTCCGCAACCACCCGAGGCACCGGCCTGACCGACGTTAACGGCGCAGAGCTTTGCGCCCAAACGGAGGTTGAAACCATGACCATCAGCGATATCAAGGCTCCTGCAAGCCTCATGCCTAATCACCTTTTTTTGTTGGCACCCGACCAAAATTGGGCGCTTCCGTATCCTGCCCTGCCTCGATGATACCACGTCTGACCGCCCTTGTGTGGGTAAAATAGTCAAACAATTGATCGCCGTCCCCGCGACGGATCGCCCGCTGCAAATCAAACAGTTCTTCGGTAAAGCGTCCGAGGATTTCCAGCGTCGCCTCTTTGTTGTTCAAAAACACGTCCCGCCACATGGTGGGATCAGACGCCGCAATCCGGGTAAAATCCCGAAATCCGGCGGCGGAATAATTGATCACCTCAGAATTTGTTACCCGGCGCAGATCGTCGGCCACGCCGACCATCGAATAGGCAATCAGGTGCGGTGCGTGTGATGTGACCGCCAGCACCAGATCGTGGTGTTCGGCGTCCATAACATCCACATGCGCGCCCAGACCCTCCCACAGCCCACGCAGGCGCTGAACGGCGGCCTGGTTGGTCCCTTCCGGCGGGACCAACAGGCACCAGCGGTTGTCAAACAGCTCTGCAAATCCGGCGCGCGGGCCGGAATGTTCGGTGCCCGCCACGGGATGGGCCGGTACAAAATGCACGTGGTCCGGCACATGCGGACCGACAGCTTTGATCACCGCGCCCTTGACACTTCCCACATCACTTAGCGTGGCCCCTTCTGCCAGCGCCGGGCCAATGTCGCGTGCAACCGTTTCCATCACGCCGACCGGACAACACAAAACCACCAGATCAGCGCCATTGACCGCCTCGATGGCCGTGTCAAAGACGTCATCGCAAAAGCCAAGCTCGCGTGCGGTTTGGCGGGTCTCCCGGCTGGGGGCAAAGCCGGATATTGACCCCGCCAATCCGGCCTTTCGTATTGCCAATGCCATGGACGAGGCGATCAGCCCCAGCCCGATCAGCGCCACTTTTGGGTAGATCACGCTCATTTTGCCTGATTTTCCATAAATTCGGTTATCAGGCTGACCAACACCCGGCAGCCGGGCTTGTCCCCCACGGTAATGCGCAGGCAATCGGGCAAATCATAGCCGCCAACGCCGCGCACGATCACGCCGTTATTGCGCAGATATTCGTCACAGGCCGCCGCTGTTTCCGCTGACCCAAAATCCGCCAGAATAAAATTGCCGTAAGACGCCTGTGACGGGACACCGACCGCTGCAATCTCTGCCCGGACCCACTCTCGCCAGCGTTCGTTTTCCATCCGGCAAAATTCAGTATAGGCGGTATCGCCGAGCGCCGCACTGGCGGCAGCCAAGGCGGATGCCGACACGTTGAATGGTCCGCGCACCCGGTTTAAGACGTCAATCACATGTGCCGGAGCAAAAGCCCAGCCAACGCGCAAAGAGCTTAAGCCGTAAATTTTTGAAAACGTCCGCGTCATCACCACGTTTTGTCGCGCCGCAACGCAATCCGCCCCGCCGTCAAATCCGGCCACATATTCGGCGTAGGCCGCGTCCAGAACCAAAAGCGCCCGGTCCGGCAAACCGTCAGCCAGGCGCGCAACCTCGGCCTCTGAAATCATCGTTCCCGTCGGATTGTTGGGATTGGCCAAAAAAACCAGCCGGGTGTTTTCTGTGCACGCGGCCAGCAACTTATCCACATCTGCCGTGCGGTTGGTTTCACCAGCCGCCACCGGCGTTGCCCCGGCCGCCAAGGCCGAAATTCTGTACATCAAAAACCCGTGCTCGGTAAACAGCACCTCGTCACCGGCGCCGGCGTAGGCCTGACACAGCAGGGCGATCAATTCGTCAGACCCGGCACCGCAGGTGATCAGCGCGGCGTCCAGCCCATAAACCTTGGCAATCGCGGCACGCAGATCGGCATGATCGGTGGAGGGATACAGCGCCAGTTTTTGCGCCGTTTCGCCGTAGGCCGCAATCGCCTTGCGGCTGGGACCGTGCGGGTTCTCGTTAGAGCTGAGCTTGAAGAGTGGTTGCACACCGTCAACGGAACTGTCGCCCCCCACGTAAGGGGCGATGTCCATGACACCGGGTTTGGGTTTGATTGAATGAGTCATTGTGTCCAGATCGTTTGTTTGTTCAGCGACTTCTAGCGCCGCGCGGGCGCGATTGCCAGCCGCTCCTCAAGCCTTCCGGCTTTCCTCGCTGTTTCAGCGAAAAGCGCCCGCAAGGGAGCGAAGAGCGTTGCCGTTTCAATAAAAACTCTGCGGATCAATATCAATCGTCAGGCGCATATTCCCCGGCACCTTGAACTGCGTCGCCCATTGCGCCAGTGCTGCCTGCAGAGCCACGCCTTTGGCCGCTTTCACCAGCAGGCGCACCCGGTGACGTCCGCGGATGCGGGCGACCGGTGCGGGCGCGGGGCCAAAGACCTGCGCGCCTACCGCTGTCAAAGGCGCAATTTTCCGCGCCATATACCCGGCCAGATCAAACACTTTTTCCATATCCGGACCGGACAACACAATCCCCGCCATACGCCCAAAGGGCGGCACGCCGGCCTCTTGCCGCTGGGCCGCTTCGGCCTGCCAAAACCCCTCTTCATCGCCTGACAATATGGCCCTGATCACCGGATGCTCCGGCTGATGCGTCTGCAACAGCGCCACACCTGTGCGGTCCGCCCGCCCGGCGCGGCCCGCCACCTGCCGCATCAGTTGAAACGTGCGTTCCGCTGCCCTAAGATCACCGCCCTGCAGGCCAAGGTCTGCGTCAATCACCCCCACCAGGGTCAGGTGCGGAAAATTATGCCCCTTTGCGACAATCTGCGTGCCGATAATAATATCCGCCTCACCCCCGGCAATATCCTCGATCCGCTTCTTCATCGCCCGGGCCGATCCCGCCAGATCAGACGACAGAATGGCAATCCGCGCCTCGGGAAACAACGTCTCGGCTTCTTCGGCCAGCCGCTCCACCCCGGGGCCGATGGGGGCCATCATGCCTTCCGCTTTACAGGACGGGCAATTCACCGGCATCGGTTTGGTTTCGCCGCACTGGTGGCACATCAGCCGCCCCTGAAACCGGTGCTCGACCATGCGGGCGTCGCAGTGCTCGCACCCCACCTGATGCCCGCAGGCGCGACACACGGTTAGGGGCGCATAGCCCCGGCGATTGAGAAACAGCATGGATTGCTCGCCCTGTCCCAGCCGCTTTCGCACCTCCGCAACCAAAGGTGCAGAGATCCACCGCCCGCGTTCCAGCCTGTGCGCCCTAAGATCAATCGCCGCCATTTCCGGCAGTTCCGCCGCGCCGTAACGCTGGGGCAGGTCAAGGCGCGTATATTTACCGGCCTTGGCATTCACCCAGCTTTCCAGCGACGGCGTGGCCGAGGCCAAAATCACCTGCGCCCCGCAAATAGACGCCCGCAGCACCGCCATATCCCGCGCGTGGTAATGCACGCCGTCCTCTTGTTTGTAAGATTGGTCGTGTTCTTCATCCACCACGATCAAACCCAGATCACGAAACGGCAGATAAAGCGCACTTCGCGCCCCCACAACCAGTTGCGCCTCGCCCTGCCCAACCATCCGCCAACAGCGCCGCCGCTCGGTCATGGTGACACCGGAATGCCACTGGGCCGGTTGGGCGCCAAATCGTTCTTTCACCCGCTGCAAGAACGCCGACGTCAGGGCAATCTCCGGCAGCAGCACCAGCGCCTGCCGCCCGGCCTTCAGGCACTCGGCCACCGCTTCCAGATAGACCTCTGTTTTGCCAGAGCCTGTCACCCCCATCAGCAACCAGGTGCCGTAGTTTTGGCTTTTGACGCCATCCACCACGATTTTCGCGGCGTGTTGCTGATCTGTTGACAACGTCTTTCCGGCCCGGCTTGGATCAAGCGCTGCGTATGGCAAATCGCGCGGCGTATCCTGTTCCAGCACCACGTGCTGTTTCGCCAGTCCTTTGACCACGGACGACGACACCCCCGCCAGTTCTGCCAGTTCTCCCAGCGTGTACCGGGCCTCGGCGGCGTCCTCCAAAACCGCAATCACCCGTTCCCGTGCCCTTGTCATCCGGTCCGGCTGTTCATATCCCAGCCCGTACACCCGGCGCATGTGAACCGGGTCCATCAGCCCCGGCGCACGGGTGGCAAGGCGCAGCATCGATGTGGGAGAGCTGAGCGTATAGTCCCCCACCCGCGCCAAAAACGCCTGCATTTCAGCCCGCATCGCGGCAACGTCCAGAACCCGCAGAATGGGGCGGATTTTGGCCCGGTCATAATCCCCCTGACCTGGGCCCCATACCACCCCCAACACCTTGCGCGGCCCCAGTGGTACTTCAACAAAGCCGCCCAAAAACACACCGCCCGCCGGGGCTTTGTAATCCAGCAACCGGTCCAGCGGCTGGGTGGTCAGCACCGCCACCAGTTCGCCTTTATCAAAATACGACACTTCAGACATTTTTAACTTTTGCCCCAAAGAAGTGTTCCCAAGACAATATCCCTGCGCTAGATTGCGGCAAAACATAAATGGGCGTGACGCAAGGCACAGCCCATGATCCCAAAGGCAGACAGATGAAATTTTTTGCAGACACCGCGGATATTGACGCGATTGCCGAGCTGAACGAGACCGGCATGGTGGATGGCGTCACCACCAATCCCTCGCTGATCCTGAAATCAGGCCGTGACATTCTGGAAGTGACCAAGGAAATTTGCGCTATTGTTTCGGGGCCTGTCAGTGCCGAAGTGGTGGCCACCGAGGCGAACGACATGATCAAGGAAGGCCGCAAGCTGGCCAAGATCGCCGATAATATCGCCGTCAAAGTGCCCTTGACGTGGGCCGGATTAAAGGCCTGCAAAGTGCTGACGGGCGAAGGCAATATGGTCAACGTCACCTTGTGTTTTTCCGCCAACCAGGCGCTGCTGGCGGCCAAGGCCGGGGCCAGTTTCATCTCTCCCTTTCTTGGCCGGATGGACGACATCAATCTGGACGGTATGGAACTGATTGCGGACATTCGCACCATCTATGACAATTACAACTTCGGAACAGAGATTTTGGCCGCCTCGATCCGCACGGTCAACCACATAACAGAGGCGGCCCTGATCGGGGCCGATGTGGTGACCGCACCACCATCCGTCATCAAGAAACTGGCGGATCACCCGCTGACAGACAAAGGACTGGCAGCGTTTTTGGCCGATTGGGAAAAGACGGGGCAAAAGATCCTGTAAGACGACAACAATAAGAGTGGGGCAAACATGAACAAAAGCACAAGCGCACTGGACAGGGTGCGCGACCAAATCCTGTCTGATCCTGATGTTATTTTGGAAGACCGCGACGTCATGAAGGCGCTGGTGGCGGCGAATGAGAAAAATATCGGCGGCAACATCGTTGATCTGCGCGGCGTGGCGATGGAGCGGCTGGAAGACCGGTTTGACCGGCTGGAAGACACCCACCGCAACGTGATTGCCGCTGCCTATGAAAATCTGGCGGGCACCAACCAGATTCAGCGCGCCGTGCTGGCACTGTTGGAACCGCATGATTTTACAGAGTTTTTGCTAAGCCTCACCAACGAGGTGGCCGAAATTATGAAGGTTGACAAGATCAAGCTGTGCCTTGAAAGCCCGGCCTCTGACGTGGCCAAAAACGGCACTTACGGTGACGCCGTGGGCTTTTTCGCGCCCGGCAGCATCGAAGAATACCTGAACGGCGGGCGCAATATTTCCAGCCGTCTGGTGACTTTGCGGCAAGTCTCGCCTGCTTCAGAAACCCTGTACGGTGAAAAAGCAAGCTGGATACAATCAGAGGCATTGCTGCGGCTTGATCTGGGTTCCGGCAAACTGCCGGGTATGCTGGCGATGGGGTCTGAGGACCCGCACCAGTTTCACCCCAATCAGGGCATCGATCTGTTAAGTTTCTTCAGCGGTGTTTTTGAACGCACCCTGCGCCGTTGGCTGGCCTGACAACCCTGACACCGGGCACGGTTGATCTGGTCAACGACTGGCTGACCAACACCCGTGCCCTGCGGGGCAGTGCGGATAACACCGTTTTGGCCTACAGGCGTGACGTCAGCGGATTTCTGAATTTCCTGACAGGGTATCACGGGGCCGCGGTTACACCTGCTTTGCTTCGCCAAACCGGATTGCAGGATATGCGGGGCTGGCTGGCCCAACAGCGGCGTCAAGGCATTTCCGCGCGCTCCCTTGCGCGGCAACTTTCGGCTGTCAAAAACTTTTTTCGCTGGTTCGGACAGCGGGATGGGTTTGAACCCACCGCCGTTTTGGCCACCCGGGCGCCAAAATTTCAAAACAAACTGCCAAGGCCTGTGGCGGTAAAAGCGGCAAAAGACCTTATCAATGTGCTGAAGATACAGCACGCCGATAATTGGATGAACGCCCGAGATGTGGCGGTGATCACCCTGCTTTACGGCTGCGGCTTGCGCATTTCAGAGGCCCTTGCCTTGCAGGTAAAGGATACGCCGCTGCCGGAGGTTTTGCGCATCCGCGGCAAAGGCGGCAAAGACCGTTTGGTGCCGGTCATTGATGCCGCCCGCAGCGCGGTTGAAAACTATCGGTCTATGTGCCCTCACCCGCAACAGCCCGACCAGCCGTTGTTTTTGGGAAAGCGTGGGGGTGTTTTGAACCCGCGCCTGATCCAAAAAGTCATGGCGACCGCGCGGGCGCAGCTCGGCCTGCCCGCCAGCGCCACGCCCCACGCTCTGCGCCATTCTTTTGCCACCCACCTTTTGGAAGCGGGCGGTGATCTGCGCACCATTCAGGAATTGCTGGGCCACGCCAGTCTGTCGACAACACAAGCCTATACCGCAGTCGATCAGTCCCGCCTGATGCAGGTCTACATGCAGGCGCACCCCAAAGCGCGTTAAGGCCCATTGTTTTCGGTCAAACCCGTGCCTTCCCTTTGGTTTGGCGAAAGAGTCTAACTGGTGTTTTCCGCAGGCCGGGTAAGGCACACAAAACAACCGCACCGGGAACAGGCGAGACTGGTTCAATATCGTGGTTTTCTTACCATGCCTTTGCGCGACGAAGCTCAGCGGTCTATGCTTCTTTATGGCGCTTTGCGCTTCGTCTGAGGCAAAACGTGCACCGGTTCATGGGTGACCGGATATAGCAAGCGCCCCGGCTGATAGAGGTAAAACGCGATTGGCTTTAAGTCTCATACCCAACGCTGACGATACGCCTACATGGTCAGACCGCCCAAATAAACCGGAACATTCTGCGAAAAATGCGGGCGTCACTGCGATCGCGGAACAGTGTTTGTTCGCCGATGTTATGGGCAGGGTAATCAGAAATCCGGCGCCAGGCATGCGCATAACTTTTCAGATCATGAACCTGTTAATTTATCAACAGAAAGATCCCGCTTCTACCCGTATACATTTGAATTAAAACCATAAAACAGGTCCAGTTTTCCGGCCCACCAGACGACCGGTGCGCCGGTGCTTCAGTGGGCCGGTGCACCAGTGCGCCAGTG
>CAYZQS010000005.1:29291-44540 GCA_964480735.1 uncultured Rhodobacterales bacterium
ACCAGACGACCGGTGCGCCGGTGCTTCAGTGGGCCGGTGCACCAGTGCGCCAGTGCGCCAGTGGGCCGGTGCACCAGTGCGCCAGTGCGCCAGCGGGCCGGTGCACCGGTCGTCCAGTGGGGCAGCCGGTTGGAATTTCGGAGTTCAATTGATGATGCGGAATGGGTGGATATACCGCTGAGTGCCATCTGATACCGTCGCTGAAATCAGGCTGAATCCAACGGACAGGGATACCAGAAACGGGCTCTAGAACTTCGCAACCTACTGGGGTAAGACACCCGCCATGTCACCACAACTGCGCGCCCTTTCTGTTCATCTGCTGACCGGCACCGGTGCTGTTTTTGCCATGCTGGCCATGCTGGCCGCGGTGGAGGAAAAGTGGAGCATCATGTTCCTGTGGCTGGTGGTTGCGTTCTTTGTGGACGGCATCGACGGGCCGCTGGCGCGAAAATATGACGTTGCCACATACGCGCCTGAATTTGACGGCGAGTTGCTGGACCTGATCATTGATTACCTGACCTATGTGTTCATCCCGGCCTTTGCCTTGTTCAAAAGCGGGCTTTTGCCCGGCTGGACCGGCTGGATCTGCATCATTGTCATCACTTTTTCCAGCGCCATGTATTTCGCCGACACGCGCATGAAGACCACCGACAAAAGTTTTTCCGGCTTTCCCGGTTGCTGGAATATGGCGGTTTTGGTGCTGTTCGCATTACAGCCGAATTTCTGGATCATTCTGGGCGCCGTCGTGGTGATCGCGATTTCCATGTTCACCCGGCTGGAATTTGTACATCCGGTACGCACCAAGCGCTGGCGCCGGATCACGCTGCCGGTCACTTTGATTTGGACCTTTTGCGCCGGCTGGGCCGCCTGGCACAATTTTGAGGCGGTGCCCTGGGTGTTAATCGGCCTGTCGGTTTCGTCGGTCTACCTTTTGTTTGCCGGTATGATTATGCAGCTGATCCCGGCAAAGAAAGCCTGAGCCACGCAAAAGAACCAAATCGGGTCTTCCGCCAATTTCCTGATCTGCGATCAAAAATTGTTGGAGCGGGCCGCCATCGCGTGGCACGCTTGGCGGTTTTTGAGTATTTTTTGCAAAGATGAAATCAGACGGAGGTCACACCCGCGTAAGGATCACACCGGCAAGGATCAGCCCAACGGCGATAAACTTGCCGGTATCGGCCTTTTCTTTAAACAACGCGACGCCGATCAAAACAGCAAACAGCACCGACGTTTCGCGAAGTGCCGTGACCAAAGCGATTGGGGCTTTGGTCATGGCGTGGACCACAATCCAGTAGGCCGCAAAAGAGGCCGCACCGGCAGCGCTGCCGTTCAGCCAAATGCGCGGTTTTGCCCTGAACAGGGCCGCGCCCCGGTGGTTCGCTGCCCAAAATCCAAACAATATTCCGTCCAGAGCGAAAGCCCAGGCAACATATAATGCGGCGTCTCCGGCCAGCCGCGCGCCCAGCCCGTCCGTCAGTGAATACCCTGCTGTTGCCACCGCAGAGGCCAGCGCAAAGGGCAGCAATTGCCGGGATTCGCCAAAGATGAAAACGCCCCGTGCCATGAAGAGGATGCCCAGCCCGACCAGCAAAATGCCGCCGTATTCCCGGACTGACACCGCATCGCTTAGGAAAAACACCCCAACCAGTGCCACCAGCATCGGTGCTGTCCCCCGCGCAATCGGGTAAACCCGGCTGAGGTCGCCACGCCCATAGGCCATGGTCAGGAAAATCTTGTAAAACGAATGCAAGATGGTCGAGGCCACCAGCCACGGCCAGACGTTTAACGCCGGAAGCGGCAGAAAAGCCACCAATATCAGGCCCATCACGCCCTGGGCTGAAGACATGATAAACATGGTCTGAACTTTATCCGCACCGGCCCGGATCACCGCGTTCCAGCTGGCGTGCAGCAGGGCCGCAAACAGGACGGCGAAAAAGACCGGCAGGCTCATGTGGTCACAACAGCAACGAGGCCCCGCCCTCAAGTTTTAACAGCGCCACTTTGGTTTCGATCCCGCCTGCGCCTGAAAAACCGCCCAGATTTTGGGCGCCAACAACACGGTGACAGGGAATTAAAACCGGGACCCTATTGGCGCCGCACGCCTGCCCCACATCCTGCGGTGTAACCTCCAGATGTTTGGCAATCTCGCCGTAGGTGCGGGTTTCCCCGTAAGGAATGGCCAGCATCGCCTCGTTCACGCCGTGGGCAAATCCGCTGCTGTCAGCCGCCAGCGGCAGCGTGAAACGCTGCAGTGAACCCTTGAAATAGGCGCTTAACTGGGCTGCGGCCAGGCGCAGCAAATCCGTTTTGGGTGCATCACCGCCACGGCCAAATTCCAGCGAGGTGATAAAACCGTCCTGTTCTTGCAGACGCAGCGCACCAATCGGCGTGTTGATTGACGCAAACACTGCCCCTACCCCCCCACCATGAACGGCATCAGCACCACTTCGCTGTCGGCCTTTATCGGCGTGAACCAGGCCTCGCGGTAGATCAGGCCGTCAATGGCCACCGATACGCCGGTTGCAATCGGCTCGGCAAGTGCGGGATACTTTAGCTCCAGTTGCTCCAGCAGGGTTTTGAAATTACCCGCTTCCACCTCCACTTCGGCCAGCCCGTCCGTGGCGGCCTGCAGGGAACCAAAGATGACAACCTTAACCAACTCTTACCCTTTGATGGCCTTCAAAACCCTTGGCGGTGACATGGGCAACCGGCTCATCCGCACGCCAATGGCGCGGGACACCGCGTTGGACACTGCCGCCAAGGGTGGCACGATCGAAGTCTCGCCCACCCCGCGCACCCCGTATGGATGCCCCGGATTGGGGATTTCAAGGATCACCGTGTCAATGGCAGGCAGATCGCTGGCCACCGGAACGCGGTAATCAAGGAACCCGGCGTTTTGCAACCGCCCGTCGGCCCCGTAGATATATTCCTCGTTCAGCGCCCAGCCTATGCCCTGCACCGCGCCGCCCTGCATCTGCCCTTCCACATAGGACGGATGCACCGCCTTGCCGGCGTCCTGAAACACCGTGTAGCGCAGGATCTTGCTGGCCCCGGTTTCAGGGTCCACTTCCACATCCGCCAGATGCACACCAAAGCTGACACCGGCCCCGTCGGCATTTACCTCGTGATGTCCGGCAATCGGCCCGCCGGTCTTGGCCGAATTCGCGGCAATTTCCGTCAGCGACATGGGTTCAAAATCCCCGGCGTTCGGCCCGGAAGGTTGCGCGTGACCGTCCACCCAGTCAACCGCGTCCGCGTCGATGCCCCAGGTTTTCGCAGCCCGCGCGCACATCACCTTGATCGCTGCCTGTGCCGCCTTGATCGTCGCCAGTCCAACCGCAAAGGTCACGCGGGACCCGTCGGTCACATCGTTGTGGCCGATGGAATTGGTATCGCCGATAATGGTGCGGATGCGGTCGTATTCAATGCCCAATTCCTCGGCTGCCATCTGGCTGATGGAGGCCCTTGAGCCGCCAATATCCGGATTGCCCTCGACCACTCCGACCGTGCCGTCAAAATTGATGTTCAGCGACACGGATGTATTGCCGCCAAAGTTAAACCAGAACCCGCAGGACAGGCCGCGCGCCTGATGTTCGCCCAAAGGGGCGGCATAATGCGGATGCGCCTTTGCCGCTTCCAGCGTTGCTGTCAGACCAATCTGGTCAAATGTCGGCCCATAGGACGATTTGGTCCCTTTCCTGGCGGCGTTTTTCAGGCGCACCTCCAGCGGGTCCAGATCAAAATGCTGGCACAGCTCATCCACCACGGCCTCAACCGCATAAACCGCCATCGGTGCGCCCGGCGCACGATAGGCCGCCTGACGCGGGCGGTTGGTCAACACGTTAAAGCCTTCGGTTTTGACCGCGTCCAGATCATAGGCGGCAAAGGCCGACATGCCGCCCAGTGAGACTGTAAAGTTTGGAAACGCCCCGCCCTGATAGCGAATGGTGGCATGGGCCGCCGTGATCCGCCCGTCTTTGGTCATGCCGATCTTAACGTCGCTAAAAGACGATACCGTGGGTCCAGAAGCCTTGAACACCTCTTCCCGACTCATCACAATTTTGACCGGGCGTCCCGATTTCCGCGACAGGGCCAAGGCGATGGGTTCGATAAAAACCGTGGTCTTGCCACCAAACCCGCCACCGATTTCAGAGGCGGTTACCCGCAACTGGCTGGTCTGCATGCCCAGAAAATCAGCGCACAGCTCGCGCACGAAATAATGCCCCTGAGTGCAGCACCAAAGCTCGCCCTTGCCGTCGGGCGTGACCGAGGCCAGACAGGCGTGCGGCTCGATATAGCCCTGATGGGTGGCACCGGTTTTAAAGCTGCGCTCAACGATCTTGTCGGCCTTGGCAAACCCGGCGTCCAGATCGCCGTGGCCAAAGCGCATGACGTCACTGATATTGTCTGACAGATCAGCCGGCGCGTGTTTGTGCCGGCGTCCTTCCTGCACCACCGGCGCACCCGCCTGCATGGCTTGATCAATCTCAATCACATGGGGCAGGACGTCGTATTCAACCTTGATTAGTTTCAAAGCCGCCGCCGCCACACGCGCATTCACCGCCGCAACAGCCGCCACGGCGTGGCCGTCGTACAATACCTTTTTGCGTGCGATACAATTGTCCAGAACGTCCTGATTGTCGCGGCTGTCCGCCTTGGCGAAATCAGCCGCCGTGACCACCGCCCTGACCCCTTGCAGGGCTTTTGCCGCTGACACATCAATCGACTTGATCACCGCATGGGCATGGGTCGTACGCAACATCGCCCCCACCAGCATGCCCGGCGCATAAGCATCAGCACCATAAAGCGCCTTGCCGGTTACCTTGTCGATGCCATCAGGCCGCAGAGGCCGCGTGCCGACAACCTTGAATTCGCGCTTTTGAGTGTCCAAAGCCATGCTCACGCCCCCCGCATTTCAGCAGCCGCATCCATCACGGCGGCAATAATCTTGTCATAGCCTGTGCAGCGGCACAGATTGCCCGCCAGCCAATAGCGGGTTTCCTTTTCCGTCGGATCAGGGTTCTTTTCCAACAGCGCCTTGGCCGCGACCAGAATGCCCGGCGTGCAAATCCCGCATTGCAGTGCGGCGTGTTCCAGAAACTTCTGCTGCAAAGGGTGCAGGGTCTCGCCATCCGCCATGCCCTCGATCGTGGTGATCGACTGCCCTTCAGCCTCTGCCGCAAGCACCAGACAGGAACACACCAGCCGCCCGTTCAACGTCACGCTGCAGGCGCCACAATCACCCGAGCCACAGCCTTCCTTGGCGCCGGTCAGGCGCAGATCGTCGCGCAGCACGTTCAACAGGTTGTCGCCGGGTGCGCACAGATATTCCACCGCATCACCGTTGATTTCAGTTCTTACATGAATTTTTCCCATCACCGCTCTCCTGCCCGCGCAAATGCTATTTTTGCCGCCCGTTTGGCCAAAACAGCCACCACTTCGGTGCGGTATTCAACCGTGCCGCGCTTGTCATCAATCGGATTTGCCACCGCTGAACAGGCCGCGCCCATCGCTTGCAACGCCTCCGGTTCCGCGCGACCGCCGACAAGGCAGGCGGCTGCCTCAGGCACCAACAGAACGGTCGGCGCGACGGCACCAACGGCCACCCGCGCCTCAGAAACAGCGCCGTCGTCGCCAAGCGTCAGCGACACCCCGGCGCTGGCAACGGCAATGTCCATTTCCGTGCGCGGAATAAACCTCAGATAAGCATCCGCTGAACGCGCTGCACGCTCTGGCAGGAAAATGGATGTGATAAACTCACCAGCGGCTAAGGACGTTTTCCCGGGCGAGACCGGAATTTCGGCAACCGGACAGTCCCGCGCACCGTCTGGTCCGGCAATGCTGGCCACGGCCCCCGCCGCCATCAGCGCGGGCACGCTGTCCGCGGCGGGCGAACCGTTACACAGATTGCCCACCATCGTTGCCCGACCCTGGATTTGGGTCGATCCAATCAACTCCACCGCTTCCACAACCCCCGGCCAAAGCGCCAACAGGCCCGCGTGTTCGCCCATTTCTGCCCCGGTCACCGCAGCACCAACACGAAACCCGCCGTTTTCCGCTGTAATATCCCGAATTCCCGGAATGCGCTTGATATCCACAACCAGCGCCGGTTCCACCATATTGGCGTTCAACTGAACCAGCAAATCACTGCCACCCGCCAAAACACGGGCCGCAGCGGTTTCGTTTTTCAAAAGTGCCACAGCGTCTGCGGCAGAAGTCGGAGCTGCATAGCGCATTTGGAATTGTCCCAGAGTTATTGTTCAACAAAGACAGATAGGGCGACCATCAATCGGACTGCCCATCCTGACCTGATTTCACACTGCCATCCCTATTTTTGCTGTCAAGCGAAATGGCTTGCACGCGCGGCCATACTTGGCACAATACACCCATGACTTTGGACCAGATATTGTTGTTCGCCCTTTTCGCCGGTGTTTTCGCCATGCTGCTTTGGGGCAGATGGCGCTATGATCTGATCGCCTTTTCCGCCCTGCTGATCGCGCTGGTCTTAAACCTCGTGCCCACGTCAGAGGCCTTTTCCGGCTTTGGCCACCCGGCCACGGTGATCGTCGCCCTTGTGCTGGTGGTCTCGCGCGGGTTGTCAAATTCCGGCGCGATTGACCTGATCACCCGTTCGCTGATTGACAGCGGTCGCTCCATCGGCGGCCATATTGTGATCATGAGCGGCACCGGTGCCATCCTGTCGGCCTTCATGAACAACGTCGCCGCCATGGCCCTGCTGATGCCGGTTGATATTCAGGCCGCCGCCAAAGCCGCGCGGCCCGTGCGCCGCACCCTGATGCCCCTGTCCTTTGCCACCATTCTGGGTGGCATGGTCACCCTGATCGGCACCCCGCCCAACATCATCATCGCCTCGTACCGCGAAAAAGCCCTGGGCGAACCCTTTGCCATGTTTGATTTCGCCCCCGTCGGCCTGTCGGTCGCCATCGTCGGCATTGCCTTTGTCGCCTTCATCGGCTGGCGGCTTATTCCCCGGGATGAAACCGGTGCGTCCACCGGCAAACACATCACGCTTGACGGGTATGTCGCCGAACTGGTGCTGCCGGAAAAATCAAAAGCCGTTGGTCAACTGGTGCACGAACTTTACGCCGAGGCCGATGAAAGCGGCGTGGAAATCCTTGGCGTTGTGCGCAACGGGCGTCGCTTGCCCGGCTTTGGTGCCTCAACCGAACTGCGCGCCGCGGACATGCTGATTGTCGAAGCCATGGCCGAAGACATCGACGCCTTTCGCGGCACGCTGGGGTTGGAGTTTTTTGGCGAGCAACCCTTAGGCGAAACCGTCACCGGTGGTTTATCCCTTGTAGAAGTCGTGATTCCCAAAGACAGCCGCATCGTTGGCCGCTCTGCCATATCCCTGCGACTGCGGGCGCGGCGCGGCGTGGCACTGCTGGGCATTTCCCGTCAGGGCCGCCGCTTTAAAAAGCGCGTGCGCCACGAAAACATCCGCGCCGGGGATATCCTGCTGCTGATCGGGCGTGCTGATGTGCTGCCCGATGTGGTCAACTGGCTAAGCGCTTTGCCACTGGCAGAGCGCGGCCTGAACGTCACCCAACACAACCGCGCGTGGCTGGCCGTGGGCATTTTTGCCGCTGCCATTGCGGTGTCGGCCTTTGGCCTGCTGTATCTGGCAACCGCCCTTGCCATCGTCGTAGTGGCCTATGTGCTGCTGGACATCGTGCCGATCCGCAATCTTTATGACCACATCGAATGGCCGGTGATCGTGCTGCTGGGCAGCATGATCCCGCTGGGCGTGGCGCTGGAACTTTCAGGCGGCACCGAACTGATTGCCGCCAAGATCGTCGGCGCAACCACCGGCCTGCCCGCCTGGGCGGTGCTGACAGTGCTGATGGTTGTGGTGATGACTCTTTCAGACGTCCTCAACAACACCGCCACAGCGGTGATCGGCGGGCCCATCGCTGTGGACATCGCCACCAAGTTAAACGTCAATCCGGACCCGTTCCTGATGGCTGTCGCCGTTGCTGCCTCTTGTGCTTTCCTCACGCCCATCGGCCACAAGAACAACACCCTGATCATGGGCCCCGGGGGGTATCGGTTCGGTGATTACTGGCGCACCGGCCTGCCGCTGGAGGTTCTGGTGGTCGCCGTTGCCGTGCCGATGATCCTGCTGGTGTTTCCGCTCAGCGGCTAGGCGCTCGTCGGTCCCGCGATGAAGGACGGCCACGGACTGAAAAGCGGCCCGCGCCGGTTTCAGTTTGTTTTTTGACCAAAGCGTTTCAGCGTTGCAGATGCAACAAGCGCCAAAACACAAACGGTCGCGCTGCCAACCGCCAGCACCACAATAGCCTGCGCGCTCACCGGCAAAAACGCCAGCCCCTTCGTCAAACCCGCAAGCGGCGTAAACACCGCCTGCGCGACCGCCGTATAGCCAACGCTGGCCAGCGCCAGCCCTGCCACCGCAAGCGCCGCAAGGCTTATGATCACACGCTGCCCAAACATCCGCTTTGGCCCATTCAGCATCCGCCGCAGCGCGTTCATATGCAAGCTGACGTCCCGCTGCATGGCAATCAGGGATGGCACCAGCAGCAGAACCAACACCAGCCCAAAGCCCAATCCGTAACTCAGGGTGATCACCGTCGGTTTCAAAAACTGTGCCGACTGCGACGTCTCAAACAACAGCGGCGCCAGCCCCAGCACCGTGGTCAGCGTGGTCAGCAATACCGGCCGCAACCGGTCAGCAGCGCCGTCCAGAATGGCGGTGATAATATCCCGGTCCTCGGCATATTCGTCGATCGTGCTGACCAGAACGATTGAATCGTTGATGATTATTCCGGTCATGCCCAACAGCCCCACAACCGAAAACATCGACAGCGGCACGTCCCAGACATAATGCCCGTAAATCACACCCACCAAGCCAAACGGAATTACCGCCATCACCACCACGGGCCGGGTCCAGCTGGAAAATATCCATGCCAGCACCAGAAATATCCCCAGCAGGCTAAGGTAAAGCCCGGTTCGCGCGTCACTCAGAAAATTCCGCTCCTGTTCCGCCTGTCCGGCCAAACGGTAGCTGACACCAAAATCCTGTGCAATCTGCGGCAACAGCACCAATTCCAGATTTTCCGATATTTCCTCCGCCCGCTTTGGATCATCCTCGGATATATCGCCGCTGACGGTCAGCACCCGCAGGCCATTTTCGCGCAATATGGTGGCAAAACCGGCTTTGGACGTCGCGCTGACGATATCGGACAGCGGCACGTATTGCCCGGACGCGGTGCGCATCATGCTGGACTGCAGAAAATCCGCCGATACGGCCCCGTCCGGCAATTTTACGGTAATGTCTGCGGTTCTGGTCCCCACTGGAAAACTGGCCGCGGTAATTCCGTTCAGGCGGTTGCGCAACACCCGGCCCAACCCATCAATGGTAAAGCCCAAGCCGTGCCCCTGGGGTGTCAGTTCCAGCACCAGTTCTTCTTTGTCAAAAGCCATGTCATCCTGCAACGAAGACACTTCCGGATTTTGCGCCAGCGCTGTTTTCAGGGCTTCGGAAGCTGCTTTCAATCCTTCGGACGTGGCCCCGAACAATTGCACGTCAATTGAATCGCCGCCCGGCCCGGAACGCCATCCGCGAAAGCTGAGTGTTTCCAGCAGCGGGTGCCGGTTCACGCTTTCCTGCAGCTCTGCCAAAACCTCAAACGACGAATAGGGCCGCAGATCAGCATCTATCAACTCTATCGAAATTGCGCCCAGCAGGTCTTTGTCAATGGTGCCCTGGCCTGACAACCCCCGTCCGGCCGTACCGCCGACCTCGGTCATGACAAAATCAATCGGATTGGTGCCAAACTCGGCCTCATATTTCTGGCCCAGTGCGCCCGCCGCACGCTGCAACTCGCGCATCATTGCAATCGTGTCGCTGCGGTCGGCCCCAGGCACCATCGCAAAATTGCCGCTGATCGATCCACGTTCCGGCGCATTGAAAAACCGCCAGTTAACATCGCCGCGAATGAACAGGTTAACCTGCGAGGCCAGCGCCAGAACAACCAGCGCCATCACCGGATAGCGCAGCACAATGACCCATCGCATCAGTCGGCGGAACACGTTTTGCCGAAACCAGCCAAAGCCGATGTTGAAATAATGGCTGGGAAAATCATACCAACGGCGTTTTTGGGCTGCTTCCAGCGCCTTACTCATGTGATGGGGCAGGATCAGAAAACACTCCATCAGGCTTGCCGCCAGCACCACGATCACGGTGAACGGAATATCCGCGATCAAAGACCCGAACCGGCCCTGAATGGCGGTCAGGGCAAAGAACGCGATGATCGTCGTGACAGTGGAAGAGAACACCGGCGAGGCCATGCGCCGCGCCGCATTTTCCGCCGCTGTAACCGGCGGCTCGCCCAAGCGCCGGGCACGAAAATCCGCGTGCTCGCCCACCACTATCGCGTCGTCCACAACGATGCCAAGGGTGATGATAAGGGCAAACAGCGAGATCATGTTGATGGTCAGCCCGGAAAAATACATCAGCGCAATCGCCGCTGACATGGCCACCGGAATGCCCGCCGCCACCCAAAACGCGGTGCGGGCGTTCAGAAACAAAAACAACAACCCGACCACCAGCATCAACCCCAGCGCGCCATTGCGCAGCAGGATGTTCAGACGATCAGAAATCGCCTCGGCGCGTGTGCGGATCAGGGTGATTTTTACCCCGTCCGGCAGGCTGCGCTCCAGTTCATCGGCAACCCGCTGCACGGTTGCCTGCATTGAAATGGCGTCGCCCTGATCGGTGCGGTCAACCCGGATTGAAATCGCCGGATTGTCACCGACAAAATAGCTGCGGTTGCGGTCCACGCCTTCAACCCGCACGACGGCGACATCGTGAACATAAAGTTTGGACCCATCCGGATTGGACCGCACAACGATTGCGCCGATGTCGCGCGCACTCTGCTTGGCGATGCCGGTGCGCACCCGGGCAGACCCGCCCGCCACATCGCCCGCAGGATCTGTTTTTGCCTCTTCGCCAATCGCATCCGCGATCTGCCGCATGGTCAGATTGTTGCGGATCAGCGCGCTTTCGGTCACCTCCACCACGGTTTCAGGGGCCGCGATCCCCCTGATGGTCGTGCGGGTCACGCCCTCTCGAAACAACAGGCCGACAAATTCATCGGCAAAGCGTGCCAGCTGATCCGTGGCCACCGGGCCGGTGATCACCACATCCGTCACCCGGTCCCGCCATGCGCCGCGCTTTACAAACGGTTCCTCCGCGTTGGCGGGCAGGCCTGTAACCGTATCAACCGCAACTTTTACGTCGTCCGCGGCCCGCGCCATGTCCCAGTTTGGCTCAAACTCCAGCCGGATGCGCGCACGGCCCTCTGTTGCCGTGGCGTTGCTGGTCTCAACACCCTCGACCGCCAGCAGCGCCGGTTCCAGCAACTGCACAATGCCGGTGTCGATATCTTCAGGCCCCGCACCTTCCCATTTGACGGTCACGGTCACGCTGTCGATTATAATGTCGGGGAAAAACTGCGAGCGGATATTGCTGGCGGCAAACAGTCCCAAAACCACCATCACCACCATGATCAGATTGGCCAGTGTTTTGTGCCGGGTGAAATAGCTTAAAACACCACCCGGACCATCTGGCAGACGCCACATCGTCGCCATCTTATCCGCCCATCCGCGCTTCGATCCGCGCCACCATCTGGGCCGGGGCTTTTGGCTGGCTTAGTCGCTCCAGCATCCGGTCTTTGGCGGCTTGCGGCAACCGCTCGTTACCCTCGACAAAAGCAATCAACCGGGCGCGGCGTTCCGGTGTCAGCTCAACCATGTCAGGTTCCGTCGGCACAACAGCGCCGCGCCGTACCGGTTTCACCTTGATCCCCGCGCCCAACAATGGCGAGCGCGCCTCAACCACATCCCGGCCAAACAATCCGGCCCCGCGCACAATCACAGTGTCACCCTGCCGCCGCAGGACCGTCAGCTGGATCTCTTCCAACCGGTTCTCTTCGCCAAGCACCAACACTATCCCGCTTGAATTCACCGCCGACGCGGGCAATATCGCAACGTTCTGAAGTGCCGGTTCGCTGATATTGACGGTCACAAAATCGCCGGGCCGGAACACCTCTGCCCGGTCTCTGGGCAGGCTGGCAAACAACCGCCGCCCGGTCTGGCCTTCCGCGACTTCGGCACTGGAGCGCTGGATTTTGCCGCTGGCAGAAACATCCTGCCCCAGCAGTTCCAGCAAAATGGTCACACCGGTTTCGGCCAATGTGTTGTCTCCGGCAACAAGGCGTGCGAACTGGCTGTTGGACACCCGAAAATCCGCCTCCAGCAGCAAGGGGTCAATCAGCCGCCCCAGCTTTTCGTTCGTCCCGACCAATCCGCCGACAACAACCGTAATTCCACTTAATGCGCCGTCAAATTCTGCGATCAACTCGGTGTTTTTCAGATTTCGCGCAGCCTCGGCCAGCTTGATGTCGCGTCGTGCCAATTGCGAATTGGCGCGGTTGATTCTGGCCTCTGCCTGCGCCAGCGCCTGCCGTTTGCCCAGCACCGCCTGCACCGCCGCCGATTGCGCCAGCGCCGCATTCTCCACATTGGCCTCCAGCCCAACACCACGTTCCAGCAGATTTTCCTGCCGCGCCAGCGCCGCTTTGCGTAAAACCTCCTGTGCGCGGGCCGCCGCCAATTCATCTTTGGCCAGCACCAGTGCTGCCGTTGCCTCTGACAATTCAGACCTGGCTTCGCTCAGTTCGGTCATCGCCACATCACTGGCGGATTGGGCGTCTGCCGGATCAAGCCGCAACAAAACCTCCCCCTTGGCAACCACGCCACCTTCAACAAATCGATCCGATAAGAACACCACCGTGCCGCTGCCCGGTGCCCGCAAATCCAGCGTTCGGCGGCTGCGAACCTCGCCAAATGCGGTGATGACGGGTGATGCCGTCACCCGCTGCGCCGTCACGATATTAACCGCAAACACCCGCTCGCGCGCCGGGCGTTGTTTCTTTTCCTCAGACCACGACGCCTGCAATGTGCGATAAACAGACCCGCCCGCCGTTGCCAGCAAGCCAAAGGTCAGCGCAAGCAAAAACAATCCGATCAGGCTGCGCTGCATAAATTTCATAGACCAAAGCCTCCGTCAGGCGCCAAGCCCCCACAAAAGCGCAATATAGTGTACCATCGGCGGGTTTATTAGCCAATTCCACAAGATTAAACGAATTGTGATGCTATTTCCGGCGCTGATTTTCAGTCAGGCGTGGCATGATTTCCACAAAATTGCAGGGTTTGTGCCGGTAGTCCAGCTGGTGCACCAATATCTCGTCCCACCCGTCCTTGCACGCCCCCGGAGAGCCGGGAAGCGCAAACAAATAGGTGCCATTCGCCACCCCTGCACAGGCACGCGACTGCACTGCCGATGTTCTGATTTTTTCAATAGAAACAATGGTGAACATGGTCGAAAACGCATCGATTTCCTTTTCATAAACCGCCCGGTGCGCCTCTACCGTCACGTCCCGCCCGGTCAAACCCGTGCCGCCGGTGGTGATCACCGCATCTATACCGGGGTCATCACACCACAGGCGCAACTGGTCCGAAACCAGATTTTGATCGTCCTGAATGATCTGCCGGTCGGCCAGCGCATGCCCCGCGCCCTGCAACCGATCGACCAAAACCTGCCCTGATTTATCATCCGCCATCACACGACTGTCAGAGACCGTTAAAACCGCAATATTCAGCGATATGAATTCCCGTTCCTGGCTCATTTGCCACCTTTCAGTTCCGCCTGCAAAGATTGCAAATCCGCCCAGCTTTCGCGTTTGTTGATCGGATTGCGCAGCAGATAGGCCGGGTGAAACATCGGCAGGCACGGCACGCCGCAACAAGTCCGCCAAACCCCCCGCAGCCGCGTGATCCCTTTTTCCCCCAGCAGCGCCAGACAGGCCACGTTGCCCATCAAAACGATGAATTCCGGCGCAACCAGTTCAATATGCCGACGCACAAACGGCAGCATCATCGCGGTTTCCTCCGGACTTGGGTCGCGGTTCTGCGGCGGCCGCCACGGCAAAACATTGGCGATATAGATCGCATCAGCCGCCGCTTCAGCCGCACGCTCCAGATCAATCGCCGCAAACATCCGGTCCAGCAACTGCCCGGCGCGACCGACAAACGGCAGGCCCGCGCGGTCCTCGTCCCGTCCCGGCGCCTCGCCAATCACCATCACCCTTGCCGCCGGATTGCCATCGGCAAACACCAGATTATGCGCACCCTGCTTTAACGCGCAATGCTCAAAGGCTGCCATCGCCGCCTTCAACTGATCCAGATCACCGCAGCCGCCCGCTGCCCGTGTGGCTACCGCCACCGCATCTTCGCCAACATCGGCAACCACCGACGGTTCCTGCGTCACAACCGGGCGAACCGGCTTTTCCTGCTCCACCTCATAGCGGTTGACGGGCGTATCCCCAATCGCCTCGGTCGCGCCCAGATCAATCTGCCATGCCAAGGCCGCCAGATCGTTTTGTTCAGGGCTTGCAGGTGTCATCAAACGCCATCTCGTCATTGCAGAATCGCTGGCTTACAATGGCGCATCGGGACCACCCAGTTCAAGCCTGACGCCTTTAACCGGCGCAACGAAATTGCCGCTGACCAAACGGCTTAATATCCACGGCACAGGCGGAACAAAGGACGCAGGCGCCAAAATCCAGTCGCGCACCACCGGGACCAACAGACTGTCAGACTGATAGGCGGGCGTGAACATCCGGCTGAGCGCCTGATAGACCCGCACATGCAACCGCCGCGCCTGTGCATAGGTTTCAAGCGCCTGATCCAGTGGCCGCTCGCGCAATGCCTCTGCCAGCGCGAGCGCATCCAACAGCGCCATATTCGCCCCCTGCCCCAGTTGCGGACTGGTGGAATGGGCCGCGTCACCAATATGCACCATTCGTTCAGAAAGCGGCTTGCGCAGCGTCCCGTGACCGTACTGTGCCATAGTCATCTGATCATGGCGTGTGATCTGATCCAGAAACGGCGCAAACTCCGGCCAGATGGCCAGCGCCTCTGATTTCCAGTCTTTAAGTGCCGCCCCGCGCCACGCCGCGTATTGATCATCGCGCAAAGACCAGAATATCGCGGCTTTCTGACCGTCTGATCCCGGCATCCCGCCAATCGGCAGAACCCCGATCATCCGGGAAGACCGGCGGTATTTCTGGGTCAGATGATCCAGCGGCAAGTCGCTTTTGTGGGGCCAGTCCACCGTCCCCCACAATGCCCCAAATGGCAGGT
>CAYZQS010000005.1:44640-54639 GCA_964480735.1 uncultured Rhodobacterales bacterium
TCGCCAATCCCCAGCCGCGCCAATACCGCCAGCCCCACGGGTTGGATCACCAGACCAGAGCCCACGGGTTCCGGCTTTTCAAACTGATCAAACAGGGTGACACCGTGCCCTTGCCGCGCCAAAAACGCGCCCGTACACAGCCCGCCGATGCCCGCGCCCGCGATCCCGATTTTCAGGTTTTTCACCATATGAAAACCATATCAAATACATATGGAATAAGTACAACGCCCAAACACCGTTTTGCGGTACATTCTCGGGCTGGACCTTGACCGTCCCCGCGCGTATAAGCGCCGCGTTATGGGACCGATATTTGGCATCATTATCCGAATTACTGACCCGGCGCTCTGAATTACATGGGCCGCCGGGAACAGGCGTATGGGTTGCCCGCGCCGCCTCTCAAAACCTTCTGACAAGCCGACGGAGACGCCCCCATGAGCGCCGAAAAACCCGACTATAAAGACACGCTGAACCTGCCAAAAACCGAATTCCCCATGCGCGCCGGATTGCCCAAGCGCGAGCCCGAATGGCTGGAGCGTTGGGAAAAGATGGGCATTTACAACCGCTTGCGTGAAAAAGAAGGCCGCGAAAGTTTCGTTTTGCACGACGGCCCGCCCTATGCCAACGGTCATCTGCACATCGGTCACGCGCTGAACAAAATCCTGAAAGACATGGTTGTGCGCTCCCAACAGATGATGGGCAGGGACAGCCGCTACGTGCCCGGCTGGGATTGCCACGGCCTGCCGATCGAGTGGAAAATTGAAGAACAATACCGCGCCCGCGGCAAGAACAAGGACGACGTGCCGATCAACGAGTTGCGAGGCGAATGCCGCAAGTTTGCCGAGGAATGGGTCGATATCCAGCGCGATGAATTCAAGCGCCTTGGCGTCATCGGCAACTGGGAAAACCCTTACAAGACAATGGATTACAACAGCGAGGCGGTGATCGCAGAGGAGTTCATGACCTTCGTTATGAACGGTTCGCTGTACCGCGGTTCCAAACCCGTGATGTGGTCCCCCGTCGAAAAAACCGCCCTCGCCGAGGCAGAGATTGAATACCACGATCACACCAGCCACACGGTCTGGGTGAAGTTTCCCATCATCGGTTTCACCGGTGAAAACGACGTGTTCACCGGCAAGGTTGACGTGGTGATCTGGACCACAACACCGTGGACAATCCCGCAAAACCGCGCTGTCTGCTTTGGCTCAAACATCCCTTATGGCCTTTACGAAATCACTGGCCGCCCCGAAGAATGCTGGGCCACAATCGGCGATCGCTTCATTGTCGCTGACGCCTTGGCTGACGCCACATTCAAACAGGCCCGCCTTGACGCCCCCGGCTGTGTCCGCCGCCTATGTGACATAAGTTCCAATGACTTATCCGGCATGACCCTCGCCCACCCCCTGCGCGGCGCAACAGGTGCCAGCGGCGAATGGGACTACGACGTCCCGATGCTACCCGGCGCCCATGTGACGGACGAAGCCGGCACTGGTTTCGTGCACACCGCCCCCAGCCACGGCGCGGACGACTATGTGATCGGGCAAAAACACAACCTGCCCATGACCCATAACGTTATGGAGGACAGTTCGTTCCGGGCGGACCTTCCTTTCTTTGGCGGTGCTGTTATCTTTGACCACAAAGGTAAAGAAAAAGATGCCAACAAGCGGGTCATCGATAAGCTTGTCGAGGTTGGCGGCCTGCTGGCCCGTGGCCGCCTGAAACACAGCTATCCGCATTCCTGGCGCTCCAAAGCGCCGGTCATTTTCCGCAACACGCCGCAATGGTTTGTGGCGATAGATCAAGACCTCAACGACGGAATGGATCAGCACGGCACCACCATCCGCACCCGTGCTTTGACCGAGATTGACAACGTATGCTGGACGCCAAAATCCGGCCGCAACCGCCTGCATGCGATGATCGACGCGCGCCCTGACTGGGTGATGAGTCGCCAGCGTGCCTGGGGCGTGCCGCTGTCCTGCTTCATCAAGGACCTTGGCAACGGTGAGGTTGAAATCCTGCGCGATCCAGCGGTTAACACACGGATCGCTGAAGCGTTCCGCGAAAGCGGTGCCGATGCTTGGTATGAAGACGGCGCAAAAGAACGCTTCCTTGACGGTCTGCACAATCCGGCAGACTGGGAAAAAGTCGACGACATTCTTGACGTGTGGTTTGACAGCGGCTCCACCCACGCTTTCGTTCTGCGAGACCGCGAAGACGGCAGCGACACCGGTATCGCCGACCTCTACCTTGAAGGCACCGATCAGCACCGGGGCTGGTTCCATTCTTCGCTGTTGCAATCGGTCGGCACCAAAGGCCGCGCGCCTTACAAGGGCGTTCTGACCCACGGTTTCACGCTGGACGAAAAGGGCATGAAAATGTCCAAATCCCTTGGCAATACCATCGTGCCGGAAGCGGTCACCAGACAATACGGTGCCGACATCCTGCGCCTGTGGGTGGCGCAGGTTGATTTTACGTCAGACCAGCGCATCGGCCCGGAAATCCTGAAAGGCGTGGCCGACAGCTACCGCCGCCTGCGCAACACGCTGCGCTTTATGCTGGGCAATCTGAACGGATTTGAGGAGCGCGAAAAAATAGAACCGGAGGATATGCCGGAACTGGAACGCTGGGTGCTGCACCGTTTGGCCGAGCTGGACCGACAGGTACACGACGGCTTTGCCGCTTATGATTTTCAGGGCGTGTTCTCCGCCCTGTTCCAGTTTTGTACGGTCGATCTGTCTTCGGTCTATTTTGATATCCGCAAAGACGCACTGTATTGCGACGCCAACAACAGCCCCACGCGCCACGCCGCCCGCACGGTGCTGGACATCCTGTTTCACCGCCTAAGCACATGGCTGGCTCCGGTTTTGGTGTTTACAATGGAAGACGTCTGGCTACAGCGGTTCCCGGGCGAAACCAGTTCTATTCACCTGCTGGATTTCCCGGACACCCCAACATCCTGGCGCGACGACACGCTGGCCGCCAAATGGGATGCAATCCGCCGGGTGCGCCGCGTGGTTACCGGCGCCATAGAGGTCCAGCGGCAGGACAAAATCATTGGCGCATCACTTGAGGCAGCACCGGTGGTCTATGTGGCGGACAAAGACGTTCTGGCCATGCTCAAAAGCGTTGATTTCGCCGATATCTGCATCACGTCCGCCATCAGTCTCAACGGCGGTCCGCCACCTTCGACGGCTTTTTGCCTGCCAGAGATCAACGGCGTCGGCGTGGTGTTTGAAAAAGCCAAAGGCGAAAAATGCCAGCGCTGCTGGAAAATCCTGCCGGATGTGGACACCCATGAAACGGCCTGCACATGTGCAAGGTGCAACACGGCGCTTGAATAATCTGCCCCGTCCGGGGTTTCATCTTTGCCCAAATACTCGCGCTGGAGGTTCTAAAACATCACCATGAAACAACGTCAACTTGGAACCACCGGCCCCACCGTCGGTGCTGTCGGCCTTGGCTGCATGAGCTTTGCCGGATTTTACGGGCCAACCACCGAGGCCGAAAGCCACGCCTGCCTTGACGCCGCGCAAGACGCCGGTGTCGATTTTCTTGACACGTCAGACATCTACGGCATGGGCCGCGCCGAAACGGTGATCGGCACCTATCTGAAAGCCAAAAAACACGCCTTCAAGATCGCCACCAAGGGCGGCATTCAGGTGACGCCAACACGCGGTTTCAACAACGCCGAACCTTACCTGCGCACAGCGCTGGAGGGATCGCTCAAACGTCTGGGCGTGGATTACGTCGATCTGTATTACGTCCACCGCCGCGAGGCCGACCGCCCGATTGAAGAGGTGACCGAAACACTGGCGAAATTCGTCAAAGAAGGAAAAATCGGCGGCATTGGCTTTTCTGAAATCGCCCCCGCATCCCTGCGCCGCGCCCACGCCATTCATCCTGTTGCGGCCGTGCAAAGCGAATATTCACTGTGGACCCGCTATCCTGAACTGGGTCTGATCCAGACCTGCGCTGAACTTGGCGTCACCTTTGTTCCCTTCTCGCCTCTGGCGCGGGGAATGTTTGGCGAGGATTTTCCCAACCCGACCGCCTTGCCCGACAAAGATTTCCGCAAAGGTTCCCCGCGGTTTTCCGAGCCGAATTTCTCCGCCAACTGCGCGCTCATCAAACCGTTCAAAACCTTCGCGCACAGCCGCGGCTGGTCCACGCCTGCCGCCGCCATCGCCTGGGTTCTGGATCAGGGCGACCACCTGATCCCCATTCCCGGCACCCGCACCGCCGCCCATCTTAACGAGTGGGCAAACGCCGCAGACATCACCTTCACCGATGCGGACCGCGCAAAAATCAATCGCTTGCTGCCTGTCGGCTTTGCCCACGGCGACCGCTACACAGACCGCCAGTGGATCGGACCTGAACGTTACTGCTGATCCACCTTGCGCCCCCAAGACCAGTTTTTGTTGATTGCTACGCAGAACCCTGAAATAGTTTTCTCATAACAACAAAACGATTTGGGGGGGCGGATTATGGAAGTGGCCTTGGGCATTGCGCTGGCTGTGGCGTTTTTGACCGTCCTGGTTCTTGGCGTCATTGGGTTTTTCAAATCGCGCATAAACAGCGCCATATTGGCAGAATTAACCTCTGAACTGGCCCGCTTGCGGGCGCAGATACAACAGCCACCCGACGAAAAACCAAAAGCCGTAACGGTGAATAAACCGGCCTCCAAACCGGTCAAACCGGACGCCATCATGGACCCGACAGGCCCGTGGGAAAAATCCGCCGTGGCCGCCGTAGCCGCGCGCGGGGCCACTGTTTCAACCTCACCCACGTTGGCACCGCCGCCCAAAACCCTACCAACGGGCCCGTCTTTTATCACCCGCCTGATTGACAATTTCAAAGCCAACTGGGTGATCTGGATCGCCGCACTTTCGCTGGCCCTTGGCGGCACGTTCATCGTGCAATACGGGCTGGAACAGGGCCTGCTTGGCCCGACCGCCCGCGTAATCGTCAGCCTGTTCTTCGGACTGGCCCTGGTTGTTGCCGCCGAATACCTGCGCCGCAAAACCAGCGCCACGGGTGCTGTCACCGTCCCCGCAGCCCTTGCTGCCGGTGGTGTTGCCACCCTGTTTGCCGCTGTGGTATCCGCCCACAGCCTTTATGGCCTGACCAACGCCCTGTTTGGTTTTATCTCTATGGCGCTGGTCAGCTGGCTGGCGCTGGCCGGTGGTTTGATCTTTGGCCCGGTGCTGGCGGTGATCGGCCTTTTGGGGGCGTTCCTGTCACCGGTTCTGGTCAATACTGACGTGCCACCGCCGCCACTGATGTATCTTTATTTCCTCGGCGTCCTTGCCGCCTCGCTTTATGTGGAACGCTGGCAGCGCTGGATCTGGTTGTCCGCGCTGGCGGTGGGGCTTGCGATATTTCAGGGTATTGCCCTGACGATCGCCCTGCCGGGTGACCCTTTTCTGGCCGCCTACCTTGGTGTGGTCATGATCCTCGTAACAACTGTTCCGGCCTTTGGTGCACCACCCCGCTGGGCCGACAGCACGGTGGTTCATTTCAAAAGCATATTGCACCTGTCAAAGGTCTACCCAACGGTGCTGACATTCGTGACCGCGCTGACGGTCACGCTGGTTTTGCTGATCTCCACCGACGCCGGTATCGCCCACTGGCAGACCGCACTGCTGGCCCTCACGGTCCTGATGATCGCGGCGGTGTTTTTGAACGCACGCGCCCAGAATTTGGACCAGTTGCCACCGATATTCGCCGCCGGACTGATTGCCACCGTGGCCGTTGGCCCGCTGCAGTCCATTTCCTTTGATACCATTCAGATCGAGGGCGAAACCGTTTCCGCCCTGCGTCCCTATTTCCCCTGGGCCGCCAATGCCGTTGGCTTTGCCATCGTGACATTCCTGATCGCCGCGATCTGGCGCACCCCGCGCAGCACCCGCCCAAATTTCTGGATCTGGCTCGCCGCGCTTACGCCTTTGATTGCCCTGCCGGTCTTTTGGGCCAGCTGGCATACGATCAACCCATTGGGCAACGGCGGCTGGGCCTATATCGGCCTGCTGGTGGCCGCCGTGCAAACCGGCATGGCCTTGATGTTGCACCGGCAAAAAGACCGCTTTCCGCTGGGTTCTGACGCCTTTTCCGTGTCCGTATTGGTTCTTTTGCTGATGGTCGCCATAGAGCTGTTTGACGGTATCCCGCTTAGTTTTGCCATTGCCCTGCTGGCGCTGGCCGCTGTTGGCCTGGAGGTGCGGTTTGGCTTTGTCAACGTCGCCCGCCTGCTGGTGGCGCTGGTCGGCCTGATCATGGCCCGGCTGGTTCTTTTCCCCGGCATCGATTGGGCGATGGATGCCCGGTGGGGTGAATTTGCCACGCTCTATGCGGGTTCGATCCTGCTTTTGGCCGCCGGTGCGCTTCATGCCGCCAAAGCCAACCGTGCCGCCAGTTTTCTGGTGTTTGAAACCGCCACAATGGCGGCCATTGCAATTTCTCTGTCAATCGGAGTTGCCAAACTGATCGCTGCCGGACGCACACCCGAAGACCTTCTCAGCGTCGGGCTGATCGGCTCTATCTGGGGCATTCTGGCGCTGGTACAGATGCGCCGCATGGTGCTGTTTGACGCCTTTTTACGGGTTCGCCAGTGGCTGGCGGGACTTTACGGCGGCATTTTCGTTCTGGCCACGATCACAACCGTAACCTACATCAATCCCCTTGCCACCGGCGCAGTACAGGGCCCGCTGCTGTTTGACGCGCTGGCCGTGGCCTATGTTTTACCGGCGTTGGTTTTGGCTGGCCTGCTGCGCATCCCGTCGCGCTTTGCTTTTCTGACATCGCGCCGCATCATGCCGGCCGCGGTTTTTCTGCTCGCCCTTTACGGCACCCTTGAAATCCGCCGCTTCTGGCACGGGCCAATCATCAGCGACGGCACGATCCTTACGGAAGAGCTTTACACCTACACCATCGCCATGCTGATCATCACGGTTGGCACATTCATCGCTTCAATCCTGCAAGATCACCGCTTTTTGCGCACCACCGCCCTGTCACTGGCCGCCATTACCGCGCTCAAAGTCTTCCTGTGGGATATGTCCGGCCTGCAGGGCCTTGGCCGCGCCACCGCCTTTATCGGCCTTGGCCTGACCCTTGCCGGCATCGCCTGGCTGCACCAAAGGTTTCAGATCAAATCACCACAGCCAAAAGCCAAACCGGACTGACTTTCATCTTTGTAATAAATACTCCCGCGCGGCGCGCTTCCAAACCTAAACAGCCCGCCCGACGGCACGACCGGAAAAAATGCACCCACCCAAAAACGTGCCCTCAAGCGCGTTATACCCATGATACCCGCCACCGCCAAACCCGGCAACTTCTCCAGCGGCAAACAGACCGGTAAATGCGGTACCATCCGGGCGCAGCACCTGTCCGGTAACATCCGTGTGCAGCCCGCCCAGCGATTTTCGTGTCAGAATATTCAGCTTGACCGCGATCAGAGTCCCGTTTGCGCCATCCAATATTCTGTGCGGCTTGGCCGTGCGGATCAGCCGGTCGCCAAAATACTTCCGCGCACCGCGAATGGCCGTCACCTGCGCGTCCTTTGAAAACCTGTTGTCAATCTGCAAATCCCGCGCCGCAATCTGGGCGCGGATATCGTCAACCTTCAACGGCGTTTTTGGCGTCAATGCGTTCATGCCCGCCACCAGATCATCCAGATTGTCGCGCACCACAAAATCAGCACCATGCGCCTTAAACGCCTCCACCGCTTCTGTCGCCCCCTTGCCCAGCCGCGATTGCAAAACCGCCCGCCAACTGCCGGAGGTAAAATCCGGGTTCTGTTCCGATCCGGACAGGGCAAATTCTTTCTCGATGATCTTTTGGGTCAGAATAAACCAGCTGTGCGCGTGCCCGGTGGCCAGTATCCGCTTGAGCGTCGCCAAGGTGTCAAACCCCGGCAAACAGGGCGCTGGCAACCGCACGCCCAGCGCGTCAAACCACATTGAACTTGGCCCCGGCAGAATGCGGATGCCGTGATTGGGCCAGATCGGATCCCAGTTTTCCACACCTTCACAGTAATGCCACATGCGATCCCCGTTGATCAATCCAGCGCCTGCGTCAACCGCCACGCCCTGCATCAACCCGTCCACGTAATCCGGCACGCCGGACACCATATTCCTTGGCGCTTTGCCCAGCCGCCCGGTTGGCCAGTGCGCCCGCACCTGAGACAGGTTCCCGCCGATGCCGCCACTGGTGATGATCACCGCGTCCGCACGGGCCTCAAAATCGCCGACGATTTCACGTCCACTGGACTGGCCCCGCTCTGTTTTTGTGTCAGCCAACAGGTCTCCGGCAACTCCTGTCACTGTGCCCGCCTTCACGATCAGCGATGTCACTTTCCGGCGATATTCAATCCGGATTTTACGGCTGTCCAACGCCGCCGCAACAAAAGGCGCAATCACCCCGGGCCCGGTGCCCCATGTCAGATGAAAGCGTGGCACCGTGTTGCCGTGTCCGTGGGCTGCCGCACCACCGCGCTCGGCCCAACCGACAACCGGAAACCAGCGCATGCCAAGCCCGTGCAGCCAGCTGCGCATCTCGCCGCTGGCAAATTCCACATAGGCCTCAGCGACCTTGCGCGGATTTTCGTCCTCAACCCGGTCAAACTGTGCCGAGCCCATCCAGTCGCTCAGCGCCAGCGCCAGACTGTCCCTGATCCCCATGCGTCGCTGCTCTGGCGTATCCACCATGAACAAACCACCCAATGACCAAAACGCCTGCCCGCCAAGGCTTTGCGGCCCCTCCTGATCCAAAACCAAAACCGAACGCCCACGTTTCGCCGCCTCGCATGCCGCCACCAGCCCGGCAAGGCCCGCGCCTATTATGATGACGTCTGCTTTTTCCACGACTCCTCCGATTTGAAGGCCAGACTACGTTCACAAACCTGATCTGAAAAGCCTGTCCCGGTGCCACCGGCAAAAAATGCCTGTGCGGTGCCATGCACAACGCCTACCCGCCCACAAACAAATTTCCCGCAAAGCCCAGGGTAAATCCGGCCACCGCCCCCAAGGGGGGAAACTTGTTGTTTTTCAAGACCATCGCCGGGGCAATATCCTCAAAAATCAGATACAGTATTCCACCAGAAGCAAACAGCATGATCCCACCCAACAGCGCCTGCATGTCCTGCAAAACACTGACGCCAAACCACGCCGACAACGGCCCCAACGCCGCCAGCATAAGAAATATCCGGATAATCCGCCCAGCAGACATTCCGGCCTTTTCCCTTAACTCTTTGAAGGCGCTGAACCCTTCCGGCAGGTTCTGCAACCCGATCAATGCCGCCAGCAACACCCCCTGTGCGCTGCCAGCCGCCAAAAGCGCGCCCAGCGCCATGCTTTCGGGAATAAAATCCAGCAGCATCGCCAGCAACATCGCCCCGCCACCTGCGGCCCTTGAAATCCAGTAGTCAACGCAGAAAAACACAATGCCACCGGCAAAGAACAACCCCAGCGACAGCCAGGGCCCCAGGCGCTCGGCACCGCCCGGAACCAGCACAAAGGCAATCGCCGACAGCAACGCACCGCCGCCAAAAGCCACAACCGTATGGCGGAATTCCTCTTGTGACCAGTTTGGCCAGATCAAACCAGAACGCGCAACGATCGCCCCAAGCGGCATGGCCAGTCCGGCCAGCGCCGCCAGCAGCAGGGCGTTTATTAGTTCAGGTTGCATCGGGCATCGTCATGGGTTGGTCAGACAAATGTCCGATCTACGCCCATAAAACCACCCGCGCAACCATCATATTCTTGATCTTGGCAATGGCTTTGGCCGGGTTCAGCCCCTTGGGGCAGATTATGATCGTGTGGCAACGGTACAGCTTGAACGGGTCCTGAAACTCGTCCAGCCGCTCGCCCGTCGCCTCATCCCGGCTGTCAATGATCCAGCGGTAGGCGTGCAAGCAGAAAAGGCGATACGATCAAGAACCGACGATTGATCGGCTTGCGCCCAACCTTGCCTTTGATGAAATCCGCAGCATCCGTCGCGAAGGGCGGA
>CAYZQS010000006.1:0-3406 GCA_964480735.1 uncultured Rhodobacterales bacterium
AGCCGCTCGGCTGATTCAGATAAAAAGGACGCGGCTCTAATTGGCCGGTGGGGCTGTTCAACGGCGACGAACCACCATGACGTCTTTTGGCAGAAACCGCATGTGGTGTCTAATTTGGCACCAATACGTGCAGAAATTCCCAAGCGTTACCGGGTTTCGGACGTCCCGGCGCAGGTTGAGCAGGGCAGCGCGAACAATACAACGCCTCGCGTCGTTGTCGGGTCTGGTGCGAAGGCACAAAAACTCTTTGTTCGGGCTGGCCCTTTCTGACGGCCTTTCGTTGACAGCCCCCCGGCCGTTTTCCGCGCGGTTTGAAACGACTCATTGGCACGGATAGCTTTATTTCGGCCGGAGCAACTGAAGAAGTCTATGCAACAATGGTTTACAACCTTGGGTATAAACTAAAGTTTATGCGAAATTACCGCGCAGGTGCCCGGTTAATTTCCCCGCAGCATTGCCGCAACACCGGTGCGGGCAATCTCTGACAGCCCCAGCGGGCGCATCAAATCGACGAAAGCATCGATCTTGTCAGGCGTGCCGGTGATTTCAAAAACGAAGCTTTCCAGCGTTGTATCCACCACCGAGGCGCGGAAAATGTCTGCCAGACGCATGGCCTCCACACGTTTTTCACCGCTACCGGTCACTTTGAGCATCGCCAGTTCGCGTTCCACGCTTGGCCCTTCCACGGTCAGGTCGTGCACCTCGTGCACCGGCACGATCCGCGCCAGTTGCGCTTTGATCTGCTGAATGACAGCCGGAGTGCCGGTGGTGACGACGGTGATACGTGACAGATGGCCGGTGTGATCGACTTCCGCGACAGTCAGGCTTTCGATATTATATCCTCGACCCGAGAACAGCCCGATCACACGGGCCAGTACCCCGGCCTCGTTGTCAACCAGAACCGCGATCGTGTGGGTTTCGATCACATCACCAAGATTGCTTTTCAAATCGTAGGCGCTGTGGCCCGAGCTGCCTTTTTTGATGGCTAATGCGTTCATTATCTTTCTCCTTACACCATCACCGCACCGTCGCCGGATATGGCGTCGGCGGTGGATGCATCGCCAAGCAGCATTTCGTTGTGCGGTTTGCCTGACGGGATCATCGGAAAGCAGTTTTCGTGTTTTTCCACCAGACAGTCAAACACCACCGGCCCGTCGTGGGCCAGCATTTCCTTGATGGCGTCGTCAAGATCGGCAGGGTCGGTACAGCGGATGCCCTTGGCACCAAAGGCCTCTGCCAGTTTCACGAAATCGGGCAGGGCTTCGGACCACGAGTGCGAATACCGCTCGCCGTGCAGCAACTCCTGCCACTGGCGCACCATGCCAAGGCGTTCGTTGTTCAAAATGAACTGTTTGACCGGCAGGCGGAACTGCGCGGCGGTGCCCATTTCCTGCATGTTCATCAGCCAGCTGGCCTCTCCCGCCACGTTGATCACCAGCGCATCGGGATGCGCGATTTGCACGCCAACAGAAGCGGGCAGACCATAACCCATCGTGCCAAGACCACCGGAAGTCATAAACCGGTTGGGGTCTTCAAAACCCATATATTGTGCCGCCCACATCTGGTGCTGGCCCACTTCGGTTGTCACATAGCGGTCCATGTTTTTGGTCAGTGCTTCAAGGCGTTGCACCGCGTATTGTGGTTTGATCACTTTTTCAGAGTTCGCATAATTCAGACAGTCAACCGTCTTCCACCGTGCAATCTGCGCCCACCATTTCTTAAGCCCTTCGGAATTGGTTTTACGGCCACGGCTTTTCCAGATTTTCAGAATATCCTCCAGCACGTGGCCAACATCGCCGACAATCGGAATATCCACCTGTATCACCTTGTTGATAGAAGAGAGATCAATGTCGATATGGGCCTTTTGTGAGTCGGGAGAGAAATCTTCCACCCGTCCGGTAATGCGGTCGTCAAACCGCGCACCGATACAGATCATCAGGTCACAGTCGTGCATGGCCAGATTGGCCTCGTAGGTGCCGTGCATGCCCAGCATGCCAATCCACGCCTCACCCGATGCCGGATAAGCGCCAAGGCCCAACAGCGTGGAGGTGATCGGGAAATTCGTGCCCGCCACCAGTTCGCGCAGCAACTGACTGGCGCCAACGCCGGAATTGATCACCCCGCCGCCGGTGTACAGGATCGGGCGTTCGGCTTTTTCCATCAGTTCCACCAAAGAGGTGATCGCGTCAATGTCGCCCTTGACCTGTGGCTGATAATGGGAAACGGCGGCTTTTTTAGGTTCCACATAGGTGCCGCTGGCAAATTGCACGTCTTTGGGAATATCCACCAGCACCGGCCCGGGGCGGCCCGAGGTGGCAACATGAAACGCCTGATGGATGGTTTCGGCCAGCTTGTCCGTGTCTTTCACCAGCCAGTTGTGCTTGGTGCAGGGCCGGGTGATGCCAACGGTGTCGGCTTCCTGAAATGCGTCATTGCCGATCATGAATGTGGGCACCTGACCCGTCAGCACGATCATCGGAATGCTGTCCATCAATGCGTCGGTCATGCCGGTCACCGCGTTTGTGGCACCGGGGCCGGATGTAACCAAAACAACGCCCGGCTTGCCGGTGGAGCGGGCATAACCTTCGGCGGCGTGGGTTGCGCCCTGCTCGTGGCGTACCAGAATGTGCCGTATGTCGTTTTGCTGGAAAATCTCGTCATAAATCGGCAGGACCGCGCCACCGGGATAGCCAAACACCGTATCCACTCCCTGATCTTTCAGGGCCTGAACAACCATTTGCGCACCGGACATCAGTTGCGTCATTATCTTACTCCAACCTTTTATTGCGGCCCAAGGGCCGACATAAAAAAACCCCCGATTGCGGGGGCGCAGCCACACGACGAACGATGTTCGTCAATGCGCCAAGCGCCTATCCACGTTCAGACTGACCGTCACCATTGCCTTCTCCTAAGTCCGCAATTTATGAGCAGCGCAAGGCAGCGTCAAGGCAAAAGAAAACAATATATTACCGAAAATCACGAAGAAACGGCGTTTAATTGCTATTTTTCTTTTATTTACGAAATTTTATTGCGAATTATTGATACAGGCGGGTTTGGCAATCCAGCAAATGTGCCCGCGGATGAAAGCAATAAAGAGAGGTCAAACCAGCCGATCATTCTCCTCCCTAAAAATTTACCAATTGCTCAGAAATCGATTTGCACCTTGCGACATTCTGTTCTAGGCTTTGCTCACTTATCAATCCGTCTGGCCTGACATCCGGGCCGGGCAATTCTGGGAGGAATTAATTATGGATCGTCGTTCTTTTCTAAGAACTTCCGCACTTGGCGGCACGGCTGCTGCTGCCACTGCACTGGCCGCACCGGCTATTGGCGCGTCACACAGTGGTGAAAAACTGACGCTGGTTACATCGTGGGGCCGTGGCCTTGCTGGTGTGTTTGACGCGGC
>CAYZQS010000006.1:3506-4591 GCA_964480735.1 uncultured Rhodobacterales bacterium
TGGGCGGATGAAAAAGCCGGTTTCCAGGAAATCACCAAGTTCTACTATACGGCTGGTTTCCACGAGCCGTCAGCTGCGTTGTCGTCTTCGGTTAATCTGGAGCGCTATAACAGCCTGGCACCTGCACACCAGAAGGTTCTGGAAATTGCCGCCGGTGCCACAAACGTTTGGTCCATGAGCCAGTATCTGAACAACAACGGTGCCGCACTTACGCGACTGGCTGCCGGTGGTGTGAAAGTTCTGGAATTCCCGGACAGTGTTTGGGATGCTTTTGGTGAAGCATCACAGAAAGTTTATGACGAATTCCTTGGCGATGATCTGTTTGCACAAATTCTGGGTGAATACCGCGTGTCGATGAAAGACAGCTCTGGCTGGATTTCAAAAGCAGCGACCACGTACGCCCGCCAGCGCGACCGCGTACTCGGCTGATCGCCTGACCTAAGATTATGCACTGCCCCCGCGCATCAGCGTGGGGGCAGTTGCTATGGGGCGCACCGCATTTGGTCGCCTGACGCCGGGGGGAAATTACCGATGAGTGGGATTATTTGGTTCTTCACGCAAGTGGGGCTGGGCTTTTATAACTTTGTCTATGCGCTGACCCATCTGGGAACCTGGGCCAACTGGGGCGATCCCAAGTCTTTGATTCGGTTCATTTATTATGGCGGCTCTGTCGAATTTTTCTTCGTTGTTTTTGATATTTTTCTTGTTGTGATTGCGATCGGTATATTCCGTCGGCAATTTATGTGGCGGATGCTTGGATTGTTTGAAGGTATTGCGAACGGGGTTGGACGTCTGGTTGCCTGGGTTGGCCTGTTGATGGTGCTGCAACAGATAATGATCGTGTTTTTGCAGCGTATTTTTTTGGTGCCACATATTTCACTTGGGCCTTTTGGAAACGTGTTCACCAAAGACGTCAGCTGGTTTGCGGAAGAACTGAAGCTGTATAACGCGATGGTGGTCGCTTTGTGCGTGTCTTACACATTTGTGCAGGGCGGCCATGTGCGGGTCGATCTGTTTTACGCGCGGGTATCGTACCGGACCAAACGTGTGGTTGATATGTTTGGTTCGCTGTTTTTCATTTTGCC
>CAYZQS010000006.1:4691-8332 GCA_964480735.1 uncultured Rhodobacterales bacterium
TTTGGTATACTGGCCACGCTGGATGGCACCGGTACGCTGCACCACTTTTTGGTCGACACCCGCAGCGAGGAATACAGCGCCCTCATCGCCGAAGGCGTGCGTCCTTACGATATCTCGCTGTTCCGATACCCGGATTTGCCAACTATCAGCGAACCCATGTTCCCGCGCGGCTGGGAATATGCCATCAACCGCAACCTAAGTTTCATTGTGAACCGCATGAACGAGCGGGTGTTTGCCGGGGCTTCCATCGAAACCCTGCTGGCGGTATTGATGTTCGTTTTGATGGGCATCACGCTGGAACGGTCCAAGATCGCCAACGAACTGCTGACGACAATGGCCAAGGTTTTTGGCCCGCTGCCTGGCGGTTTGGCCGTGGCCGTTGTTGCGGTTGGCGCGTTTTTGGCGGCCTCCACCGGTATTGTTGGCGCAACGGTTGTCACCATGGGCCTGCTGTCTTTGCCAACCATGTTAAAACACGGTTATTCGCCGGAACTGGCCACCGGTGTGATCGCCGCATCCGGCACTTTGGGGCAGATCATTCCGCCGTCTATCGTAATCGTTCTGCTGGGCACATTGGCCGGAGACCTTTATTCCGTGGCACAGGAAGCCCGCGCGGCAAACGTGGGGTGTTCCGATGCGCTGACGTATTTGGGCGAGGCGGCGGTTTTGTCGGTGGGAACGCTGTTTCAATCCGCCATCCTGCCGGGCATTATGCTGGCCATCCTGTACGGCGTTTACGCCTTTGGATACGCTCTGTTAAACCCGCACAAAGCACCACCCGTCATTGGTGACGGCGACGCAGGCGCTGGTATTACGCGGCAGCACGGGCTGACGTGGTTCCTGATCGTGCCCGCCGGCGTTATCGCGTTTGCCATCGCTGCAAGCGCGTTCAATCTGGCAGGCAGCCAGAACATCACCGTCAGCTCGATTGCCGATATCGGTGCACAGGCGGAATTGCGGACGAATGTGTCAGAAGAGTGCAAAGGCGCGATGATCGAAAGCCACGGTCAGGAAAAATGGGACCGCGCGGTGGCCCAACAGGCAGAGATCGACGAAAAGGGTGGCCAGTCGCAGGAAGAACGGACCCGGACGACCGAACAGATCGAAGAAGAAATTCAGTCGCGCATTGCGACCGCCGCGCCGATTTCCAGCGGTATTTTGACACCATTCATTCTGTTGGCGCTTGTTTTGACCACGGCGATTGGTGTGAACAAAAACGCCGATCCACGCCGCATTATTATCGGATTTGGCGGCATTGTTTTGGCCTTGGCGGTTGATATTCTGTTTATTGCGCCGAGCACTTCGCCCGGTGTGACGTTCCTGTATCTGGCCATTCCAATTCTGATCACGCTTTATGGCTGTCAGTACGCCGCACAGTTGTTGGGCAAAAACGAGGTTCTTCGGGTGGTCTTCCCGCCCCTGGTTCTGATCGTCGCGGTTTTGGGTTCAATCCTTGGCGGCATCACCAATCCCACACCGGCAGCTGCCCTTGGCGCAGGTGGTGCGATCATGCTGGCCGGATTTCGCAAACTGGAGGAAGAACACAAAAGCGGACGCATAATCATAATTGCCGCCTTTGCTATGGTTATCATGATCCTGGTGGGGGTTAATTTTGATCTGCGCGCCAATATCGAGAACGTGGGATTTGAAAACTGGATTGCGATTATAGTGGCGATAATCGCTTATCATGTGGCGATGGGTGGATTGTTGTTTGCCTGTTGGACCCTGTGGCGCACGGCGGTGTTGCGGCCCGTGGTGCGGGAGACCGCCAAAGTGACATCGATGGTGTTTACCATCCTGATCGGCTCGCAGATGCTTAATCTGGTGATTATTTCGTTTGGCGGCGAGCATTATATTCAGCAGTTTCTGCGCAGTTACGACAGCGAAATTCTGGTGTTTCTGATTGTAATGCTGGTGTTGTTCATCCTTGGGTTCGTGCTGGATTTTCTGGAGATCATCTATATCGTGATCCCGATTGTCGGCCCGGTGATCTATGGCGGAACGATGGATCCAAAATGGGTGACCATCATGATTGCGGTCAACCTGCAGACGTCGTTCTTAACACCACCATTTGGCTTTGCGCTGTTTTATCTGCGCGGGGTGTCACCACCCGGGGTGACAACCGGTCATATATACCGGGGCGTGATCCCGTTTGTGCTGATTCAGGTGCTCGGGCTGGCGTTGTTGTGGATATTCCCGGAAGTGGTGACGATTGTGCCCAATCTGATCGGCAACTAGGGCGCGCTTCAGATGATCTTGGCGGTCGGTGGAGCATTTCGCGCCCAATTTCAAGCGCCGTTTGGATCTATAAAAGCAGCGCACCCCGCGGGGTCAAGAATAACCAGAATTGCAATCCCTGTGATCAGTTCTGTGGATCCTGCCAAAACGGAATTGCCACGTGCCAACAGGTTCTTTTTAGGGAATGCTGTGGGTCAGAGCGCAGGCTAAACGTTTTAAAAGGGCCGGAATTCTCGCACGATCAAAGGACTGGTCGTGTTCCCGGCTGAGTCGGCTCGTTGAAACTTGGCGTGGCAGTAGGCTTGACAACCAAAGGACCAAAGAACAATTGGAGCGAGCGATCCAAAGACCGGCGGACCGGAGGAGCCGTGGGTTGGATCCCCGGAAAATCAGAGTTCCGGAATTCCGGAAGTCCAGAATTCCAGAAAACCGGAAGTCCGGAATACTGGAATTCCAGAAAACCGGAAGTCCGGAATATTAGAAGTCCAGAAAACCGGAAGAAACGGCGACCGGCAGACTGGAATTCCAGCAGACTAAAAACCGAAGGTTCAAAGAATCAAAGGACCGAATGATTGGAGGACCAGAAGTTCGGAAGACCGGAATACTGGAATTCCGGAATTCCGGAATTTTGGAACTCTTTTCATGATCTGTTTCAGTAAGACTTGGAAGTTACTGGCACAAAGATTTGGTTGCCAAAAAAACTCTATCACGTCGGCCCAAAGTCGAGCAAACCATCAGGTTTAGTCGGCTCAACAATCAGTAGATAGGAATTATTCCGTGGGGCGCGCGTCCGGCAGGACAATGTTGGCCACAAGTTCTGATATCGGTTGCGCTTTCGCAGGTTTTTCGTTCGCCACAAAGGCTTTGGGGTCGTCAAGCGGCATCCAGCCGCCATCTTTAAAAACTTCCAGCGCGTTGAAGTTGGCCTTATAATCCATTTTGGGACTGCCCGGCACCCAATACCCAAGATAGACATAGGGTAATCCGGCATCGCGGGCGATTTCGATGTGATCCAGTATCAGATAACTGCCCGGCGAGTTGGCCTGGGATTCAGGCTCAAAGAACGAATACACCATAGACACGCCGTCCTCTAACACATCTGTCAGGCAAACGGCCGACAAAATGGCGCGGCCAGTGGCTGTTTCGCCCTGACGGTAATATTCCACCACGCGGCTTCGCACCGGCGTTTCTTCGATCATCGCCGCGAATTCGTAAATATCCATATCTGCCATGCCGCCGGTGGCGTGGCGGGCGTTCAGATAGTCCCGGAACAGCTCGTATTGATTTTCTGTTGCCCATGGCGTGGACGCTTTGCGTTCCAGATGGCTGTTGCGGCGAAGAATGCGACGCTGGCTTTTTGACGGGGTAAAATCCGCCACACGGATGCGGGCGGACAGACAGGC
>CAYZQS010000006.1:8432-11188 GCA_964480735.1 uncultured Rhodobacterales bacterium
TGGAACGACCGGTGATGCCGGCGGTGATGCCAATGTTTGTTGCTGTGGCGGCCTGAACAGCCATAAGACGAATGCATGCGTTTACTCCAGATCATGTAAATGAGAAGGGCCAGCCCGACGGGCCAGATAAAGATAAAGCCCAGCACCATGGCTGCGATCCAGGCACCTTTGCCACGTTGATCCAGCCAGTTTTCAGCTTGTGAGGGCCAGGTTGCGACAGAACTCATTTTTGGTTTCTCCTTGGTTGGGTTTAGATGTAAATGTTATTCACATTAACTTATGTGGGGAGGCGCGGGGCAAATGCAAGCCATAATCCTGAGAATTCTGAGGATTTTGAGATTTTAATTTTTGAAAAAGAATAACCCACTGTAATATAATCATAAAATAAATAATGTCGGGTCAAATATCTTAACGATCCTCGGGGATCAATCCCAGCCCCCGCAAATAAATGCCAATTCCACTCTCCAACAGTTCCTCGGGCGGGAATGGCGACCTTGCGCCGGGCTCGCCCCGGGCAAACAATTCCACCACGCCGTGGCTTAGGGCCCAGACGTGCTGGCTGACCATCGTGGCGGGCGGGCGTTTGTCCGGTGGCAGGTGGGCGGCCAGTTCAACCGCCGCGCGGGTCAAAACAGACATGGCGCGGTTGGACGCCATCGCCAGTTCCGGCACTGCGTTTACCCTTATGCCGCTTTCAAACATCGCGATATAATGCCCGGGGTGGCGGCGCGCAAACGCCAGATAGGCCCGGCCCGTGGCCTCAAAGGACGCCAGCGCCGAACTGCCGCCCTTGGCAAAAGCAAATTCCATCAGATCGGCGAAAATCTCAAAGCCCTGCCGCGCGGCCTCGGCAATCAGATCATCCCGGCCTTTGAAATGGCGGTAGGGGGCGGCGGCAGAGACACCGGCGCGTTTGGCGGCTTCGGCCATCGTAAAGCCCTGTGGCCCTTTTTCTTCGATCAGGGCCAGCGTCGCATCCACCAGCGCCTGTTTCAAATTGCCGTGATGATAACCGCGTTTACGCATTCCAAATTTCCGGCCCGCCGCAGATGCCGCTGTCCGGCGCAAACACCGCAGTGTTGCTGCGACCATCATATTCAATCTGCGAAAGCACCAAACGTATGGCTGCCAGGCGTGCGCGTCGTTTGTCGTCAGAGCGTACAACCGTCCAGGGCGCGGTTTCGCTGTGGCTGCGTTGAAAGGTTTCCGCGATTGCCGCGCTGTAGTCGTCCCACAGATGCAGGCCCTCGACGTCAATCTTTGACAGTTTCCATTGCTTTAACGGATCGCTTTCCCGCGCCAAAAACCGCCGCAACTGTTCGGCACGGCCCACGTTAAGCCAGATCTTGAACAGTCTGATCCCGTCCTTGACCAACATGCGTTCAAAATCCGTGACCTGATCAAAGAATACCTCGCGCTGGTCAGGGGTGCAAAAGCCAAACACATGCTCGATCACCGCGCGGTTGTACCAGGAGCGGTCAAAAAACGCCATTTCGCCGGCCGCTGGCAGTTGGGTGATATAGCGCTGAAAATACCATTGGCCGCGTTCCCTGTCGCTGGGTTTTGAAAGCGCCACGACTTTTGCACTGCGCGGATTGAGGAACTCCCGAAATCGCTTTATCGTACCACCTTTGCCCGCCGCATCGCGTCCTTCAAAGACAATGGCGATGCGTGCCCCTTTGGATTTGATCCAAGCCTGCAGTTTCACCAATTCGATCTGCAAACTGTACAGCTGCGCCTCATAGTCCTTGAGGTCCATGCGGTCGCTGTACGGGTAGTCCCCGGCCAATACTGTCTTTTGCCCCGATTTTTCAATCAGTTCGCGGACATCGTTTGGTGCGTCATTGGCAAAGAATTGGCTGATGGCGCCGTCAAATGGTTTCGCGCTCAACGTCGGTGCTCCTTGGCTGCGTTTGATCTTATATGGCGATCAATTGCTAATTACGCAACGCATTGAGACGCCCAAGTGCCGCCAGAATTTCATCTTTGGCAAAATGCTGGGCCCCGTGACCAAGCCCCGCAATACGGGTAAATGTGGCGTGCGGCAAGGTTTTGGCCATAACGTCAGAGTGGATGTGAACCGGCACCACGGTGTCAGCATCGCCGTGGATCAGTTCCACCGGAAGCGTCAATTCGCCGTACCGTTTTGCCATCGCCACGATGTGTTTGCGCAGGCCGGTGATCTGGCGGGTATTGGCGCGGATGGTGGCCGCGCGAATGGACAGGTCTGCACCAATCAGCTCGTTGTAACCATCCGGTGGAATTTGCGGAAAAAACACTTCGCGCACGATGGTATCCATCAGGTTTTGTGGCGCAAAGGCGGCGATAACAGGGGTGACCACAGAACCGGTAACCGGATTGGCGGCAGAGCGGTACAGCAGTCGCAGTTCACGCGGCCAAACGTTGGAAACCGAGGCCACCAGCAACAAAGACTGCACAAAATCAGGTTCCTGAAGCGCCCACGCCAGCGCCACAGCGCCGCCCAGTGAATAGCCCAGTACGGTTGCCTGCGTGACACCCAGCTGAACGGCGGCGGCGTGCAGAAAAGCCGCCTGCTCCATAGGCGAGCCGCCAAATGTGTTGTCCAGATCGGTATAGCCGTGTCCGGGCCGGTCAAACGAAATCACCTCGTTGGTTTTGGCCATAGCGGAGGCCAGCCCGCTGGTGAAATCTCTGAGGTTTCCACCGGCACCGTGCAGTAAAATGATCGCCGGGCCGCTGCCCTGACGGGTGTAATGCACATCAACGCCCTGCAC
>CAYZQS010000006.1:11288-25751 GCA_964480735.1 uncultured Rhodobacterales bacterium
CGGGTGTACTTTGCGTGGGGCAGGGTGGCCGCCAGCCGGTCCGCGTGTTCTGCAGCTGGCACGGATTTATCCAGATCTCCATGCAGAATTTCAATAGGCAGGCGCAGATCCGCGTAGCGTTCCTGCATCATGTGGATATGCGGCAGCAACGTGACCACCTGCCGGGCGTTCGCCCTGATCGTGTGGGCGCGAAGCGCCAGACCGGCGCCAATATCCTTTAAATAGCCCTCCGGCGGCGATTGCGGCTGAAACACCGAGGCGATTTTTTCTTCAATAAGTTTGATGGGCATTTTGGCGGCGATATACTGCGCCAGCAGCGGCCCGGTCAGGTGACTGCCGGCCAGCGTGTAAAGCCACCCGGCCTTGCCTTTGGGCGGGTGGCTGACACCGGACATCAGCAACAACGCGCTGGTGAATTTTGGAAAATCAAGCGCCGCGGCAAGCGCCACAATACCGCCCAGCGAATACCCGGCCACAATTGCGGTTTCAACACCCAGCGCGTTTGCCGTTTCAACGAATATCTGCGCCTGCTGGCGCGGGCTTTCACCATAAAGATTAAGCCGCGAAGAATACCCGTGCCCGGGCCGGTCTATGGCGATAACCCGGTGGGTTTTGGCGATCTTGTCAATCAGTCCAAAATTGAAATCCCTGATATTGCCGCTGGCACCGTGGATCAGCAAAACCGCCGGGCCGGTGCCTTTTTCATAATAATGAACCTGTGCGCGGCCAACCTGAATTATGTTGCCAATCGGCGGGCAATCGGCCTCTGCCTGAATTGATTTGGCGGAAAGGATATTCATCTTGCAGCGGTTCAATCTGTCGTTTGGCGTTCTGGCGTTTTGTTAAACACCGATTTGGTGCAAATCAAACGGAGTTGTCTGGTAAATCTGATTGATCCAATTGCCGTACAGCAAATGCCCGTGGCTGCGCCAGCGGTCTTCCGGTGGATTGGCGGGGTCATTATCGGGGTAATAATTTACCGGAATATTAATCGGCGTGCCGTTGGCAATATCCCGGTCATATTCATCCTTCAGCGACCCCCGGTCGTATTCAAAATGGTTAAAGATATAAAGTGCGCGGTGTGCTGCATCCTCTACCAGACAGGGGCCAACTTCACTTGATCCCAACAAAATATTCAGCCTATCCACCGAATTGATCTCGGCCTCGCGCATTTCCGTCCAGCGGCTGACCGGAATGACAAAATCATCGGAAAACCCACGCAGAAACGGCGAGGCGGGCGCCAGATTGCGGTGCCGATAACAGCCAAAAGATTTTTCCAGCAGCATATGCTTTTTGACGCCATGAAAATGGTTGATCATCGCCATGCCGCCCCAGCACACACCAAAGGTGGAATGCACGTTGGTCTGGGTCCAGTCAAAAACCTGCCGCATTTCGTCCCAATAGGTTACATCAGCAAAATCCAGATGTTCGATCGGTGCGCCGGTGATGATCAGCCCGTCCAGTTTCTTATTCTTAACAGATTGAAAAGGCTGATAAAACGCTTCCATATGGGCAGGCGAGGTGGTTTTTGACACATGTTCGGACATGCGGATCAGCGTCAGTTCAATCTGCAGCGGCGTCGCCCCGATCAGGCGGGCAAACTGGGTTTCCGTCTGCATTTTCTTGGGCATCAGATTCAGCAACCCGATCTGCAGCGGGCGGATATCCTGCCGTGCGGCCTGGGTTTCACCCATAACCATCACGCCCTCGGCTTTCAGGATGTCGTGCGCTGGCAGGTCGCGGGGGATTTTAATGGGCATCGTCCTCAGTCCCCCAAAATGCCGGCAATCAGGTCGTCAAAATCACCCGCATTTCGAACCCTGGCAATATCATCCGCACCCACAGTCACACCCCAACCCTCGGCCATGGCCCGGTAGCGGGGCAGCCGGTGCTCCAGCGTTTGGCGGTAGGCCCAGATCATGAATTGATCGGGATCAACCTCCGCTTCTAAGGCGTTGTTTTTCTTCAGATACATCTGCCACAGTTGGCTTAGAAAATCCTCGCCGAAATACATCGGCTTTGGTGATCTTTTGAACCGTTCAACCAGTTCTTCGGTATGGCCGTCCGCGCCCCTGATCCAGACCATCAGCAGATTGTTTGACAGCGCTGTTAAAACCGGATCAGTTTGATCATCCGGGTCCACGACCTCGCAAATCGAACCGCCGCTGTCGCAGATAAAATTGTCATAACCGTAGATATCGTGACCTTTGGCAACAAAAGGCACGCTGTCCATCAGGGCCGCAACCTCGGCCACATGATGCTGTTTTTGCCGCCGCACATATTCATCAAAGCTTAGCCCGCCCAAGGCCGGATTGCCGGGTTTGCCCAGATATGTCGAAAGCGGTGCCAGATTGTTAAACGAGATATTGCTGGCGATATATATGCTGTCGCTGCGCAAAAGTTCGGCCAGAAACGGCTTTTGCATCGCCTCGCGCTTGAAATTATCGACAATATGCTCGCCCATATACCGCGTGCCGATGCGGTAATCGACAGAGTAGTGAAACCAGTCGCCGCCCTCGCGCAAGATATTGGACACATGGGTTTTTCCAAGGCCTGACATGCCAAACAGCAGAACACGCTTTTGGCGGGCTTCGCGCCATTGCTGTCTGGTTTGGTAAAGCATTGATCGATCCAATCTGTTCCGTCTGGCACATAGCGCAGTTTTGCTTTGATGATCAAACCCAAAAGCGGAACGGGCTTGTCCAGTCACCGGTGTTGGCGCTATTCTTTGACCATGACCGGTAAATCCCGATATTTCACCAACCAGGAAGTGCGCGATCTGGCGCGCCGGTCTGATATGATGGGCGCCGCGCTGGTATTGCATTGCTACCTGACGATGGCCGCGGCCCTGTGGCTGTTCTGGATCTGGCCCAATGTTCTGACGTTCGTTCTGGCGGTGATGATCATCGGCTCGCGCCAGCTGGGACTGGCGATCCTGATGCACGACGCGGCGCACCGGGCGTTGTTTAAAACCGGTTGGCTGAACGAATTTGTTGGCAATTGGATTTGCGGCGCGCCGATACTGGCCGATATGCCCGCCTACCGGCACTATCACCTGACCCATCACCGGTTCACGCAAGTGAAAGGCGATCCTGATCTGGTGCTGTCAAAGCCGTTTCCAACCACGCGGGCCAGTCTTGCGCGCAAGTTCCTGCGCGATCTGACGGGACAAATAGGCGTGAAACAACTGGTCTTGCAGATCAGGTTGTCGCTGAAACTGGCAGGGGACAAAGACGCAATCGCCGAGGCCGGCAAACAGGCGCAGGCGTTCAAAGGGCGCGGGCTGGCCGGGCCTTTGGCAGTAAACGCGGTGATTTTCGCCGTGCTTTGGAGTGTGGGTGCCTGGTGGTGGTGGCCGGCGTTCTGGCTGGTGCCGCTGTTGACGTGGTTCCAACTGGTGCTGCGCGTGCGCAATATCGCCGAGCACGCGGTGACAGAATTTACAGGCAATCCATTGCGCAATGTGCGCACCACCAAAGCCGGACCAATCATGCGTCTGCTACTGGCACCTTACTGGGTGAATTATCATCTGGAGCATCATCTGGTGATGCACGTGCCCTGTTTCAGGCTGACAAATATGCACGCCATGATGCTGGCCAAAGGGCACGGCGATACCATGCGGGTGGCACCGAACTACTGGTCTGTATTGCGCAAGGCAGGGTGGAGCGCTTAAGGCGTTTTGCGTTTAATCTGATCCAATGAACTTATGCAAAACGCAAAAGGTCTGAGGGTGCTCCGGTGTATCAAGTACCGCTGTCTGATTAAGGTAAAACGCAATTTGCTTTAGCCGACAAACGCTTTTTCAACCACATATTCACCGGGGCGGGAATTGGAACCCTCGGCTAATCCGGCACCTTCGACAATGATCTTCATATCGCTGTTCAGCCCCAGTGAACCACAGATCATCACCCTGTCATGCGCCACATCCAGTGGTGGAATATCCAAATCCCGAAAAAATTCGCCGGAAGACATCAGGGTGGTGATCCGGCCCATTTTTGGCGTCGTTTCCTGTGTGGTCGTGGGGTAGTACCACAGCTTTACGCCCGCCTCTTCGCCCACCAGCGGATCGGCCATAATGTCCGTGATCAGTCTTTTGCCGTAGTCAAGGCCGCTGGCCCGCCGCGTGGTGTGGGTCAGGATCACCTGATCAAATTTCTCATAGATTTCCGGGTCACGCACCAGGGACGCATACGGCGCGATGCCGGTGCCGGTGCTGATCAAAAACAACCGCCTGCCCGGCAGCAGCGCGTCCAGAACCAGTGTTCCCACAGGTTTGGGGCGGATGATCACGTCTTCACCCACTTGTATATGCTGCAGGCGCGACGTCAGGGGGCCGTCCGGCACCTTGATCGAATAAAATTCCAGCTCGTCGTCCCAATTGGGCGAGGCGATGGAATAGGCACGCATCAAAGGCTTGCCGTTTGATCCCGGCAGACCAAGCATCAGAAATTCGCCCGAACGAAACCGCAGGGATGCCGGTCGGGTGACACGAAACGAAAACAGCCGGTCAGACCAATGGGTGACTGATGTTACGGTCTGGCTGTCAGGCAGACGTGTGGTGCTGAAATTCAAAGGGCTTAGGTCGTTCATCGGTCTCTCACGTTTTGCGCCTTGGGCGTATGGTTATTTGCGGATTTTTTTTGGAAGTCTTAGCCGCCAAATTGGCGCATTCTTTGCTGGTAGTCATTTTTTTGCCAGTCCGCGCGTGCCTGCCATTGGGATTGCGGTTGGCGCGCGCCCATCTCGTCCGAAATCTCTACCTCGTCAAATCCGGACCGTCGCGCCATTGCGTATTGATCGGCCAGAACATGCCCGCACAGCCGCAGTCTGCCAACAAAACCAAGCATTCGCAGGCGACGCGCCTGACTGAACGCGCGCCCGTCGGAAAACACCGGGGATTGCAGCCGGATCATGTCGATCTGATCAAAAAAAGGGATCAGCGTGTCCACGTCCAAAGTGTTTTCAACCTGCACCGCCTGCGCCGTCTTTTCAGCGACACTCAGCTGTTCCAGATTGTCCGCGTCCAAAAACCCGCCTTGCCAATGGTCCGGTGCAAATCCGTCGTCGTTCACGATAATACTCATGACAATCCTACCGCCACAGTCTGATCCGCCTGAAAATGAATACCGCATTCGGTTTTTTCCGAACTGCGCCAGCGCCCGGCACGCAAGTCTTCGCCGGTGCGGGCAGGCGTCGTGCAGGGCATACAGCCAATCGAGGGAAATCCCTTGGCAACCAACGGATGTTTGGGCAGCCCATTGTTGTTGATATAGTCGGCCACGTCAATTGTGCGCCAATAGGCCAGCGGATTGGCCTTGATCCGGTTTTCATCGTCCGCCTCAAAAAACCGCAATTCTGCCCGTGCCGGGCCCTGAAACCGCTTGCGCCCTGTGATCCAGGCGTCAAACCCCGCCAGTCCCCGGCGCAGTGGTTTAATTTTTCGCAAAGCACAGCACGCGTCAGGGCTGGCCGCGTGCAGCCGGGATCCGCTGTCACGCAAAAAAACCTCCGCGCGGTTTGCCCTGATTGTCCGCACGTCCGTCAATTCAAATACCTCTGTCAGATGACGCTGGTAGTCCAGCGTTTGCTCAAACAGCAATTCTGTGTCGATAAACAACACCGGCGTGGTTCGGTCTATGATCGAGATCAAATGCAACAGCACCACGGATTCCGCGCCAAAAGACGACACCAGCGCGGCACTGCCGATTTTTGGGTCCGACAGGGTACGGCGCATAACATCAACCGCACTGTGGTTTGCATAGCGCCGGTTCAACGCCGCCACGCGGTCTGCGACCGGAGAAAGCGGGGCCTCAAGCGGCATTGGCTTTGTCCTGGGTTTGATAAACCGCCGCCTTGAAGGGCTGCGCGCCCAGACGTCGGTATGCCTGCAGGAATGTTTCCTGCGCGTTATCACGAAGGTCCAGATAGGCATAGATCAAGCGCTCAATCGCCGGGATAATCTCTTCTGCGGCAAATCCCGGGCCCATAACCTTGCCAATCGCGGTGTTCTCTGTGCCGTCACCGCCAAGGGTGATCTGATAGCTTTCTACCCCGGCCTTTTGCAGTCCCAATATGCCGATATGACCCACATGATGATGTCCGCAAGCGTTAATGCAGCCCGAGATTTTCAGTTTGATCGGGCCGATGTCATGTTCAAGTTTCAGCTCATCAAACCGCGTGGCAATGCCCTGGGCCACGTTGATTGATCGCGCCGTTGCCAGATCGCAGTAGTCCATGCCGGGACAGGCGATAATGTCTGAAATCAACCCGATATTCGCGGTTGCCAGCCCGATCTTCTTCAGCGCGTCAAAGACTGCCGGAACGTGGTTTTTATGGACATGCGGCAGAATGATGTTTTGTTCGTGACTGACCCGCAGTTCGTTATGCGACCAGCGAGCGGCGATGTCTGCCAAGGCTCTCATTTGCGAAGACGTGGCGTCGCCGGGCGTTTGCCCGTGGGTTTTAAGCGACACGGTGATACTGGTATAATCCGGGTTCTTATGGGCATTCAGGTTGGTATCGGTGAACGACCGGAAAGCCGGATTTAGGCGCCGCGCGGACTGGAAATCCTCGCAGGTGCCGTGCCTGTAATCAGGCGCCGAAAAATCGCCGCGAATCCGGTCAAACAGAAATTGATCAGATCCGTCAAAGCGGGTCCGTTGCTGCAAAAACCGCGCCTCGATCATCCGGGTAATTTCTTCAAGCCCGGTTTCATGAACGGTAATCTTGATCCGGGCCTTGTACTTGTTATCGCGCCGCCCCAGTTCGTTGTATACCTGCAGGATCGCCTCAAGATATGGCAGCAGATCGATGCGCGGCAGGAATTTCCGAACGGTACGCCCGATCATTGGCGTGCGGCCCAGCCCGCCGCCAACCGATACCTCGTACCCGGGCTGACCATCGCCATCTTGCAGCAAACGCAAACCGACGTCGTGCATTTTTGTGACCGCGCGGTCGTGGGGGCTGCCGGTGACCGCAAATTTGAATTTCCGGGGTAAAAAGGCAAATTCCGGATGATCGGTGGACCACTGGCGGATGAATTCCGCCGTCGGGCGCGGGTCGTCGATTTCATCTGCCGCGGCACCGGCAAAATGGTCCGCACTTACATTGCGCACGCAGGCACCCGATGTTTGAACCGCGTGCATATCAACTTTTGCAAGCGCCGCCAGAATATCAGGAACTTCCTGAAGTTTCGGCCAGTTGAACTGGATGTTCTGGCGCGTGGTAAAGTGGCCATAACCTTTGTCAAACCGGTCAGCAATATCAGCAAGCGCGTGCATTTGAACGCTGTTCAGGGTGCCATAGGGGATGGCCACCCGCAGCATATAGGCGTGCAGCATCAGGTACAGCCCGTTCATCAGCCGCAAAGGTCTGAATTCCTCTTCGCTGAGTGAACCGTCGATCCGGCGGGCCACCTGATCGCGAAACTGCGCCACGCGGTCAGAATTAAAGCCGGTATCAAATTTCGTATACGCGTACATCGTTTTGCCCTTTCACAGACAATAATTCAGTGGGAATGCTGTTATTTGACCTCAACCAACCTGTTTGCCGTGAAACCGGTTTGTCGGGCCGCGGGTGCGCAGGCGTTCGCGCAGAACATTCGGCACAGGTTTGCCGATTTCGTTCATCGCGGTCCCCGCCAGATAGGGCGAAATGACCACGTCACCTTGCTTTTTTGCATCCCGCAACCGTGCATCTGCCGCTTCCTTGTCGGTCAGCACCTCGGCTTCACTGTGCGCATTTGACCAGCTGTTGTCAGCGCGCAGGTAAACCACCTCTCCGCTTAGCAAATGATTGGCGGTGACAATCTGATTGTCGACGGTATGGGTCATGGCTTTGCAAAATGTCCGGCCTGATCAGGCCGCCACCAGTTCCGGCAGGCCGTTGACGTCCTCACGTGCGTCCACCAGCGCTGCATTCTTAACCTCGCGCAGACGCTGCGCAAATGCCAACCGCCAATCGTGATCTTCAAGATCAAGCAGTTCCGCCACTTTGATGTCCGGCGTCCAGGCGTCACAGGACGTCAGATAAACAACGTCGCCGTCCAGGGCGTCATTGGCGGAAACGACTTTGGCGGAGGATTGGATGGTCATGGTGGTATTCCAGATGATTAAGTTTCTGCCTTCAACATAGAACAATATTCCGATATTACACCATATGTCTTGGAAGATAAGAACGTATGTGCTAGAAAATAAGAAAGTAGACTTAAAAATTCCAAATTCAAAGGAAAACCGGAATGGCCGCCCAAATCGACGCACTGGACCGGAAGATCCTCGCCACGCTGCAGGCCGACGCATCGCTTTCCTTGGATGAAATTGCCCGCAAAACCGGCTCATCCAAGACACCGGTGTGGAATCGCATCCGCAAGCTGAGGACGGGTGGCGTGATCAAACATCAAACCGTTATTCTTGATCCTGATGCGCTGGGGCTGGAAGCCTGCTTTTTCGTTCTGGTGCGCACGTCAGAGCATGACGGCGACTGGCAGGCCAGATTTTTGGCCACCCTGCTGGCGCGGCCCGAAGTGCAGGAGGCGCACCGGCTGGCGGGCGACATCGACTATATCCTGAAAGTGCGGGTGGAAAACGCCAAGGCTTATGATGTGTTTTACCAGGCGTTGATCGCTGAAGTTAAGATTTTCAACGTCACGGCACTGTTGTCGATGCAGGAGATCAAATCGACAACCATGCTACCCCTTTGACCGCGCAACTTTCGGCTTCTTTGCGGTGAAAATATCCTCGCCGAAGGCATCAGAAACGGACCGCTCATCGCTCCCTTCGGACGCTTTTCGCTTAAGCGATGAAGGACGGCCACGGACTGAAGAGCGGCCGCCGCTAAGCCTGTCCTTCTGCGATCATCGCGACCATCTCAAACATCACCGCGGCTGCCACCATCGCCGTGATCTGGTTCGGGCTGTCTTTGGTGGGCATCAGACACACCACATCACCGCCGATGATGTTCATGCCGCGCACCGCGTGCAGCAGTTCTTTGGCCTCATCCATAAAAAACCCGCCTTCACCAGGCTCGATATTGGAAACCGCAGGCGCAACCGCCGAGTCAAGGCAGTCCAGATCAAAGGTGATGTAAACCGGCCGCCCGTCCAGCACCTGCTTGATCTCAGCAATAACATCCGCCGCCCCGCGTGCCCGGTATTCGGCCATTGTGACAACATTATAGCCATAGTCATAGGATGGTTGCAGCCAGTCCAGCGTGCGCGGATGACCGCGCAGGCCGATCTGCATGGAATGCTTCGGATCAACCTGCCCCTGATCCGCCAGATAAGCGCCCCAATGGGCCGCGGATTTTTGTGCACCCAAAAAATGATCTACTTTGGTGAAGACATCCGTGTGGGCATCCAGATGCAGGAAACACACCGGCTGTCCACCCGCCAGATTGCCACCACCAAGGGCCTGAACGATGCCACCGGTGATCGAGTGATCGCCACCGATAGAGACCGGCCTTGCACCGGCCGCATCAATCCCACGGTAAAATTCTGTAATCCGCGCGATGCAGTCTTCGTTGTCATTGACCCGCGGAAACGGCACGTCGCCCACATCCACCACATTTGCTATCTCCCAGGGATCAATGCCAAAGGCCCCGTGCACGCGACGCTGCAACGCTGATACGTTACGCACCGCACGCGGCCCCAGATGCTGGTCCCGCTCGGTCGTGCCGTTGCCGGTTGAATGAGGCACGCCAACAAGCGCGATGTCAGCACCTTCCGGCCCAGAATGGACACAGCGAAACAACGTGGCAATGCCCCACCAGTACAGGTTGTCCATCATGCTGGCGTCGTGTTTTTTGGCCATGTTGAACCTCAGCTTTCAGGAACGCGCGTCAATCTTTGGCTTTCATCATCCGCTCAGATTTTTTGCGCACCAGCACCGTGCGCAGATCGTGCATGGCCATCAGCAACTGGTCGGTAAACTGCTCCAGCTCCGCGTCGTCGGCCTTGGATTGTGCCCATTGGGCGGTCAGGTTGAGGTGGTCAATGGCCCGGTAAATATCGTCGATGGCGCGGACCGACAAAGTTTTTTTCCGGGCGTCCAGCCAGTCTTTTATGGCTTTCATCTCATCCTCATCCGGCGGCAGGTCGCCCTGAGGTTTTATTTTGCCATTGTTGTCATTTGCCGTTGCAATCTGCCGCAATTCCAGTCGGCGCTGGCGGTTTTCCAGATCAACCCGAAACACCGCGGCACCGTTGTCACGGACCCGAAAGTAAAGATCGTCTGGTAAATCTGCCATATCTGTTGCCCGCAGCGTTTCTGGTCTGTTTTAGCCGAATGCCAGAATCAATTTCTAGCGCAATAAAGCACAAAAATCCGAAATACGCGAGCATGCATCTTCCAGTGTTTCATCAGAGGTTGCGTAGCTTACGCGAAAATTTGGCGACAGGCCAAAGGCCGCGCCAAACACCACCGCCACGCCGGTTTCCGCCAGCAGCGCGGTGGCAAAATCCTCGTCATTTTCAATGGTCTGGCCTTTGGGCGTTGATTTGCCAATGCAGGCGCTGACCGAGGGGTACACGTAGAACGCGCCTTCCGGCATGGCGCAGGTGATACCTTCACATTTGTTCAGCGCATCAACCACGAAATCCCGACGCCGTTCAAAAACCTTCAAACTGTCGCCGATATAATCCTGCGGGCCGTTCAGGGCCTCGACCGCCGCCCATTGGGAAACCGAACAGGGGTTGGATGTGGATTGGGACTGAATTTTCCGCATGGCATCAATCAGGGGTTTTGGACCGCCCGCATAGCCAATACGCCAGCCGGTCATGGCATAGGCTTTGGACACGCCGTTGACTGTCAGCGTGCGGTCATACAGTTTCGGTTCCACCTCTGCCGGGGTGCAAAACTGAAACGGTGCATAGGCCAGATGCTCGTACATATCATCAGTCATGATCCAGACATGACGATGGCGCAGCAGCACGTCCGTCAGACCTTTCAGTTCGTCCCGGGAATATCCGGCTCCTGTGGGATTGGATGGCGAATTGAAGATCAGCCATTTGGTTTTTGGCGTGATTGCGGCGTCCAACTGTCGCGGGGTCAGTTTGTAGTTGTTTGCAACCGTGGCTTTGGCGATCACCGGCGTGCCACCGGCCAGCAAAACCATATCGGGATAAGACACCCAGTAGGGCGCGGGAATCACCACCTCGTCGCCTGCATTCATCGTTGCCACCAGCGCATTGTACAAAACCTGTTTGCCGCCGGTTGAGACCGAAACCTGATCAACCTCATAGTCCAGTGAATTGTCCCGTCTGAACTTGGCACAGATCGCGTGTTTCAACTCGACAATGCCATCCGGTGCCGTGTATTTGGTTTTGCCGTCGTTTATGGCCTTAATAGCTGCGTCTTTGATGTTGCGCGGTGTGTCAAAATCCGGCTCTCCTGCGCCAAGTCCGATCACGTCCTGACCTGCGGCCTTCATCGCGGCGGCGGAGGTGGAAACAGCGATGGTTGGCGAAGGTTTGATCCGTGACAGATTGTCCGAAAGGATACTCATCTGGCGCTCCGATTTGAAATTCTTACCTGTTTCTCTTAAGTTCAGGTTTTCAGGCAATCAAGACCAACCGCCGATGTGGCGAGTAATACATATAACCGGGGGCGCAATGACCGAAGCTGCTTTTGACCAAACCACAGATTATTACGGCGAAGACTCTGCCACATTCGGCGACCGTGTGGCGGCCGGTCGTCGCGCGCTGGGGCTTGGCCATACGGCGCTGAGCCAAAAACTTGGCGTTCATAAGAAAACGCTGGCCAGCTGGGAAAACGATCTGGCAGAACCACGAGCCAATAAATTGCAAATGCTGGCCGGGGTTTTGAACGTATCGATGATGTGGTTGCTGACGGGCGAGGGCGAAGGCCTGCAGCCGCCCGATGCGGCACCCACTGAAAGCGAAGAGGTCAAGTTTCTGATTCTGGAATTGCGGTCTGTTCGCGGCGAGTACAAACGGCTGGATGAACGTCTGGGCCGGCTGGAAAAACGTCTGCGCGCCTCTTTGTAGCTGTGGCGAAACTGCGCCTCGGCATAGATCTTGGCGGCACCAAGATCGAGGGTGTGTTGCTGGACGCGGGCGGTCAGGAAATGACGCGCCAAAGAGTGCCAACTCCAGCCAAAGATTACCCCGCAACTTTGAAAGCCGTTGGTCAGGTGGTCGCCGATCTGGAGAAATTCGCAGGGGTTGGCAGTCTGCCCGTTGGCATCGGTCTGCCCGGTTCTTTGGCGCCTGCCAGCGGGTTGATCCGCAATGCCAATTCCACCTGTCTGAACGGCAGGGCGTTTGGCAATGATATAAACGCGCTGCTGGAAAGAAATGTGCGCCTGAGCAACGACGCCAACTGTCTGGCACTTTCGGAAGCCCGCGATGGTGTCAGCAAGGGTTTCGCAGTCAGTTTTGCGGTCATTTTAGGCACGGGCGTCGGTGCCGGAATTGTCGTTGACGGTCGGATTTTGCAAGGCACCAACAGTCTGGGCGGAGAGTTTGGGCATGTGCCCATGCCCGGTGAAGTTGCCGACGGACCGCTGTGTTTTTGCGGGCGGCACGGGTGCAACGAAACATATCTGTCAGGCCCGGCCATCGTGCGGGATTATAATTTGCACAGTCAAAAGCCACTTGCCGATTTACAGGCGGTCAGCGCCAACGCATTGGCTGGTGATCACTTGGCGGCCGGGGCACTGGCGCGGCATCGGGACCGTCTGGGCCGGGCGTTGGGCGCGATCGTCAATATCATCGATCCGGATATTTTTGTCATCGGTGGTGGCGTGTCCAATCTGCCGGGCCTGATCGAAAACTTGCCTGCATCCATCACTCCGCATATTTTTGCCCCCGTTCGGGACAGCATCACAATTAACATTGCGCGCCCAAAATGGGGCGACAGTTCAGGCGTGCGCGGCGCGGCCCAGTTGTGGGAGGCAGAAGCGTGAGCAGGCAAATGACCGACGCGCGGCTAAAACGTCTTAATATGCGGTCCTGGCGGCGGGGCACCAAGGAAATGGATTTGATACTGGGCCGGTTTGCCGATGCGGAACTGGCCAAGTTGAACGCCCGCCAGCTTGACGACTACGAGGCATTGCTGGGCGAAAACGATCAGGAACTGTTTTTGTGGTTCAGCGGGCGCGTCGCGCCTAGGGCCGAATACAGCGCAATTGTCGCCCATATCTTGACGCGCGGGCCAACGGCGTAGGTTCGCCACAGCAAACCGGTTCTGACTTATTCTTCAACAGCCTTAACGACTTATTTGGACTTATTCGCAATTCTGCCGGAAGCAATGATTCAGGCGGAGAGCAACATGACCCTTCACACCCCGGAAACGGGTCTGGCGCAGAGAAATATTCTGGGCAGCTATATGGTAACATTGGCAATGGTTGAACGGTTGCACCGTTTGTTGCTTGACGTCATCAAGGATGAATTTGAACGGTTGGGACTGTTGGACATCAACGCGGTGCAGGCGTTGTTGTTGTATAATATCGGCGAAAACGAGGTGACAGCGGGCGAATTGAAATCGCGCGGGTACTATCAGGGCTCCAACGTGTCATATAATCTTAAGAAACTGGTGGAAACCGGTTACATGCACCACCAGCGCTGCCAAATCGACCGGCGGGCGGTGCGGGTGAAGCTGACCGAAAAAGGTCGGCAAATCAGATCTGTGGTGTCGCAACTGTTTGCCCGTCACGCGGAAGTGATCGACGAACGAAAAATATTGCCTCTGACCGGTCTGGAAGACCTGAACGGATCATTGCGCACGGTTGAACGGTTCTGGTCCGAACAGATACGCTATATTTACTGACCTCCCGCGCCTTAATCGAAAGGCGATTTTACGCTGATACTGCGCCGTTTTTGACGGGATATCTGCGATATACAGCGGGAAATGGCCTGTAAATACTGGCCGGTGTGACAATATATGCCGCGACTGCGGCATTATGGAACATCCGGCTTGAGATATGCTTCATATAATGCTTTATGAATAAGTGTTAACGGGAGCGCACAATGAATTACGACGAAAAGCTGACGAAGGCGCTGGACCGTTTGCGTGATCAGGGCAATTACCGCACATTTATTGATATTGAGCGCACCAACGGCGCGTTTCCCCGCGCCGTTTGGCACGCGCCGGACGGCGAAAGCCACGATATTACCGTCTGGTGCGGCAACGACTATCTTGGCATGGGCCAGCACCCTGACGTGTTAAGCGCCATGCACGAAGCATTGGAGGCCACCGGCGCCGGTTCCGGCGGCACCCGCAACATTTCGGGAACCACGGTTTACCACAAAGCGCTGGAGGCGGAACTTGCCGATTTGCACCAAAAAGAGGCGGCGCTGGTGTTCACATCGGCCTATATCGCCAATGAGGCCACGCTGTCCGTGCTGCCAAAACTGTTCCCGGATTTGGTCATCCTGTCAGACGCCTTAAATCACGCCTCGATGATCGAGGGCATCCGCCACGGCAATTGCGAAAAGCACATATTCCG
>CAYZQS010000006.1:25851-29706 GCA_964480735.1 uncultured Rhodobacterales bacterium
ATGGGCGGGTATATCGCGACTTCCGCTAAAATGGCCGACGCGGTGCGGTCTTTTGCACCCGGCTTTATCTTCACCACCTCTTTGCCGCCTGCCGTTGCCGCCGGTGCCGCCGCCTCTATCCGGCATCTGAAAGGCGACGACACACTGCGCATTCAGCAACAAACCAACGCCAAAATCCTGAAAATGCGCCTGAAAGGTCTGGGCCTGCCGCTGACCGATCACGGCAGCCACATCGTGCCGGTGCATGTGGGCAATCCGGTGAAATGCAAGATGCTGTCAGATCTTTTGCTGGAACGTCACGGCATTTACGTCCAGCCGATCAACTATCCCACGGTGCCCCTTGGAACCGAGCGACTGCGCTTTACCCCAAGCCCGGTTCACACGCCTGATCTGATGAACCGGCTGGTCGCGGCGATGGACGACCTTTGGCAGCAATGTGAGCTAAATCGCGCCGAGTTGAGCGCCTGAAAAAAACTGACCCGTGCAAGTTGCAATTTATTGTGTTAAGTTAACGCCTTAATAAGACTCCGATTGCGAATCGGAGCCTGGCGGGAAACTCGGAAGCGCAAATTGGGGCAGTTTGCATGAACGATGGTATCGACAATTCGGCGCGGGGGTATGACTCTTACCAGATGAAGCTGGGGGATTTGATGCGTGGCGAACGGGCGACGCTTGGAAAATCCCTGCTGGACGTGCAGCGCGACCTGCGCATTAAGGCCGCCTATATTTCCGCCATCGAAAATTGCGATCCCACGGTTTTTCAAACCCCCGGATTTATCGCCGGACACGTGCGGTCTTATGCGCGGTATCTGGACCTTGATCCCGATATTGTGTTTGAAATGTTTTGCCGCGAAAGCGAATTTAACGGCGTAAATCCCGGCCAGAAGTCAAAGAAGGACCAGGCCCAAACAACCGGTTCTGTGGCCCCCGGGGCGGCAAATTCCGGTAAAATCGCGCCGGCAGCGGCCAACAGCAACGCTTTTCCCGATCCCTTCAACACCACCCGGACAAATTTTTCCAAATCCAACGACAGTTTCTTAAGCCAGTTGTCCGGCTCTTCGCTCGCATCTATTTTTGTGCTGATCGTGTTGATCCTTGGCATTGGCTTTGGCGCATGGATGGTGCTGCAGGATATTCAGCGGGTCGAATTTGTGCCGGTTGCCGAAAGCCCCGGCCTGATTGCCGATGGTTTCAGCAGTGCCGATGACGGGTTGGTATCGTCGCAAGATGTTCTGACGGTTTCAAAGGTGGGTGCGGAAAATCTGGATCAGCTTTATCGCCCTCAAGAGCTTGACGTGCCGGTGCTTGAGGCACGCGACGGGCCGATTTCAATCATCAATCCTGACAATATTGGTGCCACAGTTGCCGGGGGTGGGTTGGTAATCAAACCACAGGCGGAGGACACGATAGCCTCGGGACCAAAGGTGATCGACGAAGCGCCACCGCAGGTTTCCATCGTGGCGGAACGGGCCGCGTGGGTGCGGGTGTCTTTAGAAGACGGGTCTGTGTTGTTTGAAAGAATTTTGAACGCCGGTGAAAGCTTTCGGTTGCCAAGCGGCATCAAGCCTCCGGTATTGCGGGCTGGCAACGCTGGGCATGTATTCGTTACCGTGGGCGACAATACTTTTGGTCCAATCGGGGACGGTGCGGCGGTTGCCAAGGGCGTGTCACTGGCTGGTGCGGATATTTCCAGCACCTACAGGTCCATCAGCGATCAGGATCAGCTGCGCGCACTTGAAAATCCAAAGATTATTACCCTGAACCAATCCAGCCAATAGACGCGACACAGAATGACCACGTTGCCACCGCTGCGGCTGCGCGGTATGCAACGGCTATGATTTCCAAAATGCGCAGGAATATTCCGGTTTGAGTACCCTAAACACCATTCGCCCCTGGCGCAATATAACGCGCCGCGCTTCCCGACAGATCCACGTGGGTCCGCTGGCTGTGGGCGGTGACGCGCCGATCTCGGTGCAGACAATGACCAACACGATCACATCAGACGTGGCGGCAACCGTGGCGCAGGTGCAGGCCTGCGCAGAAGCCGGAGCCGATATCGTGCGGGTGTCCTGCCCGGACGAAGCCTCTACCAAAGCGATGAGCGAAATCGTGCGCGAAAGCCCGGTGCCGCTGGTGGCGGATATCCACTTTCATTACAAGCGGGCGATCGAGGCGGCAAAGGCAGGGGTTGCCTGCCTGCGCATCAATCCCGGCAATATCGGCAAGCCGGAACGGGTGCGCGAAGTGATCAAGGCAGCGCGGGATCACGGCTGTTCGATCCGTATCGGCGTGAACGCCGGTTCGCTGGAAAAACATCTGCTTGAAAAATACGCCGAACCCTGTCCCGAGGCGATGGTCGAAAGCGGGCTGGATCACATCCGCATCCTGCAGGACAATGATTTTCATGAATTTAAGATCAGCGTGAAGGCGTCAGACGTGTTTCTTGCCGCGGCAGCCTATCAGCAACTGGCCGAAGCCACCGACGCGCCGATCCATCTGGGCATAACAGAGGCCGGGGGTCTGGTTTCCGGCACGGTTAAATCGGCCATTGGTCTGGGCAACCTTCTGTGGTCCGGCATTGGTGACACCATCCGCGTCAGCCTGTCCGCTGATCCGGTGAAAGAGGTCAAGGCGGGTTTTGAAATCCTGAAATCCCTGGGCCTGCGGCACCGTGGCGTGAACATCATTTCCTGCCCCTCATGTGCGCGTCAGGGTTTTGACGTGATCAAAACCGTGGCACTGCTGGAGGAAAAACTGGCCCATATCCACACGCCCATGTCCCTGTCGATTATCGGCTGTGTGGTCAACGGGCCGGGTGAGGCATCTATGACCGATATCGGGTTTACCGGCGGCGGGGCCGGGTCGGGCATGGTCTATCTGGCAGGCATGCAGGACCACAAGCTGAAGAACGAACAGATGATCGGGCACATCGTGGACCTGGTGGAGAAAAAAGCCGAAGAGATCGAAGCGGCGCGGCAGCAGGTGGCGGAATAACATAATATGAGCTTTTTTAATTCCGCACTGCTGGTTGTGATTGCGCTGGTGGTACTTGCGCCGGTCTATGTGCGATTGGCGCCAAGTAATGCGGCGCGGTGGCACGTGGACCCGACAACCGCCGCGCGCCCGCGTACGCCAAATTATTACTTCGTTTTGCAGTCGATTCCAAAACGCCCGGCCCCTGTCTTTCAGGCAGACGCCGCGGAACTGGCTGCCGCGTTTGATGCGTTTGCCGTTGCCCAGCCTTTGGTGGTGCGGCTGGCTGGCGGGGTTGACGATCTGCACATCACATACGTCCAGCGCAGCAATACCATGAAATACCCCGATTATCTGTCCGTCAGGTTCATTGACCTTGGCGGCGGGCTGGCCACTGTTGCGATCTTCTCGCGCTCTCGATTTGGGATTGGCGATAGGGGTTTTAACAAGCGCCGCGTCCAGAAATGGCTGAAATCGCTGGACAGTTTTGCGCGGATTGACCCATCAAAACAAAGCGATTGATCTGATGGTTCCCGAAGAAAAATTACACCAGATTACCGACAGGTTTGATTTTCTGGAGGCCCGGATGGCCAGTGGCACCGCCACTGATGACATCGCAACCATTTCCAAGGAATACGCCGATCTTCGGCCGGTGGTGGAACAGATACGGGCGTACCAGGCGTTGGTCAGCGCCTTTCAGGACGCGGCTGACATGGTGTCTGATCCGGAAATGAAAGCGCTGGCGGAAGAAGAGATGTTTGCGTTAAAGGAAAAGCTGCCACAAGCCGAGCACGCGCTTAAACTGACGCTTTTGCCCAAAGATGCTGCGGACAGCCGTCCGGCAATCCTTGAAATCCGCGCCGGCACGGGCGGTGATGAGGC
>CAYZQS010000006.1:29806-35042 GCA_964480735.1 uncultured Rhodobacterales bacterium
CGCCGTGCGCATCGTTCACATTCCAACCGGAACTATGGTGGTGTCAGCGGAAAAATCCCAGCACCGCAACCGCGAGATTGCGATGGCTGTGATGCGCACACGGCTGTTTGATCTGGAGCGGCAAAAGGCCGACGATGAACGGGCGGCGGCGCGCAAGGGCCAGGTGGGCAGCGGCGACCGGTCCGAGCGCATCCGCACCTATAACTTTCCCCAGGGCCGCCTGACCGATCACCGCATCAATCTTACGCTTTATAAGCTGGATCAGGCGCTACAGGGCGACATCGACGAGGTGATTGACGCGCTTATTGCCGATGATCAGGCCACGCGGCTGGCGGAACTTGATCCGTGAAGCAGACCGTACAAGAGTTGCTGAAAGCTGCAACAAGCGAATTGCAGCAGGCGGGAGTTGATGATCCGCACTCAGACGCACGCCGATTGCTGGCCCATGCCACGGGTTCGCAGACCTTTCACGGCACCGACGAAATTGCACCCGACCACGCCGCCAAATTCTTCAAGATGATCGAGGCCCGGCGCATGCGCAAACCGGTTTCGCAAATCATTGGACGGCGGGCGTTCTGGACGCTGGAATTTGATGTGGCACCACAGGTGCTTGACCCGCGACCGGAAACCGAAGTGTTGGTCAAACAGGCGCTGACGGGTCAATTTACCGATGTTCTTGATCTTGGCACCGGCAGCGGCTGCATTGCGCTGTGTTTGCTCAACGAAAACCCAAGCGCCACCGCAGTGGCCGTTGACACAAGCGAAGAGGCGCTGGAGATTGCCCAGAAAAACGCCGTTGATCTGGGGCTGCGCGACCGGATCACGCTGTTGTCGTCCAACTGGTTTACCCATGTGGACGCAAGTTTTGACCTGATCGTGTGCAATCCACCCTACGTGCGGCTGGACGAAATGCCAAACCTGTCTGAAGAAATCCGGTTGTGGGAACCGATGACAGCGCTGACCGCCGGGCCGGAGGGGCTGGAAGCATACCGCATTATTGCAGCGGACATCATGGATCATTTGCGCCCCGGTGGGCGGGCATTGTTTGAGATTGGACCGGACCAGGCAAAAGCGGTAGCCGGTATATTTGCCGCCGTGCAATTGCATGACAGCAAAGTGCACAAAGATCTGGATGGCCGCGACCGCGTGGTTGAATTCACCCGCAGCCGTCAGGCTGTGTAAAATTGTCCAAATTGCCTAAAAATGCACGTTATATTAGGTTTTAGGCTTGTTTTGTTAAGCTGTGCCTGTATAGCATAGCTTACGCGGATGATTGATTGGATAGGCTGATCTCACCGCTTGCCGCTCTTAAAAAGAAAACTTGCGCATCTCAGTCCACTGGACTGCACAACTCAAAATCAACATTTCCACCACCCCAATGGGCAGAAAACCGGTTAGTATGAGATCATCAAACAAATCCCGTTCGCGTCATAAAAATAACAACCGTCGCAACACGACAAACGTCATCAACCGCGTGTTTGACAGTTCGGGTCCGGAAGGCAAGGTTCGCGGCACACCGCAGCAGATTGTCGAGAAATACCAGTCGCTGGCCCGGGATTCGCAGTTGAACAACGACCGCGTGGCGGCGGAAAACTTCCTGCAACACTCGGAACATTATTCGCGCCTGCTGGCCGAGGCACAGCGCGAGGCGACCGCGCGGCGCGAACAACACGAGGCCCAGCAAGGCCAACGGCGAGAGGCGCAGCCGCAACACCAAAACCAGAACCAACAGCATCAGCGCCCGCAGGAAAATGCGTCCAACGCCCATAATGAGGCCCAGCCGGATGTTATTGCGCCAAAAGAAGACGCCGCGGCCAACAGCGGGCTGGTGGAAACGCCGGAAAGCAACAACGCCAGAAAACCCAAGGCAAAGACCGAAAAGCCCAAGGCGTTAAAAGAAAAACCCATCGAAAAAAATGACGCAGAGCAAAGCGCTGCGGAATAGCCGGCTAAGTTGTTGATTTCTCGGCCCGCAATGCGCGGGCAAGCGTACAAAACCCCTCTATCGTGATATTTTCGGCCCGCTCTGTTGGCGCAATTCCGGCTGTTTTCAAATGCAGCAGAATATTGGGTGACAACCCTTTCAGGCTGGCCCGCAACATCTTGCGCCGCTGACCAAAGGCAGTGGCCACCAGCTTTTCAAGCGTGGCGTCATCGGCTGGAAACAGCATCTGGTCGCGCATTTCAATGTGCACCACGCAGGATGTCACCTTCGGTGGCGGGCTGAACGCAACCGGTGGAATTTCCATCACGATTTTGGCCCGCGCGCGTCGTTGGGTCAGGACCGCCAGCCGTCCGTAGGCCTTGCTGCCGGGCTGCGCGACAATGCGCCGGGCGACCTCTTTTTGAAACATAAGCGTCAAAGACTGCCAAAACGGCGGCCAGCTTAGCGGCGTCAGCCAGCGCACCAGCAATTCAGTGCCAATATTGTAAGGCAGGTTGGCGACAACCCGGATGGGCGGCGTCAGGCTGTCCGCCACAGAAACGTCAAGCGCGTCGCCCTCCAAGACGTCAAGCCGCCCCGGATAACGCTCCGAAATCTGGTGCAGGGCGGGCAGGCAGCGGCGGTCTTTTTCGATCACCAACAGACTGCGCGCACCTGCCGCCAGCAAAGCGCGTGTCAGCCCGCCGGGGCCGGGGCCAACCTCAAGAACATCGCATTTTGACAAGTCACCGGCCTGCCGCGCGATTTTGCCGGTCAGGTTCAGGTCCATCAGGAAATTCTGCCCCAGCGATTTGCGCGCCCGCAAACCGTGATCCGCAATGATCTGGCGCAGCGGCGGCAGGCCGTCGGTCGCGCTCATTTGATATTTGCGCGTTTGGCTGCGATGTCACTGGCCTGCTTGATCGCTGCAATCAGGCTGGCCGGGTTGGCAAGACCTTTACCGGCAATATCAAGTGCTGTGCCGTGATCAGGTGAGGTGCGCACAAACGGCAGGCCAAGCGTGATGTTGGTGCCGCCATAAAAATCCAGGGTTTTGATGGGGATCAAGGCCTGATCGTGATACATGCAGACCGCCGCGTCATAGGTTTGGCGCATGTCACGGTGAAACATCGTGTCTGCCGACAAAGGTCCGGTCAGACCAAGCCCTTCGCGGGCAAGCGCTTTGATCACCGGCTCAATCAGGCTTTGCTCTTGGGTTCCCATTGATCCGCCCTCACCGGCGTGAGGGTTCAACCCGGCCACCGCAATGCGCGGGGCCAAAATGCCAAAATCAGATTTCAGCGCCGCGTGGGTGATCCTGATCGTTTCGGCCAGTCCTTTTTCACTTAGGGCGTTGATCACATCGGCCAATGCGATGTGAATTGTCACAGGAACAACCCGCAGATCCGGTGCGGCCAGCATCATGACAGCCGTCGCGCCACCGGCCAGATGGGCCAGATATTCCGTATGTCCGGGAAAGGCAAAACCTGCCCCGTCTTGCAGGGCTTTTTTGTGAATCGGTGCGGTGCAAACCGCGCTGGCATTCCCGCTGATCACCAGCTGTACCGCGCGGTCAATGACATCAACTACCGATTGGGCATTTTCTGGCGCTGGAACGCCGGGCGTATTTTCTACCGGAAAATCATGCGCCAAAAGCGGCAGGCCTTTGGGCATCGCCGCTGCCGCCTGATCAGGCCTTTCAATGACCACAAACGGACATTTGCCGTTCGCAAAGCCTGCCACATGATCCGGATGGGCGATCAAAAAAAACGGCAGGTGATCTTTCAGGACCTGCCAGGCCGAAAGCGCAAGTTCAATGCCAACCCCGGCGGGCTCTCCACAGGTCAGGGCAACCGGCAGGCTCATCTGAATTCTAAAATGGCGTCGCCTTTTAGTTCCTGCAAAAATCCCACGCCAAACGCTTCCAGCCGCTGGCCAAACAGCGCGTTGCGGATCTGTTCGCGGTCGCCTTCCGCCAGCGCGCCGGTGCGCCCGCACAGCATCAAAAACATCAGAAATTCATCATCTTCGCCCTGAGTCAGGTTGGTGGACACCTCGTTGTTGTCAAGTTCCTCCAACTCCCGCGCAATGGCTTTTGGCACTTTGCCAACCGGCAGAACGTCGCGACTAAAGGAATTTCCGGGATATTTTTCCGCCTTGGCGTGCAGGTCTTCACAGGTGTCAATCCCGGCCGCCAAATCAACGGCTGTCTGCAGATTTTCACTGGTGCGGCCTCCGGGGATCAACAAGCGGGCATAGTCAACGGACACTGTGCGCGCCGCCACGGTTCGGCCGCTGCGTATCCCGCGCAGCTGATACAACACAACGGCATTGGGCAGCTCTATCGGTGCTGTTATTTCACCAACGCTCAACGCCAGCAGTTTGGTCGCAATCACCGGCGCCAGACTGGCCAGCGGTGTCCAGTCCAGTTTACCACCCTGCGCCCGGCTTGGTGCTGCGGAAAACGCCGCCGCGGCCTCTTCAAAAGCAGAAAAGGATTTAAGACGACGTGAAAAATCATCGGCCAAAGCCCGGCTTTGGGCCTCTTGCCCGTTATCAAACGGCAACACCAGTTCGGTCAGCAGAACGGAATCCCTGATTGCCGTAGTGCCAAGGGCCAGTGCCGCTTCCAGTTCTGTTTCGCTGACGAAGGCTTTGCCTTGAAACCGCGTTTGCACCACTTGGCGCCACAACATTCCGGCCCGGACAAAATCACGGAAGGTTTCGGGCGCGATTCCCTCTGTCGCCAGACCTTGCAGTAACTGTTCGGTCGTCAAATTGGCCCGGGCCGCAAACTCCGTCATGCCCGCCTGCAGCGCGTCCTCGCTTACAGTTGCGCCCTGGGCCACGGCGGCCTGCACGCGCAGGCGGTCGTCGATCAAATCAAGGCGGGCCTGTTTGACCAGGTCACCCGGTGTGCCAAGCGCGCGTAAAAACATCGCCCGCTGTTCAATCTCAAAATAGGTTACCGCCCTGCCGTTGACCTTGATCGCCGCGGCATAGGGGCTTTGGGCCATAGAAATTGCCGGAAACACCGTTACAAAAATCGCAGTGCAAAAAACAAGTAAGCGCATCATTTCCGTCCGTATTCCGTCAAAAGTTCACACATCGCCGTTTTCTGGCATCCTCGCGGACGCTGCCAAATCCTGCCAATTCCACTGTCAGACCAACACCGGTCGACGGGGTAACATTAGTAGAAGAAACAAAGCGGCGCGAGAGGGAAAGATCAACTTTAATACATTCGTTGCTGTAAGTTAACGTGACCTCGGCATTTTCCGGCGCAGCCGCCACCACATCATACTGAAAACTGGC
>CAYZQS010000006.1:35142-52996 GCA_964480735.1 uncultured Rhodobacterales bacterium
ATGGTGCTGACGGTGCCAGAGCGCACGCCTGACAGGCCGGTCAGGACGCCAAACTGCCCGGTGGCGGCGGTTCGGAACACCTGTCCAACGCTGGCACCTATTATCCAGCCGTTGCCGGAATACCTGCTGTAGGCGACGCCCAGATTGGCACGAAGGCCCGCTTCAATCATATCGGTGCCGGAAAAGCGGTTAAGTGAAAACAGATTTGTATTCTCAAAATTAACCTGAACGCTGTCCTCGTTGGGAACCGTTGTTGAACTTGCCGGGCTCCAAATCACCTGCGCGGTTGGTTGCAGAATGTGCGTGGCTTTGGCTGTGCGCTTTGCCAGTGGCAGGCTGAAGGTCACAGCGCCAACGCCGCTTGCGCGGGTAATGGGCGCTGCAAAGGCGCTGTCGTCAAATACGTTGTAATGATCCGTGCGCAGCACGCCCGTGGCATTGATCACCAGCCCGCCTGGTCTGATCCACTGCCGCGTCCAATCCACTGCGGCCGAGGTGCGGGCCACATCCCGCCCCGCCGCACCGTCGGTGGTCGAGCGGCGAAACAGCGCGTTGGCCTGTGCCGTCAGCCCAATCTGTCCGCCGATTGCCGCTGGTGACCAGCGTTTGCGCAGGTAAATATCACCCAGCAAAAACGGGATCGTGGCGTTTGAAACGGCTGAGGACAGCGAATGGTACCCGCTGATATCCGTCGCAAATAAGCTTTGCCGCTGCACCCGGAAAACCGATATATTGCTGTGCATGCGGCCCAGGGAAGAAATATCATATTGCGTCAGGTAGCTGCGGTCAGAGACAAGCTGGGTTTTGAATTTGGCCTGTGTGCCATTGGCAAATGTGAAACTGGCATCGCCAAAAAAATAAGCGCGGTACGGCGCTGAGGTCAGGCGGTCAGACGAAACCGCACCATCAAAATTCAGCGCACCATTGTGAAACCGCTGCCGATAGGCAAATTGCAGCGTTCTGGAATTGGTGGTGGTGATCATCGGCGTCAGCGTTATGTCGGCATGATCCCCGATCGTGATGAAATAGGGGATCAGGATACCCGTGCCCAGCGTGCTGGAAATCTGGTATCTGGGCACCAAAAACCCGGTCAGGCGTTTTACCGATGGGTCAGGCAGACGCAGCCGCGGTAAATAGATGATCGGCACATTGCCAACCAAAAACTGCGCGCCCTCAAATGTCAGCTGCTTCTTTTCCTGATCATGTACCACTTGTTTTGATCTGATCTGCCACAGCGGAACCGGACGAAGGATGCTGACGGTGCACGATGAAACCGCCGCTTTGGTAAGCTGAATATACCGCCCCTGAACCCGTTTGATTTCATTTGCGGCGATTTGCAGTTGCTGGTCCAATACCATGCGCGCGCCGGTCAGAATGCCCTCTTGCAAATCGGTGGACAGTTTTGCGTAATCGGCAACAAACGTAAGCGTATCGCCGTCTTTTAACACCAGCGGCCCGGTGACAGTGATAAAGTCGTTTTGCTGATCATACTCAAGGCTGGTGGCTTTTAGATTGATGTCGCCAAATATAATCTCGACGTTTCCGCTGGCCCGCAGGGTTTGATAGCCGGTGGTATAAGTGACGAAATCAGCCGCAAGCAGCGCGTATTTGGGCAAAGTCTGGCCATGCGCCTGACCGGAAGCTAACAGCGCAAACGCAATGGCCGCATATTTAAATACCCGCGCCAGCATCATCCGTCTTCCAGATGTAAAAGCAGCCCAAGAGCCAGACAAAAGGCGACCGTGGGGGTGCCCCAGGCAGCCAAAACCACCGGAATTTCGCCGTTGGAACCAAGGATCTGGGCGAAATTTCGTAAATAGAATATGCCAAATCCTGTAAGGATCGTCAAAACCACCATAACGCCGGTCTGGCCAAACCGTGACGGGCGCATGGCAAATCCCGCCGCAATCAGGACCATTGACGCCATCAGAAACGGCTGGGCGATTTCCAAGTGAAAATAGACCCGGTGGCGCAGCGATGACAGGCCGGATTTTTCCAGCCGCTGAATGAAGGACGGTATGTTCCAGATTGACACCAGTGCCGGATCGCCAAAGCTGTCAAGAATATGCGAACTGGTTAAGTCCGATGAAACAGATTCAGTTGCAAATTCGGTGGCCACTTTCTCTGGCACCGTATCAACCCCGGACAGGTCCCAGCTTTTGCCGGCACCAATCTGCCAGACGCCGGGCCGCAACCTTGCAGAATTGGCTTCAATACGGCGCAGCGGCCGCCCATCCGCGCCAAATTCAAAAAAAGTAACGTCAAACAGCCGCGAACCGTCAAAATTCGCCCGTTCGGCAAAAATAACAGTTTGCCCATCCGCGCTGCCCTGGCGCAGCCAAAGCCCCGATCTGGTTAAAGAAAAACTGCTGGTGCGGCCAGAGCGCAGCTGGTTGACCGACGTTTCATAAACTTTGCTGGTGGTGGCCAAAATCGGATTTAGGGCCGCAACCGAGATCAGTCCGATCACAAAGGCCGCCAGAACCGGTGCCACCAGCGCCCGCAACGCCGACCGCCCGGCAGCCCGGGTTGCGATCATTTCGCTGGAGCGGGCCAAATCAAGGAATATTCCCAATGTGGCCAGCGTGACGATAAACGGAAACACCCGATAGGTGACCGGCGCAGAGCTGAGCAGCGACAGATACAGCGCGGTGGAATAGGGCACGTCCTGCCGCCTGAACTGGCGCAGCAGCTCCACGCTTTCAATCAGCGCCACAATCAGCAGAAAACCCAGCAGAACCAGAAAAAACCGCAACGCAAATTTGCGGGCAAAGTAAAGATGCAGGGTCATGGCTTTGACCGCCGATAACGCATCTGGCGAATTCTGGATTTACGACGCTTTCTGGAGGCCAGGTAAATCATGCCGATGGCTGCAAAAAGTCCCACGATATCAGGCAGATACAAGAATGGCCAAAATGAAATATCGTTCTTGACCATTACGCGGATCGGCCCCAGCGTCACCGCAAGAGCCGTGATAAACAGCACCGCCAGCGAAATCTGCCAGATGACGCCAAAACGGCTGAAACCGCCAAGCATCAGGGCCGCCATACCGATCAGCGGAAACATGATCGCGTGGATGGGTTGCACGATGCGGTCGTGCGCCTCGTGCCGAAACTGCGCGCTGGTTTTCCCGGTGTCCGCTACCATTTCATCGGTGGGAAACAGCGCTGCCCAAGTGGAATAGTCACTGATTGCACGCTTTCGCTCCACATCAAAGTCAATAAATGGCGCCAGATCAAAGACAAAATCGTCAAACTGCACCTTGGACAGGACGTTGGTTTTGACGTTCAAGGTTTGAATCAATCCTTCAAACATGATCAGCTTGGCCGAATTGTCCACCCGCAGCAAAAGCGCCCGCTTGGCGGTATAGGTGTTGATTTGGTCTTGCTCGCTTTGGTCATGCAAAAAGATGTCAAACAATTGCCCGGCGGCGTCTATTTCCCTGATATAAAAGGAAACGCCATCGGCGGGATGCAAAAACGTACCGTCAACGATAAACTGCGCTGCCAGATCCTCGGTCAGCTCTTTTTGGCGCTCAAGGATCTCAGACTGGCTGATTGGCACCAGAATATGGCTTAGCAATGCCGCCAGCAGCGACACCAGAACGCCAAAAATTACAAACGGGCGGATCAGACGAAACGGGCTTAGCCCGGCACCCATCAGCACCACGATCTCGCTGTCTGAATGCATGCGGTTTGACACATAGACAGCCGCGGCAAAGGCAACGGTGGGCAGCACAAGCAACACCACCTGGGGTAAAAACAGCACCACCAGTTCAAGAAAAATTTGCAGGTTGTGACCGTTTCCGATCAGATCGTCAAACACACCAATTGCCCGGTTCACCCAGAAAATCCCGATCAAAATCAAAGCGAAAAAGCCAAAAGGCCCCATCAGCAAGGCCAGGACGTATCTGTCAATTCGGACCAATGTGCTCCCCCGAAACTGCCCGTCGCGTTTCAAACCGCAAACTAGCGCAATTGTTCGCAGGGCGACAGTGTTATCTGGATATTCCCAGCGCCCTTGATTAGGGTCTGTGAAAACACAACGGGCAGCAAGGAACCGCCGATCATGACCACGCCATTGCAGATCAATTTTTCAGAAACCTCGCTTAATGACATTGCAAAACTGGAGGGCAAAATCGCCATCTTCTTGAATGATAAAGGGTCGATGGATGCAACTACACGCAAAGTTAACACGCTGAGCAAAGGCGCGATTGCCCGGTTTGCGGCCAGTGCTGCTTTTCAAAAGATGAAAAGCGGCGCGGGCCATGTGATTTCTTTTCCCGCCGGTCTGAAGTGTGATGCGGTTCAGGTGATCAAGCTTGACAAAAAGCCAAGCCAGCGCGCCGCCCGTGGTGCCGGGGTGGCAATCGCCATGTTCAAAGACGCTGAACCTTTGCATGTTCTGGCGGGCGGAAATTCCAAATCGGCAGATATTTCATTGGGGTTGGCCTTGCGGTCTTATAAATTTGACGTCCACAAGACGCTGGACAAAACCGAAGCTGACCCCACGGCTGTTTCCTTCTCTGTCAACAAACCGGAAGAGGTGGCGGCAACAGCAGCACAGATGGCAGCGGTGACCGAGGGCGTGTTTTTCACCCGCGATCTGGTGAACGAGCCGTCAAATATCCTGACCACAACCGATTTTGCCGCCCGGCTGGCCGCCATGCACGAACTGGGGCTGGATGTGGAGATTTTAGAGGAACCGGAGCTTGAAAAACTGGGGATGCGGGCGTTGCTGGGCGTGGGCATGGGCTCGGCGTCGCCATCAAAAGTGGTGGTGATGAAATGGAACGGTGGCGGAGAGGAGGCACCCTTTGCCCTTGTCGGCAAGGGTGTGGTGTTTGACACCGGCGGAATTTCACTGAAACCGGCCGGTGGCATGGAAGACATGACGATGGATATGGGCGGTGCCGGTGTCGTGGCAGGTGTTATGCGCACGCTGGCGCTTCGTCGGGCCAAAGCCAATGTGGTTGGCGTTGTCGGGCTGGTGGAAAACATGCCGGACGGTCTTGCCCAACGGCCCGGTGACGTGGTGCGGTCCATGAAAGGAGACACGATTGAGGTGATCAACACCGATGCCGAAGGGCGTCTGGTTCTGGCCGATATCCTTTGGTATACCCAAGAGCGGTTTCAACCGAGCGGCATGATCAATCTGGCCACGCTGACGGGGGCGATAATCGTGGGACTTGGCCACGAAAACGCCGGTGTTTTTTCCAATCATGATACGCTGTGCGGCAATTTCCTGAAAGCCGCTGCGGCGGAACGGGAAGGGGCCTGGCGCATGCCCCTTGGCACCGCCTACGATAAAATGCTGAAATCCCGCGTGGCCGATATGCGAAATTCCTGCGGGCGCTCTGCCGGGTCTATTACGGCGGCGCAGTTCCTGCAGCGCTTTGTCAAAAAGGAAACGCCCTGGATACATCTGGATATCGCCGGGGTGGCGCTGACAAAGACGGAAACCAAATTTGCGCCCAAGGGGGCCACCGGGTGGGGTGTGCGCACGCTGGACCGCCTGATCCGGGACCGGTTTGAACCCTAAATGGCAGAGGTCTATTTCTACCACCTGACGCGCACGTCCCTGCCGGTGACCCTCGCCGATTTGCTGGCGAAATGTCGCGGCCGAAACTGGCGCGTGCTGTTGAAACTTTCGTCCGCCAACCGTTTGAAATGGCTGGATGATCTGTTATGGACCCAGAATGACACCGGATTTTTGGCGCATGGGATTGCGGATCGGGATCGGTCGGATATGCAGCCGGTATTGCTGACACTCAGCGATGAAAACACCAATCACGCCGAGATCATGATGGCGGTTGATGGCTGTGATGTCAGAGCTGCGGAATGTCAGGGCTACCAGCGCGTTTGCGTGATATTTGACGGCAATGATCCGGCGGCGCTGGAAGTGGCGCGTGGCCAGTGGAAAACCCTGACAGACGCCGGATTACCGGCGAAATACTGGTCACAGGAGAGCGGCAACTGGCAGGCAAAGGCGCAAAAGAACCAGCCCTGAACCAAAAAGCCGCCCGGGCGAAATTCTGATGGAATTGAACCGAAAATCGGGATATATCCCTGAACGATACCGTTTCTTGAAAACCCGATGGTGACTGATGGCGACAGCCAGTCTGCCGATGTATGATATGGACGCGACCCGTGACTCCAACGATGTGTTTTGGGCCGCACTGGCGCGTGAACTGCGCCGTCACGGATTTTCGGGTGTGCCGGATCAACTGACACGCGGTTGCGCAGTCTCTGAACTTTGGGATGATCCGGATCTGTTTTTCAGCCAGTGCTGCGGCTTTGACGTGATCGCGCGGCACAAGGAAACCCTGCGCCCGATTGCAACACCGCTCTATTCCGCGCCTGGTTGTTCGGATGGCAACTACAGCAGCCAGATCATCGTTCGACAGCACAGCCCGTTCAAAGACGTTCGTGACATGATCGGCACACGTGCCGCAATCAACGGGCCGGAAAGTCATTCCGGCATGAGCGCGCTGCGCCATCTGATCTCGCAACGCCACGGGGCGGGGGATTTTTTCGCCACATTGACCGTCAGCGGCAGCCATTTTGCCAGTCTTGAACTGGTGCAAAATGGGCAGGTGGATGTGGCCGCGATTGACAGCGTGACGCTGGCACTGTTGCAAATAAAATACCCCGAAACGCTGGATGGCATTAAGGTGCTGGGCAGCACTTATCCAGCGCCTGCACCACCCTTTGTTGTCAGCGCGCAGATGCCTGAGGCGCAGGTTGTACAGGTACAAAATGCGCTGCAGAAGGTGTTTGAGGATGAAAAACTTGCCCCGTGCCGCACCCGGCTTCTGCTTAAGGGCGTCACCTTGACAACAGCCGAAGATTACTGGGTTCTGGAGGCCTTTCAGGACCACGCGATCAAGCGCGGGTTTATGATGGTGGGGTAAGAACAGGGATTGGAAGGCAGATGCCACGAATTAAGAACGGGCCCGGTGCGCCGAACTGGATGATTTTGGTTGGCGGAATGGTTCAGGAGCCCGCGCACGGGGACGTTGAAGACCTTACCGCCTTGCCGGGCCCTCCAAGCTTTTTACGCGCGCTGTTCAAAGACCTCTGCGGCGTTGACGTTTCACAGCACAAGAAATTGGCGGCTGGCGGCGGCGTTAAGGAAGAAGGCGTACACGAATCCAGATTTATCTGCGGAACCGACGAAACTGGATACGAACAGCACAAAACGGTTTTTACTGAATCGTCGGACTTTCCCGTTGTGGTGGACCTCAAAACATTTGGTTTGCCGGGAATAGAAATGGTCTGGCACTATGATCTGACCTATCAGGGCCAGCTTGGGCATTGCGGATTTCGTCACCGCCATTTGCGGGCCCGTTTTGACAGCGCACCGGCAAAAGCCCGGTTTGAAAAGATTTGGGTCAAGGTATTTGATGTGCATCCGGAATTTGGGCGCTAAACTTCAATAAAATTGCCCTGTATCATTGCTAAGATCAACCCCGCGGCACATCATGGGAAAATGGTGAATGTTTGTTACCCACCGTATTTTAACCAAATCATCAATTTCAGCCAGAGAGCGAAAGCCCCCTCACCGGGTCAAAAACAACGTGTCACCGGTGATCTCGATACTGGAAAACCGCGACAGGTAGGTCATGCCAAGCAGGGACGTGTCCAGTTCACCGTCATTCACCCATGCGGTGACGTTCTGGTCTGCGAAATCGCCCAGACGTACAGTTTTCAGCTTTACCCGTGCGGTGCGCACCTGTCCGTTGGCGGTGTTGGCAATGCCGAGGTACAGCAGGTTTTCAGGCTCAAACCCGACCGCCTGCGCGTCTGCACGGCTGAGCACCACGCCGGTGGCCCCGGTGTCGATCACAAAATCAATGTCCACACCGTTCACATCCAGCGTCAGGTAAAAATGCCGGTCTGCGGCGCGGGCAAGCGCAAAACGCTCGCCGTCAAAAACCGCCGCCTGCCGCGGAAACACCGTGCTTTGCAGGTCGTCTTTAAAGCCGTACAACACCACAACGCCCAAAAACAACAGCACCCACAACAGCGCCTGTTGCAGTGCCTGGGTCAGCCGGTGGCGATAGCGGGCAAATACCCAGGCGCTGATGGCCACGCCCAAAACCAGCAGGTAAATCAGGCTGGCGGTATCGTCACCACTCATGCTTTGGCGGCTTCCAGCCGTTCCACCGCTTTCACCCACAGATCGCCGGCGCGTTTCTGGGCCGCCTGCAATTCACTGTGTTTCATTTGCAAATCCTTCACTCGTGCAGCGTTTTCGCCATTGTAAAGATCGGGATTGGCAAGGCTTTTATCAAGACGTGTCTGCATATCTTCCAGTTTGGCCAACCGGTCTTCACAGGTCTTGACATCCGCTTGAAGTGGCTGAATGTTGGTTTTTTTGCCGGTTCCCGTGGTGCGCGGCGGCGGTGGGGTCTTGGCGGTTTCTTTTGCCGGTTTGCCAGCTGCACCCCTTTGGGACAGCAGCAAATTACGATAGGCGTTCATGTCCTCGTCATAAACGTTCACCTGACCGCCCTGCACCAGCCACAGACGATCCGCCGCCAGTGAAATCAGATGCGGGTCGTGGCTGACAAGAATGACAGCCCCGGTATAGTCGTTCAGCGCCATCACCAGCGCCTCGCGGCTTTCAATATCAAGGTGGTTGGTGGGCTCGTCCAAAATCAGGATGTGCGGCGCATCAATGGTGGCAATCAAAAGTGACAGACGGGATTTTTGCCCGCCAGACAATTTGCGCACAACTATATCCGCCTGATCAGGCCCCAGTCCACCCGCAGCCAGCCGCGCCCGCTGGCGGGCCGGTGTTTCCTGTGGGCGCAATGTGCGGATGTGCTGAAGCGGCGTGTCGTCAAGGTCAAGCTCGTCCACCTGATGCTGAGCAAAATAGCCAACCCGCAGTTTGGAAGAGGCATGGATGCGCCCCGTCATGGGCTTAAGACGCCCGGCCAGCAGCTTGGATAAGGTGGATTTCCCCTCTCCGTTTGCCCCCAACAGGGCGATGCGGTCGTCCTGGTCTATACGCAGATCAAGACCGCGCAACACTGGCGTGCCGTCATAACCAACCGCAACATCTTCCAGCTTGATAATCGGTGGTGACAATTCTTCGGGCGACGGAAAGTTGAACGCCAGGGTGCCGGACTGCCTGTCATCGGCAATCGGTGTCATGCGGGCGATCATTTTCAGGCGCGATTGTGCCTGCTTGGCTTTGGTCGCCTGATAGCGGAAACGATCCACGTATTTTTGCAAATGTGCCCGCCGTGCATCCTGCTTTTTGCGCTGTGCGGCCTGTTGCGCCAGCTTTTCACGCCGGGCCGCGTCAAACTGGTCATATCCACCGGTCCACAACGTCAGCTTTTGCTGGTGCAGATGCAGGATCGAGTTGACCGAACGGTTCAGCAATGCCCGGTCGTGGGAAATCACCAGCACCGTATGCGGGTATTTGGCCAGATAGGTTTCCAGCCAGATCGTGCCTTCCAGATCAAGATAGTTTGTCGGCTCATCCAGCAACAAAATGTCCGGTGCCGAAAACAGCACCGCCGCCAGTGCCACGCGCATGCGCCAGCCGCCGGAAAAATCGGCACAGGGGCGCTGTTGCGCGGCCTGATCAAATCCAAGGCCCGACAATATGGCCGCGGCGCGGGCGTCAGCGGAATAGGCGTCGATATCCCCCAGACGGGCATAAATATCAGCGATGCGGGTGGGATCCGTTGCCGTTTCCGCCTCTGCCAGCAGGTTCAACCGCTCGGTATCGGCCTGCAAAACCGTATCAATCAACGACATTTGGCTGGCCGGTGCTTCCTGCGCCACCCCGCCAATCCGTGCGCCCCTGGGCACAGAAATTTGCCCGCCGTCCAGATGCAATTCATCCGTGATCAGGTTAAACAACGTGGTTTTGCCGGTGCCGTTGCGTCCGACAAAACCCACCTTGTGCCCGGTCGGGATCACCACACCGGTGTCCACAAACAGCGGCCGCCCTTCGATGGAAAAACTGATGTCAGAGATGCGTAACATGGGGCGGGGAATGCCTTATGGCACCCGTGGTGTCAATCGGCGCGGGCCCGGCAAAAACGTGCCTTTTCAAGCCCGGCAAGCCATGCTAGTTGGCCGCAAATTCAATCAAAGGACGACGTAAATGGCCCTGCAGCGCACTTTTTCAATCATCAAACCCGACGCGACCAAACGCAACCTGACAGGCAAGATCGCCGCGATGCTGGAAGACGCCGGATTGCGCATCATCGCGCAAAAACGCATCCATCTGACAAAAGCCCAGGCCGGCGTTTTTTATGAGGTCCACAAAGAACGTCCGTTTTATGACGAATTGTGCGAGTTTATGGCTTCGGGTCCGATCGTGGTGCAGGTGCTGGAGGGCGAAGACGCCGTTGCACTCAACCGCCAGGTGATGGGCGCGACAAACCCCGCCGACGCGGAACCCGGCACCATACGCAAAGAACACGCGCTGTCCCTTGGTGAAAACTCCGTTCACGGCTCTGACGCGCCGGAAACAGCCGCTGTGGAAATCGCGTATTTCTTTGCCGGATTGGAAATGGTGGGCTGATTGGGAACAGCCAAAACGGTGTTAAATATCAAATATTGGCACCGTTTCCTGTTTCCCTGAGAATTTCATCTTTGCCCAAATACTCAACACGTAAGACCAGCCCGGCGCCGACGGTTTAGTTTTTTGAGTATTTGGGCAAAGATGAAAACAGGTGCTGCGTTCTTTGCCATGAATGGCCATACAGAATCAGCGCTCAGGCTTGATCACGCCGATGCGGTCAAGAACCGCTTCAATTTCTGATTTGTTCGCTGCCTGTACCGGACGCGCTGCCTTTAGCGTCTCAAAGCGGGTGCGCAGGGCGTCTTTTTCCTTGCCCTGACAATCGTTCCAGGGTCGCCCCTGCAATCCCATGACAAGCGCGTAATAGCCGATGAAATGCGGACGCACACCGTTTGCCAGCAGTTGGCGGTAAGCGTCGTCGGCACCGATATCAATCAGATGTTCAGCGGTGGTTATCCCAATTTGGGCGAACATCGCCTCGACCGCCGGGCCAAGGTTTCGGATGCTCGAAACGTTGCTCACGGTAAAAAGACCGGCGATTTTTCACCACCTGCAAACCGCCGCAGAACAAGCGGGTACAGCCGGTGCTCCATCGCCAGAACCCGCACCGCCAGAATATCGGTTGTATCATCCGGCATGATTTCAACGCGCGCCTGACCGCGGATCGGCCCGGTGTCCAGTTCTGCCGTCACCTCGTGCACGCTGCAGCCGTGAACCGTCTCTTTCGCCGCCAAAACCCGGGCGTGGGTGTTCAGGCCCTTATAGTTGGGCAGCAGCGAGGGATGGGTGTTCAGCATTTTACCCGTCCATCTGGCAATAAATTCCGCGGTCAATATCCGCATAAACCCGGCAAGGCACAGGATATCGGGCTGAAATTCATGCAATTTTGCCTGCAAGGCTGCTTCAAAAGCATGCCGGTCACCCTCAAACGGCCGGTGATCGACAACCGCTGTGGCAATACCGCGGTCTTTTGCACTGATTAAACCCGGTGCATCGGCGTTGTTGCTGAGAACCAAAACAGGCCGGGCCGGATGGTTGCCCGTCATGCTGTCAACCAGTGCCACCATGTTTGATCCGGTGCCCGAAATCAAAATGGCAACCCGTTTGCGGCTCACGTCAGGGTGCCGGTATAGGTGATGGTCTCGCCGCTTGTGACATGGCCGATTGCTTTGACATTTTCGCCGTTCTTACACAGAACTTCGCTAATGATATCGGCCCTGTCAGCCGCGACAACCACAACCATGCCGATCCCGGCGTTGAATGTTTTTAACAGTTCCGATTGCGCCAGCCCGCCTTGCCCAACCAGCCAGCCAAAAACCGGCGGCATGGCCCAGGCGGTAAGATCAATGGTTGCGCCCAGACCCTCGGGCAAAATCCGGGGCAGGTTTTCAGTCAGACCGCCACCGGTGATATGAGCCAGCGCGTGAACGCCACCACCGTCAAGGGCGGCCAGCGCGGATTTGACGTAGATGCGGGTGGGTGAAAGCAGGGCCGCCGCCAGCGTGCCCCCGCCAAAGGGGCAGGGCGCGTTCCACGTCAGCCCGCTGTTCTTGACAATCCGCCGCACCAGCGAAAAGCCGTTGGAATGCACGCCGTCTGAGGCAATCCCAAGTAAAACATCGCCCGCGACAACCCCATTGGGCAGTGCTGTGCCCCGCTCCATTGCCCCAACCGCAAAGCCCGCAAGATCAAAATCATTGTTCTGATAAAGCCCGGGCATTTCAGCAGTTTCACCGCCAATCAGGGCCGCTCCGGCCTGCTGACACCCGGCAGCGATGCCGCTGATAATCTGTTCCGCCGCGTCTGGGCGCAACTTGCCGGTGGCAAAGTAATCCAGAAAAAACAAGGGCTCCGCGCCAAGACACACCAGATCATTCACGCACATAGCCACCAGATCGATGCCCACCGTGTCTACAACATCCGTATCAATCGCAATTTTCAGCTTGGTGCCAACGCCATCTGTAGCCGCCACCAGAATGGGATCAACATAACCGGCGGCTTTCAGATCAAACAGCGCCCCAAACCCGCCCAGCGCGTCCATCACGCCGGGGCGTTTGGTTGACCGCGCGTGGGGTTTTATCCGCTCCACCAGCGCATTGCCGGCGTCTATGTCAACGCCCGACTGCGCGTAGGTAAGGCCGTTTGTGGGGGTGTTCATCGCAATTCCGTGGTTGGGTCAGCAGCATGAGGTGCCGCCGATGTAGCGCATATTTTTGCGCTTGAAAACGCCGGATTGCACGTCTTGACCGCACAACCCGGCGCAGCTAAGCAACCCGCAGGCGGGCCTGTAGCTCAGTTGGTTAGAGCAGAGCGCTCATAACGCTTTGGTCGCAGGTTCGAGTCCTGCCGGGCCTACCAGTCCTTCAACGCCGCACAAACTGCCGGAACGGTCCGGTTTGGGGGAAAATTGGGTGAACTGATACTGATACGCCACGGGCAGGCATCGTTTGGTTCGGATGATTATGACCGTTTGTCACCTTTGGGGCACCAGCAGTCAGACTGGCTGGGGCAGCATGTGGTGGATCATCTGCCTGCGCCGGACAAAGTGGTTTGCGGCACATTGAGGCGGCATAGGGAAACCCTGTCGGCCATGCAAAAATCGCTTATGTTTGATGAGGTTACGTTTGATCCGCGTTTGAACGAGATTGCCTTTCACAGCATGGAAGATGAATACCGCCGGTCCCGAAATCTCGGCCAGCCCGAAACCGGCGAAGAACTGGCCGCCATGTTTATTGCGGTGATGCAGGCCTGGAAAAATGGCCAGATCAGGCAGGCACCGGAGCGTTTTGAGACGTTTCAAAGCCGCGTAAAATCGGCCATTGCAGAGGTCGCCAAACAGGATCACAACACGCTGATTGTCAGTTCCGGCGGGCCGATCGGGGTGATGATGCAGGCGGTTTTGGGGCTGGACACGCAAGCGCTGATTGATTTGATCCTGATGACTTATAATGCGTCCTACAGCCGTTTCAGGATCATCGGCGGCACCGCGTTTCTGACGCAGTTTAACGCCATTCCGCATCTGGAAAGCGCAGATCGCGCCCACGCCCGGACGTTTTTATAGGTGGATAGAACCGGCTTTTCCGCCTTTTGGCGGCGGTTCAGGTTAACAGCTCATTTCTCAATCAATCAGGATCAGCCCCGGCGGCGGCGTCTTGGCTTGGCTCCGTTTGAACCGGTGTTGAACCTTGGGGCGGGCAGGGTGACGACCTTCGCCAGTTCCACAAACGGGTCACTGTCGTGCGGGATATAGCTGGCGGCGACGAAATGGTCCTGGAATTTTGGTTCCACCGCGGTTTCCACTTTGTGAATTTCCCGCACCAATCGTTCGATTTCAATGCGCGAGGCCACGTTGCACAGGGCAATGCGCGCGCCGGTTCCGGCTGCGTTTCCGGCAGAGATCACCTTGTTAAGCGCACAATCGGGGATCATGCCCAAAACCATCGCGTGTTTTGGCGAAATATGGGCCCCAAATGCACCAGCCAGTACCACCCGGTCGACGTTTTTCACCTCCAGCTTATCCATCAACAGCTTTGCCCCCGCATAAAGCGCTGATTTGGCCAGTTGAATGGCACGAATGTCGCCTTGGGTTACGGTGATCAATGGCCCGCCGGACGCGCTGCCGTCATGCAGAACATAGGCATTGGTTCGCCCCTCCGGAACGCAGCGTGATGTGCCAACATCCGCGGCAGAGCCGATCAAACCGCCCCGGTCCATAATTCCGGCCATGCGCATTTCCGCCACAACCTCGATGATACCAGAGCCGCAAATGCCGGTCACGCCGGTATCTTTGATGACCGCGTCAAAGCCCGGCTCGTCTGACCACAGATCGCTGCCGATAACCCGAAACCGCGGGTCCTTGGTGTCCGCGTCAATTTCCACGCGCTCGATCGCGCCGGGCGCTGCCCGCTGGCCGCTGGAAATCTGCGCGCCTTCAAAGGCCGGGCCGGTCGGGGACGAACAAGCCAGCACTTTATTGGTGTTGCCAAGCAGGATTTCGGCGTTGGTGCCAACATCAACAATCAGCACCAAATCCTTGGATTTGTTTGGTTCTTCTGAAAGTGCCACCGCCGCTGCATCCGCACCCACGTGCCCGGCGATACAGGGCAAAACATAAACCCGCGCGGCCTGATTAAGCTGATCAAGGTCCAAATCCCGCGCCGCCAACGTCAGTGCATTGGCCGTGGTCAGGGCAAACGGCGCCTGTCCCAGTTCCACCGGATCAATGCCCAGCAACAGGTGGTGCATGACGGGATTGCAGACAAACACCACCTCCATGATAAGGTCCGGCGCAATCCCGGCCTCTGCGGCAATATCCTTTGCCAGACCGTTCAACGCGGTGCGCACGGCGTTTGTCATTTCCACATCACCGCCGGGGTTCATCATCACATAGGACACCCGGCTCATCAAATCCTCACCAAATCGGATTTGCGGGTTCATTACACCGGCAGAGGCTTTGACCACGCCGTCTGACAGATCGCAAAGATGCGCGGCAATGGTGGTCGAGCCAAGGTCAACCGCCAGCCCGTAAATGGCCCCATCATAATATCCCGGCCACATGTGCATGATGCGCGGCGGCTCTGCTGTGCGGGATTTGTGTACCGCCACGGTGACTGTCCAATTTCCCTTTCGCAGGGCCGGTTGCATCATCTGCAAGATGTGAAGATCGGCTTTTACATCCTTGATATTCCACTGTTTATCCAAAGCATCCGCCAGCCGTTCCAAATCACCCGATGGTGAATGCATGTCTGGTTGTTCAACTTCGACGTAATAAAGTTTTGTCGCCGGATCCATCGTTATTGCGCGTGCACTGGCGGCTTTGCGGACCACCTGCTTGTGCACCTGACTTTCCGGTGGCACATCAATAACCACGTCACCCTGCACTTGCGCCTGACAGCCCAGCCGCCGCCCTTTGGGCAGGCCGCGGATGCGGTCATATCGTTCCTCAACCGCGTTCCAGTCGCTGAGTGCGCCATTTGAAACCGTCACACCGTGTTTGGGAAACTCACCGTATGCCGGTGTAATCTGGCATTTAGAGCAAATTCCCCGCCCGCCACAGACAGAATCAAGATCAACCCCAAGCGACCGCGCCGCCTGCAAAATAGGCGTTCCCACAGGGAAATGCCCACGCTTGCCCGAGGGTGTGAAAATGACCAGCGGCTTGGTGTCTGACATTGAACGGTCCATCTTTCAGTCTTGAAAACCGTTTAGGCCGGAATGTGGGCAAACAAAAGCCGCCAACGTCCAAAATTGTGCCAAATACGGCGCATTCGCCGTCAGCCCAAAAATCCGGTGCCAAAATAATAAACCGCCAACGCCACCGGCGAGACAGCAAGGGCAAAGGTTATCATGGTGGCCACTGGGGAAAACAGGCCACTGAAACCGGTGATCAGGGCAATGCCGCCGCCACCACCGATGATGGAATTGCCGGGAATATTCAGGGCAATCGCAATCGTCAGATAACGGTATCTGACCACCGTTTTTGCCATCCATGCAGGCAGCCGCCTGCGGATCAGCGCCAAGCGCTGTTCCCGGCCCAGCGGTTCAATCCGCGCAATCAGCGCGCTGGCGCGTTTGAACCCCAGATCTTCCAGTGCTTTGCGCAAAACAGAGGCAGGCAGGTAATGCCCGATCAAAAAGCTGATGGTCAGTCCGGTAAATGTCGCCAGAAAAACATAAGGCGCGACCGTTGCGCCCTGGATCATCAACAGCGACAGACCGATTTCAACGCCGGGCACAAAAGGGACGGCCATCAGGATGGTATAAAGCAGCAAACTGGCGATGATGACCCCAGTCAGGATCGTTTGCGCATCACCGGTGCCCGTGGTTTTAACCATCTCCAGCAACTGCCGCACGCCGTAGTTCACCAGTAAAATGAACCCAATCAGGACCAGCCCGCGCATCAATGTGCGAAATACAGCCTTTTGTCTTAGTGCTCGGGTTTTGGACATACAGATTTCTGTGATTACGGTTGAGGAATCTTAGGCGTTCATCGCCATGCCACGCAAGCCATTCAGCGCCGCCTGACATGCTCGTGAAGAACCCGTTGGAGGCAAGATGCCGGATTGCCGGGCCTCAATTGGCCGCAGACATGAACATTTTCTTGGTGGCCGCATCCGCCGGAAACATCATCTCGATCCTGAGATCGGCCAGCGTGATGTCTTCTGCGGCACCAAATTGCGCAATGGTGGAAAACAGCGACATAACGGTATCGCCCACCCGGTAACGCGCCGGAATAATGGCGGGCAGCGGGCCCGATATTTCAAATTCCCGCACTTCTTTGTCCGCAGCCAGGGTGTTCGCCACATGGTCAAGTTCCGGCACGCCGCCAAAATGCGAACTTTCCGTGCGCAGACGCTGAATCATGTGGTGCGCAACCTCCGGCCAGTTTTCAAGATATTGCCATCCGCTTTCTGTCATCGCTGTCAACATACTGTCGCCGATGTTCACACCGAACGCGCCCAGCATCATGGTGCCGCTTTTGTTGGCACTGACCAGACACCACAGGCGATCCAATACCACAGCGGGATAGGGATCATGCCGCGCGATCGTCCAGTCTATGGCCTCGCGCACCTGCGCAAGATCGGCACTGTCAAGGCTGCGGTCCTGATAGACACGGGCAAATCCGGCGGACGTCAGCAAACCGTTTCGTGCAGCACGTGGCATCGCAAGGGTTTCGGCCAGTTGCAGCACCATCGGGCGGCTGGGGTCGGCACGTCCGGTTTCCAGAAAAGAGATATGGCGGGCAGACACGTTGGCCGCCAGTCCCAGATCAAGCTGGCTCATCCGGCGCATGCCGCGCCAGTGTTTCAGTGTTGTTCCAAATTGGGTTTGCATGCGGTGCCTCCGGTATGCCGCACATTAGGGCAACTCTCTGCGTTACACACTTACCATCGAGGTAATTGTTTTGATTATCTGACTTTGGCACGAAACACCCGGAGATATGCAATACGAAAGGAAATCCCATGACTTTGGAACAAAGGATAAAATGGTTGCAGGCCGGATCAGCGATGGTGGTGGTGTTTGGCATTGTGATTGCCCTCGGGGCGCACCCGTCAACAAACGGCATCGTGGTGTTTTTGGCGGATGTGATGATCTGGCCCTTAGACGGGGCACAAACCGGCGAAGCTTCCGAGATGCGGTTTCTCAGTGCTGTCAGTGGCGGCATTATGGTTGGCTGGGGCATCTGTCTGTGGATGCTTGCCACAACCGGTTTGCGCGAGGCACCACAGTTGTCACGCAGGATCATATTGCTGAGCATTGGCACATGGTTTGTTTTGGATAGCGCCGGATCACTGGTGGC
>CAYZQS010000007.1:0-17208 GCA_964480735.1 uncultured Rhodobacterales bacterium
GAGCGCCAGACTGAAAGGGGTCCCCGCCTGCGCGGGGATGACAGCTGCAAACCGGCGGGGAAGACAAAAACCGTAGGGCGGGGTTCACCCCGCCACCGCCCGCCATACCGTAGTTCACTGTGGGTTGGCACCCACCCTAACAACGATCGCCATTGGATGGGTGGCAACCCACCACCCGTACCCATCACCCCAACCCCCTGCGACCCCCCGCGCACTGGACGCCCGCCTCAATAACCGCTACCGAAACGCCCGCACATCCCACCAAAGGAAACCCCCAATGGCCTCTAATTTTGACCTCATCGGTTTCAAATCCGGCAGCGACGAGGAACTGTCCGCCGTCGTTGACAACCCGCGCTTTCAGCCCAACCGGGCCGATTTTGGCGGGGTGGAATACCTGTCCGTCAAAGACGGTGACGGGGCGGAATTGTGGCTGGGATCGGCCTCGGGCAACATCATCACCGCCAATCCGATGTTTGATCTGGGCCACTGCGTGAGTGCCACCATTGATCACGTGGAAGAAACCACCCACGGCACCGAAACCGTGGAAAGCACTCTGAACCTGACGATTTTTGAAAACGACGAACCGGTCACCCAAACCCAGTGCCTGGCCGTCAATGTGCCGCAAGTGGTGCCAAACCGGACCAAGCTGATCGCGGATGTTATGAACGGTCGAAAGATCAGCATCTCGCTGGCGGTTTTTTCACACGAAACCGCGTTTTTCGCAACGGAAGAGGATTTCTTGCAAACCCCCGCCGATCTGACCATTGACGCGAAATCCTTCGTGCCGTCCGGCCTTTTGGTCAAGGAAGATGAACCCACCAGCCCGGTTGGTTTTGGGGCAGGCTTGGTGCAGTCCTGCGGTGTCGCCCGAAACACCTTCGGCGGCGTTCCTTACAACTGGGCCGTGGTTGAAACGCTGGGTGGAGTGTTCACGGTCGTCTGGTCGCCGTTTGATTGCACCGAGGCGGCGGTTGGCGGCATTCTGCGCTTTGACGGCATGATCATCGCCAAGGCGCAATCGCCGTTTTGGGCGCTGGACTAGCGCGGGCAATCATATGTATGAAAACCATATCAAAACCATATGAAATCCATACAGCCAATTTCGCCGCCCATGAAACCCTTCCTGATCTTGCAACTGCGCCCCGAGACCGAGGCCGCAGACGCCGAATTTGCAGCCTTTTTGGCCAAGGGAGGGCTGGCGGCGGCGGATGTGCACCGCATCCGGCTGGATCAGTCGCCCCTGCCGCCGGATCTGGATCTCAGCGCTTATTCCGGTGTCATTATCGGCGGCGGGCCGGGTTGCATTTCTGATCCGCCTGATAAGAAGTCGCCGACTGAAAAACGGGTGGAAGATGTCGCTTTGTCGCTGATGGGCGGCGTCATCAAGGACGATATTCCCTTTCTGGGATGTTGTTACGGTATCGGTATTCTGGCCCATCATCTGGGTGCGCCGGTCACCAAGGAACGCTTTTCTGAAAGCGTTGGGCCAACGGATTGCAGTTTGACACAAGACGGAAAGCTGGATCCGCTTTTGGCGGGTATTCCCAACGATTTCAAAGCTTTCGCCGGGCACAAAGAGGCCGTGCAGTCCCAACCGCGCGACTGCGTGCATCTGATCAGCTCGACCATTTGTCCATTCCAGATGATCCGGTACAAAGAAAACATCTATGCCACGCAATTTCACCCGGAGGCTGACGGGGCAGAGTTTGAACTGCGGATCAACATTTACAAAGACCGCGGTTATTTTCCGCCCGAAGATGCCACGCGCCTGATCAATATCTGCCGCGCGGCCCACGTGGAGTACCCCGAAAAAATCCTTCGCAACTTTGTGCGGATGTATGGCGCATGACGCCGATTGGCACCGTCGCGTCAAAGTGATCGCAAGCCGGTGAATTGACCGCTAAGATCAGACTATGAAATACGTTTTGATTGCCCTTGTTTGCCTGTTTGGCCCCCCCGCGCTTGCCCAGCAACCCAACCACTTGCTGGGCGAAGCCTCGCCGTATCTGCAACAGCATATTCACAACCCCGTGGACTGGTATCCGTGGGGGGACGAAGCGCTGGAAAAGGCCCGGCAGGAAAATAAAATGATATTTGTATCAGTGGGTTATGCCGCCTGCCACTGGTGTCACGTGATGCGCCGGGAAAGCTTTGAAAATGCGGCAATCGCCAAAATTCTGAACGACAATTATGTGTCAATAAAGATCGACCGCGAGGTGCGGCCTGACCTTGACGAACAGTTCCAACTGGTGACCGAGTTTTTGGCCAAAAGCGGTGGCTGGCCAAATTCGGTGTTTTTGTCAGCAAACGGCGATCCGGTTTTTGCCGGCACGTATTTTCCGCCTGTCGCCTTTACCGAAGTAATCACGCAAATCGCGTCATTGTGGACCGAGGACCCCGGCGCGGTTTCGAAAGTCGGATCGGATTTTTCCGCGCTGTTTCAAGACTATCTGAACAGCACGGTTGCCGCCGCCGACCTGACGCCGGAGGCAATTTACGCTGCGGCGAAAACCATTGCGCTTGAGGTTGATGAATTTAACGGCGGCCTTGGGGTTGCGCCGAAATTCCCGGAAGAACCGCTGTTTCTGTTTTTGCTGGATCAGGCAGAGCGGACTGGCGATGCTGATCTGCTGATGGCTGTAACATCCACTTTGGACGGCATGATAAAGGGTGGAATTCACGATCATGTCGGCGGCGGGTTTCACCGCTATGCGATTGATCCTGAATGGCAAATTCCACATTTTGAAAAGATGCTTTACACGCAGGCGCTGACCGGGCGTCTGCTGGTGCGGGCCTGGCGGGCCACGCGCGAACCCCGCTATCGTCGGGCCGCCCTGCGGACAATTGAATTTGTGCTGCGTGATCTGACGGCAGACAATGGCGCATTTTATGCGGCCCTGGACGCGGACAGCGAAACACCGGCAGGCACATCAGAAGAAGGCGCGTTTTACATCTGGACGGCTGCGGATTTTCAGGCGCTGACCGGTGCAAAGGCCGATTTACTAAGCAAGGTCTATAACGTCACCGATCCGGGCAGCTTTGAAGACAGCAACATACTGCACACCGTAGAGTTTGCAGCGGAAACAGCGGCGCAGCTGGGCATTGACGAGGCTGAATATTACGCAGAAACTGACCAGGTTCTGTCCGACCTTCGCGAAGCCCGCGCCCGGCGTTCGCCGCCCTTTCGCGATGAAAAGATCGTGGTGTCATGGAATGCCGCGATGATCGAAACGCTGGCCGAGGCGTCCTATATATTTGATAAACCTGCACTTTATCACGCGGCTTCCAGGGCCGCGCGGTATATTCTGACTGAAATGTTCAACGACGGCGACCTGTCGCGTGTTTCTTTTGAAGGTACAATTGGTGTTCCGGCACAGTTGTCAGATTACGCCGCACTGGGGCTGGCCATGCTGGCCCTGCACGATTTTGGCAAGACGGAAACCGATCGACAGTTTTGGCTGGAACAGGCAAGCACCTTGAACGCCCAAATACCAAATCGATTTGCCAAAGGTGACGGTGCATTCGTGATGAGTCAGCGCCACGACGGTCTGGGCGTCATCCGCCCGGTTGATGACACTGAACTGCCCAGCGGCAACGGACTGGCACTGGCACTGATGTCCGGCCTTGCCAAACGCATGGAGGCGCCGCACTTGATCCGGCAGGCAACTGTTCTGGCCGCGTCTCTTTCAGGGCAGGCATTGGAAATCCCCGACCAGCGCGCCTTTGTCCTGAAGGCAGCGCAGACGCTGGACCGCGGCGAAAGCGGCGCAATCCGGTTTATTGGTGGTGGCGCGGTCAAGATAGAGGCCGCGTTCATACCCGGCGACGATCAGTTCCGGGTGGTTTTGACGGTCAAGGACGGCTGGCACATCAATGCCCATAAACCGTTGGAAGACTTCTATATCCCCACGGAACTGCGGCTGGCCGGTGTGCCGGTTGCGGCGGCAAGCTACCCTCAGCCGCTGGTGAAATCCCTTAGTTTCAACGCCAAACCGCTGGCGCTTTATGAAGGGTCAATCGTTTTGAATGCGGAAATACCTGACGGAAAAGCCGGTCCCCTGTCGGCGGTTTTATCGCTGCAGACCTGTAGCGATCAGATTTGCCTGACACCGGAAGAATTGCGCTTCACAATTTGGTAAGGGCATGGACTTTACGGCATTGCCTGATGGCGGTGCGGATTGTAAAACCGCTGCCATGTTTACCATAGAACACGAATTTGACGCCTCCCTGATCACCTTGATTGATGAAGGCAGCGCACCCCTGCAAGAGGACGTTACCATCTCTGCTTTTGCGGATTGCATCACGGTAGAGCAATTTGACGAGCGCTTGAACCGGGTTCAGAAAATAACCCTGACGATGGCCCAGCTTAAAGACCTTGAGGCAGCGCTTGATCTGCCCGAGGGCAGTTACCAGTTCAAGGCCGACACCTAGGCTGTGATCACCCGAAAGATTTTTCGAAAAATCTTTTAAGCGAATTGGAATTCGCTTTTTGCGCGATTGGTTGGCAATGTGCTTCACAATTCAAACCGGCAAAAAGTCTTAGCCCGGATACCTGCCTGCGAAGGCTCAGGCCACAATTTGAAACACTTTGTCCCGGCCGGTACCGCCCCGAACCAGCACCAGATGCGATTTTGGCACGCCAAGCGCAACCGCCAACAGCTTTGCAACCGCAGCGTTGGCTTTGCCGCCCTCCGGCACTGCCGTCACAAATATGCGGACAACCCCAGAGGTCGCGTCAATACGATTGCGCGATGCCTTTGGCGTGACCCTGACCGCAATCTTACCTGTCGGGGACACGAACTTTGAAATTCCTGAACCATCGGCCATCCATTGTATTTAGCCGCCCACTGCGATCAGGTGAAGGGCGGTTGCAAAGCGCCGTTATTGTTTTGTAAACATTGTGATACTGTCGTTTTTGAAAAGCCCAGCCCCGGGACCGCGCATCAAATGATTACCATCCACCCGCTGAGTGACGTGCCAGACGCCCGCGCCGTTTGCATCGACTGGTCAGCGGCAGAGTGGAGTGCTGAAAGCGGGTTTACGCCTGAAGACTGGGAAAACGAATTTCAGCGTATCGAGCAGGACCCGATAGATGAAATATTCGTGGCGATGCTTGAGGGCATGCCGGTTGGTATGGTCTGGCTGGTGGAACACGAACAGGTTGAAAGCCACGCCCATCTGACCCCGTGGCTTAGTTGTTTGATGGTGTCACAGGATCACCGCGGCCAGGGCGTGGCGCAGGCCTTGGTTGGACATTTAGAGGCGTATGCCTTTGCCGGTGGGGACGATGTGATTTATCTGCTGACGGACTCTCCCACGTATTATTTCACGCTGGGTTGGGAGGTGGAAGATACAGCGCCGCTTGGCGAGCGCAGCGTATTTGTGATGAAAAGACCGATCGCAGTACCTGATGCCGGTGCGGGTTTGAACGAGGAAGACCCCTCGCCCGAATGATAGCTTTGGTTGCGCGACACCTGCTTTTCATTCCACTAGATTTGCGCCAGTATCGCCCCTGACAGATCAGGGGTGCAGGCGCATGGCAGCAACCGGATTTTTTTGGGACGAGCGGTGCTTTTGGCACGCTGGTGGTGACTATGCGTTCACCCTGCCGGTTGGCGGTCTTGTGCAACCGCTGGTCACGGCGGGATTGCCGGAAAACCCGGAAACCAAGCGACGGTTAAAAAACCTTCTGGATGTCACAGGTTTGCTTGCCGAATTGACCGTGTCATCCGCACCAAACGCCACGTCTGAACAGCTTGAGCGCGTTCACCCGGCTGATTTTCTGGCGAAATTCAAAGCAGTGTCAGACAGTGGCGGAGGCGAACTGGGTCTGCGCACGCCCTTTGGCCGGGGCGGGTTTGAAATTGCATCGCTGTCCGCCGGACTGTCGATTGCCGCCGTTTCTTCTGTGTTGCGCGGTGACACAAAAAACGCCTATGCCTTGTCCCGTCCGCCCGGGCATCACTGCCTGCCGGAATTTCCCAACGGATTTTGCCTGTTGGCCAATATCGCAATAGCAATCGAAGCGGCAAAGGCCGCCGGGCTGGCGCAGCGATTTGCGGTTGTGGACTGGGACGTGCACCACGGCAACGGCACAGAGGCGATATTTTACGGGCGCAGTGATGTTCTTAGCATCTCGATCCATCAAGAGCATAACTACCCATTGGACACCGGCGATATTTCTGATCAGGGGGTCGGAAACGGCGTTGGATATAACATCAATATTCCTCTGCCACCGGGAGCCGGGCACGGGGCCTATGTCACTGCGATGCGCAAGCTGGTGCAACCGGCACTGGATCGTTTTAAGCCCGACGTCATAATCGTTGCCTGCGGATTTGACGCGGCGGCGGTTGACCCTTTGGGGCGCATGCTGTGTTCAGCAAAAACATTTGGCGAAATGACAACGCAGATGATGGCTTCAGCGCAGAAACTTTGCGATGGCAAGTTGGTTATGGTGCACGAGGGCGGATATTCAGAGGTCTATGTTCCGTTTTGCGGCCACGCTGTGTTGTCAGAACTTGCAGGCAGCCAGATCACGGCCCCGGACCCGCTGGCAACAACGATTGACGCGCGGCAGCCCAATGCGGAACTGGATGCCTATTACAATGACCTGATCACCCGGTATCAAAAAGAGTTTGATCTTACGTGCGACTGACCACCAAACGCCTGATCCTCAGACCGTTTGTCGCCGCGGACCTAACGCCGTTTGTGCACCTTAATGCCGATCCCAAGGTTATGAGGTTTTTTCCGGCGCCTTATTCAAAGGCGGAAACCCAAGCGTCGATGGTTAAAACCGCGCAGAAATGGCGGCGGGACGGGTTTGGATTTGGTGCGGTCGTGCTGCGCGATACAAACGAATTTATAGGCATGTGCGGCCTGTCACGCCCTGATTTTCCGCACGAACATTTTTTGCATGGAGAGGTCGAAATCGGGTGGCGACTTAGGGCAGATCAATGGGGAAAAGGTCTGGCCAGCGAGGCCGCGCGGGCGTGGCTGCGGCATGGTTTTGGCAAGCTGCGTCTCAACCGGATAAGCTCTTTTGCGTCGACAACCAATGCCGCCTCGCTGACGGTCATGCGCCGCATTGGCATGGTCAGGATAGAAGGCCAAGATTTCATTCATCCTTCGCTGGACAAAAACAGCCCCCTGCAACCCATGCATTGCTACCGGATTGACGACATCGCCCAAATCACCACGGTAAGCCATTGACACCATTTTCCACGGGCGGCAGAACTGATTTAAACCGGCACCGGGGGAAATATGGATAAAGTTTTTGATACCGCAGCAGATGCTTTGGACGGGGTGCTGAAAGACGGTATGATGATCGCCTCCGGCGGGTTTGGTCTGTGTGGTATTCCGGAGCTGTTGATCGCAGCAATCAGCCAGTCAGGCGTCAAAGACCTTACAGTTGCCTCTAACAACGCGGGTGTTGACGGTTTTGGCCTTGGTGTGTTGCTGGAAAACAGACAGGTCAGAAAAATGATGTCGTCCTATGTGGGCGAGAACGACGAGTTCATGCGCCAGTACCTTAGTGGCGAGTTATCGCTGGAGTTTAACCCGCAGGGCACGCTGGCGGAACGTATGCGGGCCGGTGGGGCCGGAATTCCCGGGTTTTACACCAAAACCGGCGTGGGTACGGTGATTGCAGAGGGTAAAGAGCACAAGGAATTTGACGGTCAGACCTATATCATGGAAACTGGTATCGTGGCTGATCTGTCTATCGTCAAAGCTTGGAAGGGCGACGCGCAGGGCAACCTGATCTACCGCAAAACCGCCCGTAATTTTAACCCCAATGCGGCCACTTGCGGACGTATTTGCGTGGCCGAGGTAGAGGAAATAGTGCCCGTGGGCAGCCTTGAGCCGGACCTGATCCACACGCCCGGTATTTTTGTGCATCGGATTATTCAGGGCAGCCATGAAAAACGGATTGAGCAACGCACGATCAGTGCGGCCGGGTAAGGAATGCAGCGGTGATCAGATTGTTCATTGTATTTTATCTGGCTATGGACGCCGCGACCTTCCTGTTTCTGATTTTTTGGGGCGACAAGAAAATCCCCAGCATGGACTGGTTTATCGAGCTGCCGTTCAATCTGTTTTTCGCCCAGATTTGGCCGGTCTACTGGATGGTTTACCGCCCGATATTCGGCGCTTAAGGAGAAAAAGCATGGCTTGGAACAGAGATCAGATGGCCGCGCGGGCAGCGCAGGATTTGCAGGACGGCTGGTATGTCAATCTAGGCATCGGTATTCCGACGCTGGTCAGCAATCACATTCCGGCAGGCGTGGATGTCACGCTGCAATCTGAAAACGGCATGCTGGGCATGGGGCCGTTCCCGACCGAGGAAAACCTTGATCCTGACCTGATCAACGCGGGCAAGCAAACGATCACCGAACTGGACCGCACGTCGTATTTTTCTTCTGCCGACAGTTTTGCCATGATCCGGGGCGGCAAGATCAACATGGCCATTCTTGGGGCGATGGAAGTGGCCGAAAACGGTGATCTGGCCAACTGGATGATCCCGGGCAAGCTGGTCAAGGGCATGGGCGGGGCGATGGATCTGGTGGCCGGTGTGGGGCGCGTGGTGGTGATTATGGATCATACCAACAAACACGGGGACTCAAAAGTTTTGCGCGAATGCACCTTGCCGCTGACCGGTAAGGCGGTGGTTGACCGGATCATCAGCAATTTGGGGGTTTTTGACGTTGTTGCGGGTGGATTGAGCGTCATCGAAAAGGCCGATGGCGTTAGCATGGACGACATCAAAGCCGCCACACAAGCCACTTTGGTATAGGGTCGCCTGTCTTGTCTGATGACGAACCCCGGGGCGATCTGACAATCCGGACTGTGGCCGCACCTGCCGATACCAATTCTTCCGGCGATATATTCGGTGGCTGGGTTCTAAGCCAGATGGACAGCGCCGCCGGTATCGCCGCTGCCCAGCGCACCCAAAGCCGGGTTGCGACTGTCGGTATCGAAGCCATGAGTTTTCTGAAGCCGGTCAAAGTTGGCGATATTTTATGCGTCTATACACGGATCATACGGGTTGGCCGCACGTCGCTGGCCATCGGGCTGGAAGCCTGGGTATTGCGCCACCGCTCTACCAAGCGGGTAAAGGTCACGGATGGTGTTTTCACGTTTGTGGCGCTGGGGGACGACGGCGCACCAAAACCGGTGCCCCCGCAACAATAAGATGTTTCTCCCAACAGGTTGGCCAAAAGTCGCCTATTTCCAATCCCTTAAACCTGAACCATTGGGCTGCTGCCCGTTCTGTGATAACCAAGAATTTCCAAAATAACTGAAAGCAAAATAATGTTACGAAATTTTCTGATCCTTGCCAGCACCGCCTGCATTGTTACATTCACGGCATTTGATGCCACCGCCGAGCCCTATAAAAGGGGCGATAAATATTTATCCAAACTGCAATTGCAGGAAAACGGTCCGGTCAGGTTTGCACTTGGCAACGGCGGTTCTTTTCGCATCATCAGCGTAACTTACGTCAAGGACCCGCAGCGAAACTGCAAACTGCAAATTCCTGAACTGCGAAAACTGATCGAATCCCAGTCGGGCACGGTTGCGTGGAAAAAAAAGGCCAAGAAAAGCGTGCCGATCACGTTTGAACTTAAGGCTGAAGTTGTCGAAGGACTGGGAGAGCTGGTTTGTTTTGGCACCGGAACCGGGTGCACGGTTACCATCGAAGGGAAAGTCTGATGAACCGTTTGATACGTGTAACCGGAGTGATTTTTCTGACGGCAGCGCCGGGTTTCGCCCAGAGATCGACCGTTATTTTTGATCGATCCGAATTCGTAACCGCCGCAAAGATCAATTCCGCCGATGGCTATAAGTTCAAGGTTAAGGGCGTCGGAACCATCTGGCTGACCGGCGTTAAAAATAAGTCCGGCAAAAAAGGCACCTGCCTTGTGCATCTGCCATCGATCGTTGCCGAACTGAAAAAAAAGGGCAAACCAAAGCCGGAACCACAGGAGGTTGGTCTGAAGTTCCGCAATTACGGTGGTAGCGATTTTGGCTGCCAGGGCGGGGGCAATGACTGTGTGGTGAAGGTCGAACTGCCCAAGCTTTAGGGCCAAAGGCGGCTTGGCCCAGATATGTTGGTGCAAACGGTTACACCTGGCTCAGTTGAACCGGGCACCTGAAAAGCGGCCTTGGCAGGTGTGCCTTGATTTGCTAAACGACCGGCTGTTTAGAGATCGGAAAATCTGTGGGTCTGGCTGTTCAGCTTATCAAGGGGGTTATACCCTTCACGCCTTACCCCTACGTCGGGCAGGAGTTACCGTGTAACATCTGTTCCAGCCCTGAAAAATCAGTTCTCAGCGATTATGACCGGCGGATCAAGAAGTTGCGGACGGTGATCTGTTCCAATTGCGGGCTTTTGCGCACGGATCCCATGCCTACAGAGGCGGAACTGGCAGACTATTACCGCACGTCCTACCGGTTTGATTATCAAATGGCAGGATCAAAGCCACCGCGGTTTCACTTGACCCGCAGCAAAAAACTGGCGGGCAGAAGGCTGGAAATGCTGCGGCCCGCGATATTTGACGGCGCAAGGGTGCTTGATTTCGGCTCGGGTTCGGGCGAGTTTCTGGCTGCCTGCAAAGCAGAAAACTGCGAGGTGACAGGGATTGAACCGGGCGAAAGCTACGCCCGATATGCAGAAGAAACCTATGGTGTAAAGGTTTTCAGCAGCCCTTGGGAGCAAACCGACCTTGGCCCGCGAAAGTTTGATTTGATCACGTCGTTTCATGTGTTTGAGCACCTGCGCGATCCAAGGGCGGCGCTGAATTGGCTTTGCACCCACCTTGCCGATGACGGCGTGGTTGCGCTTTCCGTGCCCAATATGACCCGAAACGCCAAAAGCCGACATTTGTTTGAAGACCTGCATTTTGCCCATGTGCACGGGTTTGTGCCGGAAACGCTGGAATTGCTTGGCCACAGATGCGGCCTGGAACCGGATGCACGGTTTGCAACCGGCACAACGGACCAGATGTTTCAAAAATCAAATTCAAAAAGCGCAGCGCCATCTCCCGATCCTCAGTTTGCCGAAAATCTGGCGGCAACGTTTCAAAAAAACGATCTGTTCAACCACCTGATAAAATTTGGCTGGGTTGTTGACGCCGTGAACCGGGCCCGGCGCGATGTCAAAGATACGTTTAAGTCAAAATAACGCGGCAGGGGTTTGCTCAATCGCCCAAAGCTGTTTTGCAAATCTCACGTTCAGCCATTATTCTGCCATTATCCCAATCTAGCAGGGCCAAATGGTGGGTAATTCCGGACTTCGTGTGTCTTTGATAATCTTCGCGGTCTTTTTGGTCAGCGTCGCCGTGGCCCTGTTTGCGGCCAGCGGCGAGGATATCTGGCATCAGCTTACCCTGCTCAGCGTCGTGCAGTTTATCGTCCTTTTGGTGCTGTCTTTGGTCAATTATCTGCTGCGTGCGGCGCGTTGGCATCTTTATGTGCGGGCCTTAAAAATCGGCCTTGGCCCGCTTCAGGTGCTGCGCCATTATATCGGCGGGTTTGCCCTGACCCTGACCCCGGCCCGATTGGGCGAACTGGTGCGGCTGCGCTGGATTGCCAGCGAAACCGGCAGCAAAGTCGAGAATATGGCACCCCTTATACTGGTGGATCGTGCCGGAGATCTGGCGTCAACCGGTTTGCTTTTGGCTTTTGCATTGGCAATGGGTGCCAGCGATATTGCGGGTGGAATTCCGGTGGCCCTGCTTGCTGTTGCAGTTGCCGTTGTGGCCACCCGGCCAAAACTGTTTCAAGGTTTGATCACCGGCCTGTGGCGCCTGACGGGTCGAAAGGCGCGGCTGTTTGCCCGGATGCGCCGGGCCGCCCGGGCGTTGCGCCCGTTCTCGTCTCCGGTTCTGGTTTTTCCGGCATTGGTGGCCGGTGGAATTGGTTGGTTCGCAGAAGGGTATGCGTTCTTTTTATTGCTCGACTGGATGGGGGCCGCGCTGCCGCTGTGGACAGCCGTTTCGATCTTTCTGTTTTCGATGATGACCGGCGGGGCCACCGGGGCCCCCGGCGGGGTGGGCGGCGCAGAAGCGGCAATGGTCGCGCTGTTGAGCTTGCAAGGTGTGCCGCTAGAAGTATCGATTCCCGCCACCGCCATTATAAGAATTACCACATTATGGTTTGCCATCGGTCTGGGGGTCATTGTATTTCCATTCGCCGAAGGTATCGCCGCAAGGACAGGACATGCGCTGGAAAACCGATGAATATACCGGCTGGGGCCGGGTCTTAAAGGCCAGCGGAGCGCTGGCGCGACCGGAAAAGATGGCGGAACTCCGGACGATGGAGGACCCCGACCGCGGCCCGGCCATTGGAAACCTGCGTTCTTACGGCGATGCGGCGTTGAACAGTGGCGGCAGAGCCATCGCCATGACCCGGCTGGACCGTCTGATTGAATTTGACGAAGACACGGGCCTGCTGACGGCCGAAGCCGGAATTTCCATTGGCGAAATCATGCGGATTTTTGCCCCGCGCGGCTGGATTCCCGCTGTTGTGCCGGGCACCGGAATTGCAACGCTTGGCGGATGTATCTGCAACGATGTGCACGGCAAAAACCACCACGGCGCGGGCAGTTTTGGCCAGCATGTGACCGCCATTGAGCTGCTGGGCGCTGGTGGAAACATTCGCACCATCAAGCCTGACACCAACAAAACGCTGTTTCGCGCAACGGTTGGGGGGCTGGGCCAGACCGGGATTATCCTGTCCGCCACGATAAAGCTGGCACCCGCAACCTCCGAAGTCATGGATGTGCAGGAAAACCGGGCCGATAATCTGGACGAGTTTATGGTGATGCTGGAACAGTCATCCGCCACGTACAGCGTGGGCTGGATTGATGCCGCGGCCACGGGCACCGGCATGGGGCGCGGCATTCTTGAAGAAGCGGAAATCAAAGAAGCCTGCGAGCCCCTGAAAACCAAAAAACCCAAGTCGGTTGGACGCGACGCGCCAAAGTTCTTTTTGTCGCCGCCGGTTGTGCGTTTGTTCAACCGCTTTTACCTGAACCGGGTGCCTGTTGCCGGACGACGCCTTGATCGCGCTCAAAACGATTTTTTCTTTCCGCTGGATCGTATTCACAACTGGAATCGCCTGTACGGCAAATCCGGGTTTCACCAGTTTCAGTGCGTGGTGCCTGACGACACCGCGAATGAAAGCCTGACGCGAATGCTGACAAGTATATCACGCTCTAAACTGGCGTCGCCCCTGGCAGTATTAAAACGCCTTGGTGAAGGCCGCGCCGGGATGATGTCTTTTCCCATGAAGGGCTACACTTTGGCGGTGGATTTTCCCAACCGGGCGAAATCGGCGGCATTGGTGCAGGAACTGGAAGACGAAGCACTAAACGCCGGCGGGCGGGTTTATCTGGCCAAAGACGCCCTGTCCCGCGCAGGCAGGATCAGGTCCATGTATGACGAACAGGCAGCCTTTACCAAACAGGTACTAAGCGCTGATCCTGAGGGGATATTTACCACAGACATGGCGCGGCGACTAAAATTAAGGGGCGAGCCATGAAGCACAGTTGGTTGATCCTTGGCGCAAGTTCCGGCATGGCCCGGGCCTTCGCCCGCAAAATGGCCGCAAACGGCGCGGGCATTTATCTGGCCGGGCGCGACTTGGACGATTTGAAGCGAAGTGCCGCGGACTGTCTGATCCGCGGTGCGGCGGTTGCCGAGGCGATCAAATTTGATGCCCGAAAATCCACTGGTTACAAGGCAATCTATGACAAGCTGGGCGCGCTTGACGGGGTGTTGAACGTGGCGGTGTTTGTCGGTTCCATGCCGGACCAGTCTGACATTGACGCTGATCCTTCGCTGATTGACGGGACCATCATGGACAGCTTTACCGGACCGGCGCGGTTCTTGCAGGGTTTTGTGCCAATGATGGAGCAACGGGGTTCAGGTACGGTGGTGGGCATCGGATCGGTGGCCGGGGACCGGGGGCGGATCGGCAACTATGTATACGGTGCGGCGAAAGCCGGGTTTCACACTTACCTGTCCGGCCTGCGCAACCGCCTGACAAAAGCCGGGGGTCATGTGGTGACGGTCAAGCCGGGTTTTGTGGATACAGGCATGACCTGGGGGATTGAAGGCATGTTTTTGGTCGCCAGCCCGGAAGACGTGGCGCGGGACATAGAAAAAGCGGTCAACAAGCAGCGCAACACCATCTATACGCCGTTTTTCTGGCGCTACATCATGCTGATCATTCAGCATATCCCGGAATTTATCTTTAAGAAAATGTCAATTTAGAACCTTTCCCCCTTTTTCATAGTCACCTGGTTTCTTCCAGATACGGTAGCCCGTCGTTTTATTGGCGGCAGCGCGATATGAAAATCATGCAAGGCCAATGGGGCGACGGATGCCGTATCCGGGTGAAGGGCTCTGATGCCGGTTATGAAAACAAAACCGGCTGACGTGGAGGCCACATCTGATTTGCATTTGTGACAAGCAATGCCGCCTCAATCGCCAAAGACTCAAGCCAAATGCGGTAAACCGCAATTTTCATATATCCCGGCATTGGGCCGACAGTTCTGCCCAAAGGACGACGGTTTGCTCCCGAAGTTCGGCTTTCAATTTCGATTTACGTAATTTTTTCAGTTCATTACCGGATATTTCGATATTTCTAGTACACTAGTGCACTAGTGCACCGGTCGGTCAGTCCACCGACACACCAACCCACCGGACCACCAACCCACCGGTCGACTGGTCGGTTGGCCGATCCGTCTGAATTTGGGTTGCAAAAAATGTCATGCTTCAAAAAATGTGCGACAGGCCCGAATCAAAACATGGATTGGAAAAACCGTTCACCGGCAAGCGGAACACGCGCCACTCAACCGTTGTTATTCACCAGGCAGACAACCCGTCCGGCGTTGCCGGCAGCCTGACCAAGAAACGGTTTCAAAACCCTATGCAACAACCCTGCCAAAAAATCCTTACGCCGGAACCGAATATTGGATGCCTTAACGCCTTATGTTGACCACAGCATCAGCGCCAGCGTCGCGATAATCAGTGCGATCCCGGGTTTGTCGCGCATGGCAAAAACGATGGGGTCATAGTCCTGCCTGCCACGCCAGCCCAGAACGATCATGCGCACCAGCCACGCCCCGATGGGAACCATCGCCAGCCACAGTTGCCAGGTATTTGGGTAAAAAACCTGCGCCGGGGTGGTGAAGCTGTACAGAAAAAACGCCAGCAGCGTGCCAAAGGCGCCCAGCCCGGCCACGTTCAGCAAATCACTGCGATCCGGCCGCCCATAGCCCCGCCCCGGCAATCGCTCGTCTGACTTGGCCAGCGTCAATTCTGTCAGCCGCTTTACACAACCCAATGTGATGAACATCGGAAAGATAAACGCGATCAGATAGCCCGAGGCCGCAACCTGTGCGGCCAAAGCACCAGCAACAACGCGCAACGTGTAAAGCGACGCCAGTGTCGCGATATCCACCCAGCGCATGCGTTTAAGTTTCAGGGAATACGCCAGTGACAGCGCCATATACAACGCAACAACGCCCAGCGCAGCAACCCCGATCCAGGCGGCAATTCCCAATGCGACAGCGCCCAGCACCAAAGAGGTAACCATGCCTACCGCGATTGGCACCTTGCCAGCGGCGAAGGGGCGGTTTTTCTTGGTTGGATGCAGGCGGTCCGCCTCCAGATCCAGCAGGTCATTGACGATATATATGCTGGACGCGGCAAAGCTAAACGCGATCATGGCCAACGCAACGACGTAATACTCTGTCAAATCAAACCTATGTGCGGCAATCAGGGGCAACAGCAACAACACGTTTTTCACCCATTGATGCGGCCTGAGTGCCCGCAGCAAATCCCGCTGGCGCCAGCCACCGTCAAATGTGGTGACGCTGATCCCCTGATTGCCGAGTTCTCGCTCAACCGCAGGCATATGCCCGACGATGATGGCGTTTTCAGATATTCGCCAAACAGCGCGGTCAACGCCGGAATTTCCGGCATAGTCAAAATTCTTTTCCCCATAGGCCTCTGTCAAAAGCCTGGCTTTACGCTCGCCCGTCACATTGGTGTGCCCGTCAGAAGCAAAACTGGGCTGGGTCAGCCCGTTCTGGCTTGCCAGTTGTTCCACCAGTGACCGGTCAGAGCCGGAGGCCAGCACCACCGGCCGTCCCTTCGCCAGGGATTTCCGGGCCAAATCCAATACCTGCATATTTACCGGCAACAAATCGGTGCGCAGCGCTGCCATTTTTGCCAGCTCTGCTTTCAATTTCGCAGGATGTGCAAGATTAAGCAGGCAGGACTTAAGGCAGGTCAACGGCGCCTGCCCCAGTGCCAGCCAGAAATTTTCAAACAGCATATCTGTTTTCAAAAACGTGCCGTCCACATCCAGAACAAGAGGTTTCGTCGCGGTCATTAATTGGAATCCTTAACAGCAAAAACACAGCCGTCGCTGTAAAGCTCTGGCGGGGTAAGACAAAGCGCCCGCGCCACCTGCCACGCGGCCAGCACCTTGGGCACATAGGCACGGGTTTCGGCAAATGGCGGTACGCCGCCGTTGTCCAGCACGGCGTTTTCGCCGGCGTTATAACCGGCCAGCGCCAATATGGGATCACCGCCGAATTTTTGCAGCAGATAGTCCAGATAGGCCACACCACCCTTGATGTTTTGCGATGGATTCAGCGGATCAGCCACATCAAAGCGCTGTGCGGTCGCCGGGATCAACTGCATCAACCCCAAAGCACCCGCAACGCTGTGCGCATCCGGATTGCCGGAAGACTCCACGCCGATGACCGCCAAAACAAAGGCCGGAGAGATTTTTTTGCCGATAGTGGCCAACAGAATATCGGTGCCGTGATCCAGCGCCACCTGCCGCATAAACTGCAGACTTGGCACTGAAAGCTGACTTTCCGGTGGTGCAGCCTGTAACTGTTGCAGCGCCGCCGTAAATCTGCCGGGCCCGGCACTGTCCAGCGCCGGAGAAATTTCATTCCAAAACCATGCCTGCAAATCGCCAGCCTCCACTGGGGCCTGATCTTTTGGTGTCGCCTTTTGATCGACAGGATTTTCAACCTGGATCGTGATCCGTTTTGCAACCCCGGGTGCCGGCGGCTTTACACGTTTAAATGTAAAATCCGGAAACGGCTCTGCGGCAAAGCTGTGCCATGCACTGCTGGACAACCCGGCGAATGACGCCAACAAAATAAAGAATAGATACCGCATC
>CAYZQS010000007.1:17308-19021 GCA_964480735.1 uncultured Rhodobacterales bacterium
GATCGGGCAAGCATTGTCACAAATTTCTGAATCGGCAAAAATAAGGTATACGCAATTCGCCTATTAGGCTAGATGAAACAAAAAAAGAGCAGACCAAAAAGGTAAACCAATGCGCATCATTTTTGCTTTGATCCTGATCATTGGCATGGGGCTTGCCGGTTTTGCCGTTTATATGGCGCAGGGTCGCTTTAACGAATATCAAAGCGTGGTTGATACGCAAAAGCGGGCGCTGCAGAATAATGTAGAATTGGTTCGGGTTTTCGTTTCCAACAATCCGCTGCGGTACGGTCAAAAGCTGCGCAAAGAAGATGTGCGCATTGTTATGTGGCCTGAAAACGCAATCCCTGAAGGGGCGTTTGTAGACCCAAAAGTGTTGTTTCCAGATGCCGGAAATTCGCTGCGGACGGTTATTCGGGCGATGGAAAAAGACGAGGCCCTGCTGGCCGTCAAACTGACGGAACCCGGAGAGGACGCTGGGGTGTCCTCACGGCTGAGTGCCGGAATGCGGGCCTTTACCATCCGGGTTGATGTGGCCTCTGGGGTTTCGGGTTTCTTGCGTCCGGGTGACAGGGTTGATGTTTATTGGTCCGGTCGCATCGGCAGCAAGGACGTAACCAAACTGATTCTGGAAGACATCAAGTTGATCGCGATTGACCAGATCGCAGATGAAGACCGCGACCAGCCGGTTGTGGCGCGAACCGTCACCGCAGAAGTGTCGCCAAAAATTGTTGCGGCGCTGGTGCAGGCACAATCAACCGGTCGGCTGTTGCTTGCCTTGCGCGGCGCTGAAGACACCACGTTGCTGGGTGCAATCGAAATTGATCAGGATCAACTGCTTGGGATCGAACGCGAAGTTGTGCAGGAAGTCGCCAAGGAAAAAGTTTGCACGATCAAAACCCGCAAGGGCGCCAGCGTTGTGATCATTCCGGTCGCCTGCCCCGAAGAGTAATTTCCGGCGCAAACATCGCGATTTAAACGCCAAACACCGCAATTTTTTCGTCTGATCCGCGCATTTGAGGTTCATCCCATCCGATCCCCAACATGCTGTGGCAATCAGAGGGAAATGTGTTGCGACTTACCCACATACGATTCGGCCACCAAGCAATTGATCTTGCAAATAAATCCTATTTAGCGCAATTTGGAAACAATGGGCAGAAAAGACCCAAAAAAACATAAGTGATCAGAGAGGCAGGATCACATGCTATTGAGCAGCTTATCAAAGGCTGGCCTGTTTGGGCTGGCTTTGGCGGGATTCAGCGTAAACGTTGCACATTCCCAAAGTATTTTAACCATCATGCGCGGCGCGACGTCCAGCAGCATCAATGTATCCATGAACCGCGCGGTGGTTATGGAAAGCGAAACACCTTTTGCTGAATTGTCCGTCGCCAATCCTGGCATTGCGGACATCGCGACCCTTTCGGATCGCACGATCTATATTCTGGGCAAAGAACCGGGCCGAACCACCCTTACATTGCTGGGGCCGGATGGGCGTTTGATCACCAATGTGGATGTGCGCGTGTCCCCTGACATTGCGGAATTCAAGGAACGGCTGAAAGAAATTCTGCCGGACGAAGAGATCGAGGTGCGCACCGCCAATGACGGCATCGTTCTGTCGGGCCGCGTTTCCGGTAAACAAAAACTTAGCCGGGCGCTGGAACTGGGTGAACGCTATGCGCCGGGCCGGATTACCAACCTGATGACGGTTGGCGGTAC
>CAYZQS010000007.1:19121-23867 GCA_964480735.1 uncultured Rhodobacterales bacterium
CATCTGGTGACGCCAACCAATGGCGACTCGCTTACCCTGCCCACCGACCGCGTCCGTATCCCCACGGAATCAGAGCTTTTCCTGCTTGGTAAAGTTGCCGGAAAAACCGGTGAAGACGGCGTTGTCAGCGATCTGTCGTCGCAGGATTTCAACGGCTCTTACGGCTATGTGATGGAGTAAGGTAATGAAAACAATCGCTAAAATCTCAATGACCTGCGGCGTCGGCCTTGTAACACTTGCCGCGTGTTCGCCGTTAAACAGCACCCTCAACCGCGGCATTTCCAAGTTGGACATCGAAGCCGGGCACCGGGTTGACGAGGGCAATTTTGGCAATCCAACCCTGAACAACACGCTGGTTCAGGTTGCCTATGCCAACCAGAACGGCCTGATTCTGGATCTTTCACGCAAATTTGAAAGAGACGTGCCAGCCATGATCAATTTTGCGTTTAACCGCTCAGATCTGGACAACGAAGCGCGTGGAATTCTGATGAAACAGGCCAGCTGGATCCAGCAGTTTCCGGATATCAAATTCCGTGTATACGGGCACACTGATTTGGTTGGATCGACAGGATTTAACCAAAGACTGGGGCTTCGCCGGGCACGCAGGGCCGTTAACTTCTTGATTTCACAGGGTATTGATGCTGAGCGTCTGGAGGCGGTGGCCTCGTTTGGGGAAACCCAGCCGCTGATCGTGACAGAGGGGCGCGAACGGCGCAACCGACGCACAGTGACCGAAGTTATCGGCTTTACGCGAAACTATGTGGGCGAAGATCTGGACGGCAAATACGCTGCATACGTCTACCAACAGTATATTGCCGGAGGGATCGATGCAACGTCAGGTCAAAGTGCGGAGTAATTCGATCTAAAGGTCTAAAAAAAGCCAAAATTTCGGAGGATACAACGACCACAAAAGTGAACCTTTTCGGGTGAATACGGGGCAAATGAGACATCGCCCAAAAAAGGGGAAAATGTCGGCTATTCAGTGTTGAGCAGAAATTTACATCTGACTGATTACATAGCCCGGCAATTGATTGAGCGAATAAAGCGGTATGGGCCTACTAAAAACAGAAGACGAACCAGAGATTGAGGCCTGTGCAATCGCCCGGGACATCCAGTCTTTCGACCTTCTGATAGAGGATATGGAGACCGAGATGCAGGATCGGTGGGGCGGATTAAATTTTACTGACGGTCTTGATTATCTGAATTCGCCGGATGCGGCGGCGCTGCGCTTTGTCACGGTGGCGGTCGATCAGGAAGACGAAACGGATCTTTCCATTGTGTCTGAATTGATCGGTGCGGCCAAATCCAACAACGTCAAAGTTATCCTTGTCGCCCATGATCTTTCACCGATGGCCCTGCATCAACTGTTGCGGCAGGGTGCTGATGATTTTGCCCCCTACCCGTTACCGGAGGGCACGCTGCACGATGCAATCACCCGCATCGAACAGGCTGAACAGCAGGCGCAATTTCAAAACACAATCCAATTGGCATCCGGTACCGGCAGTCGCGACGGCGTTATTTTACCCGTGCACGGTTTGGCCGGTGGGGTTGGCGGAACCACGCTGACCATAAATTTGGCGTGGGAACTGGCCAATCTTTGCGACGGCAGCGACCTGCGCGTCTGTCTGCTGGATTTTGACTTACAGTTTGGCTCTGTTTCAACCTACCTTGATTTGCCCCGGCGCGAAGCCATATTTGAACTGCTGTCTGACACAGAAACAATGGACAACGAGTCCTTTTCCCAGGCGATGGTTTCATTTGGCGAAAAACTGGATGTGTTAACGGCCCCTGCCGAGGCGTTGCCGCTGGAAATCATTTCTCCTGAAGACATGACCCGCCTGCTGGACAAGGCGTCGGGTCTTTATGATTTCGTCCTGATTGACATGCCCCATACCCTTGTCCAGTGGTCTGAAACCATATTGCAGCGCGCGCATGTCTATTTTGCGATGATGGAAATGGATATGCGGTCGGCCCAAAACACCTTGCGCTTTATCAGGGCACTGAAATCTGAAGAGCTGCCGTATGAGAAAGTGCGCTATGTCCTGAACCGGGCGCCGAAATTTACCGATATGCAGGGCAAGGCACGTGTTAAGCGGCTGGCGGAAAATCTGGACATCGAGATTGAAGTGCAACTGCCTGACGGTGGCAAGCCGGTTGTCAACTCTTGCGATCACGGGCTGCCATTGGCGGAAACCGTTCCAAAACTGCCGCTGCGCAAAGACATCCTGAAACTGGCCACGTCGATATTCGAATTGAATATCGAACAGGTGGCGGTCAACTAACAAAAGGCATCGCAATGTTCAGCCGTTACAAAAAATCAAGTGCCGTTGCCGATGCACCGCCACAAGCTGTGGCCGAAGCCCCCGCGCATAAGCCCGTGATCGAGCAGGTTCCGGAAAAAACCAAGGCCCCTGATCCAAAGCCGCGCGTTGATCCGGCCACAAACGGCCTGTCGGCAAAGGAAATAAAACGCAAGGACCGGCTGGCCGATATCCGGGTCTTACTGCACAAACGCCTGCTTGATACGCTGAACCTTGCGGCGATTGAAACGGCTTCTGACGCGGACCTGCGTGCAGAAATCATGGACATCAGCGCAGACGGTTTGCGCGAAATGGGCGTGGTGCTGAACAAGGACGAGCGCTCCATTTTGCATCAGGAGCTGTTTGACGAGGTTACCGGCCTTGGCCCGATTGAACCGCTGCTGCGCGACGAGACCGTCAACGATATTCTGATCAACGGCCCCAAACAGGTGTTCGTGGAGCGCGATGGCAAGCTGCAGCTGACAACCGTGGAATTTAAGAACGAAAAGCACCTGATGCGGGTAATTGACAAGATCGTTTCGGCGGTGGGTCGGCGGGTGGACGAAAGCAACCCCTACGTTGACGCGCGATTGCAGGACGGATCACGTTTTAACGCAATGGTGCCACCCATTGCGGTGGACGGTTCGCTGGTTTCGATCCGGAAATTCAAAAAGGATAAGCTGGGTATTAACGAGTTGCTGGCCTTTGGCGCCTTTTCCGAGGAAATGGCCGCCTATATCAATGCCGCCGTGGGCACCCGGCTGAACGTGATCGTGTCCGGCGGGACAGGTTCCGGTAAAACCACCACCCTGAACGCCTTGTCCAGCATCATCGCGGACGACGAACGCATCATCACCATCGAAGACACGGCGGAACTGCAACTGCAACAGGTGCACGTGGGTCGCATGGAAAGCCGCCCGGCAAACGTTGAAGGCAAGGGCGAGGTCAGCCAGCGCGATTGTTTGCGCAACGCCCTGCGGATGCGGCCGGACCGGATCATCGTCGGGGAAACCCGAGGTGAAGAGGTGATCGACATGTTGCAGGCGATGAACACCGGCCACGATGGATCGATGACGACAATCCACGCCAACAGCGCACGCGATGGCGTCAGCCGCCTTGAAAATATGGTGGCGATGGCTGGAATAGACATGCCGTTGAAGGCCGTGCGGTCGCAGATTGCATCTGCTGTGAACCTGATCGTTCAGGTCAGTCGCCTGCAGGATGGTTCACGCCGCATGGTTTCAATCACCGAGATGACCGGCATGGAGGGTGACATCATCACCATGCAGGAAGTTTTCAAGTTCGAGCGGACCGGCCTGACGCAAGAAGGTAAGATCCTTGGGCATTTCACCGCCACGGGCCTTCGGTCTTTTTACTCAGAGCGCTTCAAACAGTGGGGAATGGCGCTTCCGGCCAGCGTATACGACGTTAAGAAAGAATAGGGGAACATCATGAGCGCGGAACCAATTATCTATGGGATAATTTTTATCTCGATTATCCTAATGGCCGAGGGGCTTTACCTTGTCATTTTCGGCAAGTCGATCCGGCTGAACAGCAAAGTCAACCGCCGTCTTGATTTGCTGGAAAAAAACAACGACCGCGAGCAGGTTCTTGAAGCCCTGCGTAAAGAACGTGAACAACATCTTAAAGGCTTCAGCTTTCCGCTGCTTTCGATCCTCAGCAAGAAAGCACAAAAAGCCAATATCGCGTTTTCGCCCAAAGGGTTGATCATGGTGATGATTTTTTTGTCCATCGCTTCCTTTGTCGGGATGACATTCATGACCGGTGCGTCGTTTCAGATCCGCCTTGGCGTGTCTGTGGTGATGGGGTTTGGTGCTGTTTTCATGTGGCTGAACAAGAAAGCCAAAGCACGCATGTCGATGATCGAAGAACAGTTGCCGGATGCGGTGGAACTTATGGTGCGCAGCTTGCGTGTTGGCCACCCGTTTTCCAGCGCCATCAACATCGTGGCGCAAGAGGTCGCTGATCCGCTGGGCACTGAATTTGGCATCATCGCTGACGAAGCCGCCTACGGCATGGATATCACTGAAAGCCTGAACAAAATGGCAGAGACCATTGATTTACAGGATTTGCGGTTTCTGGCGGTTGCGGTCAGTATTCAGCAAAAATCCGGTGGTAATCTGGCGGAAATTCTGGCCGGGCTGGCGAAGGTTATCCGCTCGAGGTTCAAACTGTTTCGCCGGGTAAAGGCGATTACGGCAGAGGCAAAATGGTCGGGTATGTTCCTGTCGGCCTTTCCGATACTGGCCCTGATCGGCATCAACGTGGCGCAACCGGACTACTATGACGCGGTGATGGAAACCGAGTTTTTTATCCCGGCGGCGTTGACGGTGGCGGTGTTTTTGGGCGTCAACATATTTTTCATGCGCTTGATGGTCAACATCAAGGTTTAGGGGAAGCTGACTATGGGTTTTATCGATCAGGC
>CAYZQS010000007.1:23967-31580 GCA_964480735.1 uncultured Rhodobacterales bacterium
GTTTTTTCCGCCAAGCGGATGAAACTGATCCGGGCCGGTTATCGCGGCATGTCCTCTGTCCGAACCTACCATTTCATGCAATTTGCTTTGGCACTGGGGTTTTTGTTTGTCGGCATCATGGTGGCTTTGCTGCGGCTTGACGGCTCCACACTTCAGGCAACGTTGATGACCATTCTGATCCCGGCGGGCGTCGGATATTACCTGCCCAGCTATTGGGTCGAGCGGCGGTTGCAAACCAGACAGGAGGCATTGCAGGACGGATTTCCCGATGCGCTGGACCTGATGCTTGTCTGTGTTGAAGCGGGGCAATCAATGGACCAGTCCATCCAGCGCGTTGCGACTGAAATCAAACCGGGGTTTCCGGAACTGTCCGAAGAATTTCTGATCGTCGCCAACGAAATGAAGGCGGGTAAAGACCGGGTGAATGTGTTGCGCGATATGGGCGAACGCGCCGGCGTTCAGGATATTTCTGCTTTCGTGACCGTGCTGATCCAATCGGCCAGTTTCGGGACGTCCATATCAGACGCCCTGCGGGTTTATTCGGCGGAAATGCGCGACAAACGGGTGATGAGGGCCGAGGAAAAAGCCAATAAACTGCCCACCAAGCTGACGCTGGGCACTATGATGTTCACCCTGCCTCCACTTTTGATCATCCTTATCGGACCATCAGTATATGACATTTATGTCCTGCTGCTGGCGCAGAAATAACATGAGACATTTTTGGGTGGGAACATTACTGGCGGTCTTGGCGCTGGGTGGCTGTGAAACAAAAACAGACAGGCTGGAAAACAACCGCGTAGGCATGGCGGTGCCACATGGCACGACGGTCATGAAAACGTCAGTGGACGGATTGATCGTCGGTCATCGACTGATGGCCGCCGGTGAATACGAACTGGCACTGCGCGCCTATGCCCGCGCCGCCGGTGAACACGGGCTGAACGGCGACGTGTTGTCAGCCCTTGGTTCTGCCAATCTAAAGCTTGGGCGGCTGAAACAGGCGCGAAAACTGCTGGAAAGTGCGGTGCAAAAAGACCCAGATTTCGTGCCCGCGTGGAACAATCTGGGGGTTGTGCTGGTCGGATTGGGCTATGACGGTGAGGCAAGGCGTGTTTTTCGCAACGCTTACGCCTTAGATAACGGAAATTCCGACGAAATTCGGCAAAATCTGTCTATGGCTATCGCAAAAGTGGAAAATTCAGGTTATACTGCCGCTAATGATAACAAGTTCGAACTGGTTCGACGGGGCAACGGCAGATACCTGCTGCTGTCGACACCGGAATCGTAAACTGAGCAGTAGAGGTGGGTTCAGATATGCGTCTGATTTCTGTAGGCGTGCTGTGCATTGTCAGTTCTTTGGCATTGACGGGATGCGATAAACTAAAAAATCCTGATGTCGATAAAGCAGTGGACGGTGTCAATGTCATCGACGCGACAAATTTGAACGACATCATGCTGACGGTCGCTGACCCGAACGAGGCGGTCACATATTTTCAGCGCGCTTTGGCACAGGAGCCGGACCGCATGGATTTCAAACGCGGCCTTGCCAAATCCCTGATCCGGGCCAAACGCGCCGCCGAAGCGGTATTGATCTACGAAAAAATCACCAAATCAAAAGAAGCCATCAACGAAGACCATGTTGATTTTGCCGACGCATTGATCCGCACAAACCAGTGGGATTTGGCTGAAAAACAGCTGAACACCGTGCCGCCCACCCACGAGACATTCAAGCGCTACCGGCTGGAGGCGATGGTTGCGGACAGCAAGAAAGACTGGACCAAAGCGGACAGTTTTTATGAAATCGCCGCCGGGCTGACCACCAAACCAGCGGGTGTTTTGAACAACTGGGGTTATTCCAAATTGACCCGCGGCGAGTACCGCGCGGCAGAAAAGCTGTTTTTGGAGGCCATCACCTATAACGGCGAAATGTTCACAGCCAAAAACAATCTTGTTCTGGCCCGTTCCGCCCAGCGAAATTACACCCTGCCGGTCATTCGCCTGACCCAAATCGAAAAAGCCGAACTGATGCACACTATGGCGATATCGGCGATCAAACAGGGTGATCTGGATATTGCACGCGGCCTGCTGGAAGATGCGATAGATACCCATCCCCAGCATTTTGACGCGGCCGTGCGCACGTTGCGTGCCTTGGAAAAAACCGCATCGCTTTGACGGCTGACAGGGCACAATTGTCGTGGAACTGACCCTGCATCAGGCCCTGTGGTTTTTGCCGTTTGCCGCGCCTATTGCGTTTTATGTGGCCTGGAGCGATCTGAAATTCATGCGCATTCCCAATCGGGCGGTTCTGTTTCTGGGTGCATTGTTTATGCTGATTGGTCCGATTGCCCTGCCCTTTGACGTTTTCCTGTGGCGTCTGGCACAGTTGATGGTGGTGCTGGCGGTTGGGTTTATGGCCAATGCCGCGGGTCTGGTTGGTGGCGGCGACGCAAAATTTGCAGCCGTAATGGCGCCGTTCTTTGCTGCGGGCGACATGCGGCTGGTTCTGGTTGTCTTTGCCGGAATGCTGCTGGGTGCCTTTGTCACGCACCGGTTTTTCCTGCGGGTGGCACTGCTGCGTGCGCTTGTGCCGGACTGGAAATCATGGACAACAGGCCGCGATTTTCCCATGGGCCTGGCGCTGGCAGGCACATTAATTTTCTATTTGCTGTTGGGTCTGACCGGAGGTTAAGCCGCGAAGCAATATCTCGTCCGGCGCACTAAAGTTTGTCCCTTCGCAACAAAACAAAATGTTCGTTTCTGTGGACGGTGCTGAATTTCGGGCTGTCCTCTGCTGCCAACTCGTCCAGCACAAGGGCCCAAACAGCCGCCGTATTGGGGCAAAACGGCACCAGCAGGTAATCCGCACGTCCCAACCCCGTATCGCCGCCGTAATACCAGGGCGAACCCCGTTCAATGGGAACCGTGTCACCGAACAGCCAAAGATTGCTTAGTAAATCAGCCACATAAACCGACTTGCCCTTCATATACCCCAGCGCGTCCAGCTCTCTGGCGTAAAGCTGCATCATGCCCCCAAGGCCGCGGTGCAATTTGCAAAATTCAAGTTGTTCCTGATACAGGCTGTAATCGCGCCGTGCGCTGAATTTTCGCCCGAGCGCTGCCATCTTCTCGTCAGGCAAAGTTATTTCAGTGCGGATTTCCGGGGCATACAGCAGCTTTGTCTGCACAACCAGATTGCTGTGCCGCGGGTCTTTCAGCAGCACTGAAAATTCTGCGGGGCGCAGTTGCATGTGGTTTGACGTGCTTAACAGAATGTTAAAAGCCGACGGCGTGATCAGGGCAAAACACAAAATCGCAACCGTGCCTGTGGCAACGCGCACATCCCATCCCCAGGCATTGATCGTCGAACGATGCGGTCGAAGCGCCAGCAGCAGCACACCAAGAACAAACAGCCACTGCGGATCGTTGCCCCAGTTTTGATATGTGATAAAAACAAATGCCGGTGCCAACATCAGCAGGATAACTCCTTCCGTTAGCTTGCCGGACTGGCGCACCAGAATAACGCTGAGCAGCAGCAATATGTTCAACAGCACATACCGCGGTCCAATCAACAGATGCAGCAGGGAATTGCTTGGCGCATTGCGCACCCCGGCGTTGTTCACCACCAGCAAGTCAGACAGATATGCGCTCCAAAATCCAAATCCGGCCAGCAGGGAAACAACCAGCATCGACAGCGCACCGACGATCACCGTCACAAACAAAGACTGCCAATGCTGCCGCAACAACAAAGCGGCCGCCACAGCCGGCGCCAAAGAGACAAAATACGTCATCTTCGTCAGCGCCAAAAACGACAGTCCCAATCCCAGAACTATGCCGTCGGCAATCTGCGAATTTCGCTCGCGCGTCGGCAAAACGGCGACCAGAACAACCAAAAAAGCCGCACCCCAGGCCCAGCGGTTATAATACATGGAAATCGAGGTTACCTGCACCGGTTCGCCGTGCACCATCGCAGTCATCAAAATGATAACCCCGGCCCCCAGAATATAGGACAATCCGCCAGACAGGCGCGACATCGCGATCCAGCACAACGCCGGTATGGCCAGCGCCGCCATCAAAATATTGGCCATCAAAATCGCCTTGCCAACGCCATAGCCCAAAAACAAAACGATGGGGGCAAAGGCCATAACACCGATCGGCGTCAGGAAATCCACATGCGGCACCTGCCCCATTTCCATGCGCAACAGGATTTGCACCGTGTGCATGGCGTCGCCCTCGTGGACAGTGATCATCAGCAGTCCATGCCACAGCAACATCACACTTTGAACGACCAACAATACCAGTAAAAATGCCAGATACCGCCAGACGGAAAAACCGCTCATTCTCGCCCCGTTAGGTTTTTGGCAATGTTACTACTCTTATCTCCAATAAGCAAAATCCTTTCGGGATTTTCTTGTTCAAAACCACTAAAAAGCCTATAGATTAAAGAAAAACGGCAGAAATTTGAGGCACCTATGAATATGCAGGCCATAGACGTCAAGGCACCACCCATGCCGATGAGCCTGGCCGAAACCGGCCTGTCTATGGTTATGCTGCGCGACATCTTTCTGAAAACGATATTTCGCCGCCACCTCAGCACCACCTCGCACATTGCCGCCGCACTGTGTCTTCCGGTGCAGGTCACACAAGAGCTGATCGAGATTGCGCGCGAACAAAAGCTGCTGGAGGCGATGGGAAACCGGGGTGCCTCTACCACCGCTGAAATGATCTATGAGTTGTCGGACACCGGCAAGGCCCGCGCGCTGGATGCACTGGCGCAGTCAGAATATTACGGCCCCATGCCAATCCCGCTGGATGAGTATAAGGAACAAACCAAACGCCAGTCGATCAGCGACGTAAACATCACCAAAGACGCGATCAACAAATCCATGCGCCATCTGGTGTTGCCCGATGGGTTTCTGGATCAGCTTGGCCCGGCGATCAATTCGGGCAAATCCATCCTGATGTACGGCCCGCCCGGCAATGGCAAATCTTCTATTTCCAACGGCATTCGCGATGCTTTGGGCGATAAAATCTACGTGCCTCAATGTATTGAATATATGGGGCAGGTGATTTCGGTTTATGATCCGATCGTGCACAGTGCTGCCGTGGATCAGGAAGATGACCGCGAAAATCTGCGGCGCAGCGGCCAGCGCTTTGACAACCGCTATATTCTTTGCAAACGGCCGACGGTCATGACCGGCGGCGAATTGATGCTGGATATGCTGGACCTTAAATACAACGCCACATCGCGCACCTATCAGGCATCATTGCAACTGAAATCAACCGGCGGCGTCTTCATCGTGGATGATCTGGGCCGACAAGAAGAACCGCCGCAGGCCCTGATCAACCGCTGGATCGTGCCGATGGAAAGCGGTTATGATATTCTGGCATTGCAGTCAGGTGAAAAATTCGTGGTGCCTTTTGACACGCTGGTGATTTTCTCCACCAACTTTCTGCCCTCTGAAATGTTTGATGGCGCTGCGCTGCGCCGGATTGCCTATAAAGTAAAAGTCGATGGCCCGAACCAGGACGAATTCTTGCAAATTCTGATGCGGGTGTGCAAAGCCAAAGGCGTGCCGATGGATGAAAACGCCGTTATCCACCTGTTAAAAAACAAATACCCTGAAGTTGACAATGTTTTTGCCAATTTCCACAGCCCGTTTTTGATTGAACAGATTCAGTCGATTTGTGACTACGAGGGCCAGCCCCATCATATGACGCCCGATCTGATCGATCGCGCCTGGGAAAACCTGTTTGTGAAAGAAACCTGAATGCCGCTGCCGGGCGTGGGGATTGCCGGGTTTGGCGTATGGGCGCGCCGATGTCTGGCGCTCAGATCGTGGCCGATACCGGACGGGGCCCTAACCGCCGTTTTTGACCGGACAAATATGCAGGCGCTGATCAAAACCACCGATACCCGAAAAAGGAAGCCGAGCGTGCAATAGTGCACCGGGCACAGACCCACTATTGGCCCCTGAAAATGTCAACTGGATTGCCGGAACGAATGCCCGCGCAATAAACTTCAAAATCAATTTCATCTTTGAAAAAATACTCAAAACCGACGCGCCGCCTTGGCGTCGTCGGCCCGGCCCAACAAAAACCGACCGCAGGTCGGATTTTTGGCGGGAGCACCCCCTGTCCGTGTCATTGACCAGCTTCATTTCAGGTCCGCCGTCGCGTGACACGCTCGGCGGAAATTGAGTATTTTGGCAAAAGTGAAATATGACTGCGACCTAACAATTTATCGGCGCTTTTCTTTCGCGGGGCCGCTGGATAGTTTTGGCCAATGACCGCATTGCCGCAAATTTTTCAGGACTGGTTCACAGCGCGGGGCTGGCGGGTTCACCCGCATCAATCCGCATTGTTAAAACGGCAGAATAATCCGGCAAATTTGCTGATCGCCCCCACCGGCGGAGGCAAGACGCTGGCGGGGTTTTTGCCCAGCCTGTGCGCTTTGTCCAAAGACGGTTCCACCGGGTTGCATACGCTTTATATCTCGCCCCTTAAAGCCCTCGCGGCCGATATCCGGCGCAATCTGCAAACTCCGGTCGCCGATATGAATCTGCCGATCCGGGTTGAAGATCGCACCGGTGATACCAGTCAAAGCACGCGCAATCGCCAACGGGCCGATCCGCCTGACATTTTGCTGACAACGCCGGAAAGCCTTGCGCTTTTGCTCAGCTACGAGGATGCGCCGCGCCTGTTTGGCACAGTTCGCCGGGTGATCGTTGATGAAATTCACGCATTGGCCGAAAATAAGCGTGGCGATCTGCTGATGTTATGTCTGGCGCGTCTGCAGGCATTAGCGCCAAACATGAAACGCATTGGCCTGTCGGCGACTGTGGAGGATCCGGCGGCGCTGGCGCGGTACCTGGCTTGTTCGCCGCAAGAATGTGAGGTTTTGCTGGCCGATCCCGGGCCGGCGCCGGACATTAGGATACTAAAAACAGCAGAAGCGCCGCCTTGGAACGGTGCAGGGGCCAAATACGCGGTTCCTGATGTTTTGAATGCAGTCAGCCTTGCGCAGACAACGTTGATATTTATCAATACCCGCGCCCAGGCCGAGCTTTTCTTCCGCGCACTGTGGATGGAAAACGAGGCCGATCTGCCAATCGGCCTGCATCACGGATCGCTGTCGCGCGACGCGCGGGATAAGGTTGAAAGCGCCATGCTTGCTGGCAAGCTTCGCGCCATTGTCTGCACGGGTACCCTTGATCTGGGGATTGACTGGGGCAACGTTGATCTGGTCATTCAGGTGGGCGCACCCAAAAACATCAAACGTCTGGTGCAAAGAATCGGCCGCGCCAACCACCGCTATAACGCCCCGTCCCGTGCCCTGCTGGTGCCGGCAAACCGTTTTGAGGTCATCGAGTGCCGGGCCGCGCTAAAAGCGGCGTTGGCCGGTGATCTGGATGGCGAACCACGCGGCAAGGGGCCGCGCGATGTCCTGTGCCAACATATTCTGAACACCGCCTGCGCCGCGCCGTTTGACAGTGACGCTTTGTTCATTGAAGTGAAAAGCGCCGGACCCTACAGCACGCTGGACAGGCGGGAATTTGACGATTGCGTGGATTTTTGTGCAACCGGCGGTTATGCGTTGCGAAAATACGACCGCTGGC
>CAYZQS010000007.1:31680-32769 GCA_964480735.1 uncultured Rhodobacterales bacterium
ATCGCGGTCTTTGCCGGCACAAAATTTGCCACATCCACGGTTCTGTCCGCACGGGTTTTGCAGATGTTACAGGCGGATGACTGGCCGGACCTTCCCTTTCACACCCGCAAATGGCTGCACTTGCAGCGCAAGATTTCCAGGATGCCGGGCCCCGCGCGCATGCTGGTGGAAAGCTTTGAATGTGACAAACGCCAGTTCACCTGTTTTTACGGTTTCGCCGGGCGCAATGCCCTGCAAACGCTGGGGCTGATGCTGACCCATCGCATGGAACAGGACGGTTTTCAGCCGCTTGGATTCGTGTCCACAGATTACGCTCTGCTGATCTGGGGGCTAAAGCAGATTGAACATCCGGCACAGTTCATCAAACGGGAGGATTTGCTGGAGGGTTTTGAAACATGGCTGGGCGGCAACGCGGTGATGAAGAAAAGCTTTCGCAATGTGGCGACGATCGCCGGTTTGATCGACAAGAATTTTCCAGGTCGGCGAAAGTCAGGTCGACAGACGACGTTTTCCTCTGACATTTTGTATGACACGCTGCGCAAATATGACCCCCACCATCTGATGATGCAGATCACCCGCGAGGACGCGCTGGCCGGTTTGGTTGATTTTGGCCGGATCACCGACATGCTGGACCGGTTTGATGGCCAGTTTGAGCACGTGGTTGCGCCCCATGTGACCCCACTCGCCGCACCTCTGTTGCTTGAGATGGGAAAAATCCGCATTCGCGGGTCTGCTGAAGAACAGCTTTTGGCCGATGCGGCAGAAGCGATGATGGCCGGTGCGGGTCTGTCTTAGGGCTTGAAACGCACCCGTAAAAATGCGTCATTTGACTGGAATGGCAGGCTATATATTTTCTTTGAATGACGCCCGGTTGACTGCGCTGCCCAGCGGCGCGCTGTGGTGGTCGCATCGTGGGATTTTATGCGTTTCTGACCTGCATTTTGGCAAGTCAGACCGGATTGCCCGGCGCGGTGGGGCGCTGCTGCCGCCCTATGAAACCCGCGACACGCTGGAGCGGCTGGAGACCGATATATTACGCAACAACCCGCAAACCGTGATCTGTCTGGGTGACAGTTTTGACGATCTGGC
>CAYZQS010000007.1:32869-37088 GCA_964480735.1 uncultured Rhodobacterales bacterium
CCCTGTTTCCTGCTGGATAATCATCGGTTGATCATGCCGGCCTATGGCACCTACACGGGTGGGCTGCGCTCTGACAGTGCCGCGCTTGCCGCTTTGATGGAACAAGATGCTGTGGCAATATTGACCGGCAAAACATCCGTTGCGATCCCGATGCCCAGGTAATTCAGGCCGTTTGGGGGATGCCGTCCAAAATTCCCGCATCACAGATGATCGTGCGATAACTGCGGTTGACAGGCACCTGTTTGCCGTCTGAAAGAGTCAGGCTCATTTGCCATCGGTTTTGCACACGGTGGTGATTATCGATGTTAGATTCGACGCCACAACCAAACTTATCAAAAGGATCGGATGAAAAATTCGTTGTTTCAATTCGCGCATCGTGAACATCACGCGGGCTGATCAGGCAATTCGCGAATGAAAATCAACGATTCACGAAGTTGGGATTGAATATGGGCGAAAAAATAAAACGAGGTCTTGTGACCATTGGCGGACAATTTTCGTGCGTCTTTTGTTAGGTTCCGGTTTGGGCTTCGCATATTGAGCGTAGAGATTGAATGGAAGTTCCTCGCCCTGCCGGAACCGCCCTAAGCCAAAATCACCCGTTCAGGCTGTCAGCCCTTCCGGCTCTGCCAGCCCGTTGGCCCGGCAACATGCGGTAACGGTGTTGGCCAGCAGGCAGGCGATTGTCATCGGCCCAACACCACCGGGTACCGGAGTGATGGCACCGGCAACTTCACTGGCGCTGGCAAAATCCACGTCACCCACAAGACGGGTTTTGCCTTCGCCTTTGTCCGGCGCATCAATGCGGTTGATGCCCACGTCAATCACCGTGGCGCCCTTGCCGATCCAGCCCCCGGCAATCATTTCCGGTCGCCCGACAGCCGCCACTACGATATCGGCACCCCTGCACAATGCTTCAATATCTTTGGTGCGCGAATGGGCGATTGTGACCGTGCAACTGTCCTTAAGCAGCAAATTGGCCATAGGTTTGCCAACGATGTTGGAGCGCCCAACAACCACCGCGTTCAATCCTGACAGCGATCCATGATGATCCCTGAGCATCATCAAACACCCCAGCGGCGTGCACGGCACCATTGATTTTTGCCCGGTGGACAGACGCCCCACATTGGAAATGTGAAAACCGTCAACGTCTTTTTCCGGCACAATTGAATTGATGACCAGATCCTCGTTCAGGTGATCCGGCAAAGGCAGCTGGCACAGAATTCCGTGAACTGCCGGATCGTTGTTCAACTGATCGATAAGCGCCAGCAAGTCAGCCTCTGATGTGTTCGCTGGCAGCTTGTGCTCGTAAGAGTTCATGCCAACCTCAAGCGTTTGCTTGCCCTTGGCCCGCACGTAAACCTCTGACGCCGGGTCCTCGCCCACCAGAACTACCGCCAATCCCGGGGTAATTCCGTGATCGGCTTTCAGGCGGGACACATGCCCGGCCACTTTCTCGCGAACAGTGGCCGCAAAGGCTTTTCCGTCGATGATTTTGGCGCTCATGGGTTTCTCCGATATGTTTGCTTAGAATTCTGTCGCGGCGAAAGAAGTCGAATAGTGGTCCATCTGCATCTTGGTGGCCAACACCGCGTTCTTCATCAACATGGCCACGGTAACCGGTCCAACGCCACCCGGTACAGGCGTTATCCAACCCGCCACTGCCGCGCAACTGTCAAAATCCGCATCCCCGACCGTGCGTGGGCCGTCAGGTGTTTCCACGCGGTTAATGCCAATGTCAATCAGCGCCGCGCCCGGTTTCAGCATCTCGCCATTGACCAGCCCGGGCCTGCCGACGGCCACAAAAACCGCGTCCGCCCGGCGTGAGTGCATGGCAACGGAACGGGTCATGTGATGGCAGACCGTAACCGTTGCACCAAGCGCCATAAGCAAAAACGCAATGGGTTTGCCGACAATTTCGGAATGGCCGATGATCGTGACGTCCAGACCTTCCATTTTCAGCGGCAAGGTTTTCAGAATTTCAACGGCGGCAACCGCTGTGCAGGGGCCAAGCGCCAAATCATTGTAAACAATGTTGCCGATGGACGCGGGGTGCATACCCTCAACGTCCTTTAGCGGATGCACTGCCTTTTGCAGCGCTTTAACCGGAATATGCTCTGGCAGTGGCCGTTGAATGATGATGCCGTTAACGCGCGGGTCGGCGTTCAGACCCTGCAAAATGCCAATTAGCTGCTCCAAAGAGGTATCAGCGGCATAGTCCCGGCTTTCAAACGTCACACCGGACAAATTGGCGTTGCGGCTTTGATTTCTGACATAGATTTCAGCGGCCGACGAATCCCCGACGGTTACTGAAACCAAGTGCGGCTGCCAACCCGCAGCGGCAAGGGTTGCTGCCTCGAAAGCCGCCTCTTTTGATATATTCGCAGCAATCGCCTTACCGTTTACAACGGCCGCACGCGCGGGTTCCATCGTTCAGAACAGCCCGTCAATCTGGCCCTCGTCATTGATGCAGATCGCCTCGGCACTGGGCGCACGCGGCAATCCAGGCATCGTCATGATCTCGCCACAGATCACCACCACAAATCCGGCACCAGCGGACAGGCGCACTTCGCGGATGGGCAAGCTGTGCCCGGTCGGCGCGCCGCGCAGGTTTGGATCGGTCGAAAAACTGTATTGGGTTTTGGCCATGCAAACCGGCAGATCACCGTATCCGGCGCTTTCCCAGGCCCGCAGCTGATCGCGGATTTTCTTGTCCGCCAGCACCTCGTCGGCGTGGTAGATGCGCTTGGCAATGGTTTCAATCTTTTCAAACAACGGCATGTCGTCTGGATAAAGCGGGGCAAAGCTGCCGTAATCGGCGTCAGCGATTTCAGCAACACGATTGGCCAGATCGATTGCACCGGTAGATCCTTTTTCCCAATGCTGACAAAGGATTGCTTCGGATCCATGCGTGGCCACGTAATCTTTGATGGCCTGAACTTCGGCATCGGTATCGGTGACAAAATGGTTGATCGCCACCACCACAGGCACGCCAAATGACTTCAGATTGCCAATGTGCCGTCCCAGATTGGGGCAACCACCGACAACCGCATCCACATTCTCGGCCCCCAGATCAGCCCGCGCCACACCGCCGTTCATCTTCATAGCCCGTACCGTGGCCACCAGAACCACGACCGAGGGCGCCAACCCGGCCTTGCGGCATTTGATGTTCATGAATTTTTCGGCACCCAGATCGGCGCCAAAACCGGCCTCGGTCACCACATAATCCGCCAGTTTCAATGCGGTTTTGGTGGCGATGACGGAATTGCAACCGTGCGCGATATTGGCAAACGGGCCACCGTGCACAAACGCCGGGTTGTTTTCCAGCGTCTGCACCAGATTGGGTTTCATCGCCTCTTTCAGCAAAACGGTCATTGCACCGTCGGCTTTGATATCACGCGCATAAACCGCTGAACGATCACGACGGTAGCCAATAATGATGCTGCCAAGACGTTCCTGCAGTTCTTCAATATCATTGGCCAAACACAGGATCGCCATAACTTCAGAGGCCACCGTGATGTCAAACCCTCCTTCACGCGGAAAACCATTGGCAACCCCGCCAAGGGACACGACAATGTTGCGCAAGGCCCGGTCGTTCATATCCATGACCCGCCGCCAGGACACCCGGCGCTCGTCGATATCCAGCTCGTTGCCCCAGTAAATGTGGTTGTCCACCATCGCGGACAACAGGTTGTTGGCACTGGTGATGGCGTGAAAATCACCGGTGAAATGCAGGTTCATTTCCTCCATTGGTACCACTTGCGCATAGCCACCACCGGCAGCCCCGCCCTTCATGCCAAAACACGGGCCAAGCGAGGCTTCGCGGATACAGATCGCCGCTTTCTTGCCGACGGCGTTCAAACCGTCGCCCAGCCCCACGGTGGTTGTGGTTTTACCCTCACCCGCCGGTGTCGGGTTGATGGCGGTCACCAGGATCAGCTTGCCGTCTTCGCGGTCTTTTTGTGCTTTGATAAACGTATCTGACAATTTGGCCTTGTCATGGCCAAAAGGAATAAGGTCGTCGCCGGGGATGCCCAGTTTTGCCCCAATATCCTGAATCGCGTGTTTGTCGGCTTCCCGCGCGATTTCGATGTCAGATTTATAGCCCATGATTGCGGTTCCTTTTGGAAATGCGATGTATGCGTCACGTGCGATTAACTGTCTTGGTGCGGTTGGGACAATCACCATTCCGACACAATGGTGTCGGGAATCGCCTTTCCTG
>CAYZQS010000007.1:37188-43262 GCA_964480735.1 uncultured Rhodobacterales bacterium
CCCGGCAAAACGCAGGGACGGTTTTCAACATCCGTCACCAACGTCGCGCCACTGGAAAATTGCAGGCGGCTTGCCGGTGGCAGAAAGGTAAAATCCGGTATGCCTTTGATAACCATCGAGGCCCCGGCCAACGCGGGATCCAATTGCGCTATCCCCATAATTTTGGCGATTTTGTCCAAGTCTTCCTGTGAAAGAATGCTGAACTGGCGGGTGTTTCTGATGACCGTATCCAGCGGATATAACATCTGAACACGGCTGTCTGAAGGCCGCGTAAGGCCTGCATGGGCCTCTGGGGCGTAACCCCCAAATGCCGCGTGAATGTTGGTGTCAGGATCTGAACCAAGCCGCACATCGCGGTCGGCCACATGGCCCAGAAAGACCACTTCCCCAACGAATTCCGAAGCAACGATTGCCGGCATTGTAAAACCCGTAATACTGCGCTGACCAGATGTCAGGATGATGCGAAACGGCGATTTTTTCAAGGGACAAAGCGTCCAGGCGGGCCAACCCATTGCGCAGACTGGCCACCAAAGAAAAGACCCGGCAAACACCGGGTCTGTTCAAATCAATTGTCCTGTCTGCCTAAGCGCTCGGTTCGGGCTCCATGCCGCCACTTGACTTGGGTTTTGCCTTCTTGGTTTTCGGCACCGCCGTTACGCTTTCGGGTGAGCCACCAACCGGTGTGTCGTCTTCATCGCTGTCCTTGTTGATCGTCTCGCCCTTGATAACCCGCTTGATCTCGTCACCGGTCAGGGTTTCGTATTCCAACAGCCCCTGCGCCAGACGTTCAAATTCCTTGGATTTTTTCTTCAGGATTTTCAGCGCCGTGTCATAGCCTTCGTCAATCAGGCGTTTCACTTCGCTTTCTATATCCTCTTTGGCTTTGGCGGAAATAGAGAACCCACCGGCGTTGTTACCGGAATACCCGTCGTGCGCCTCGCGGTAATCCACGTTGCCAACAATATCCGACATCCCCCAGCGCATCACCATGGCACGCGCCAGACCAGAGGCCTGCTGAATATCGCCCGAAGGCCCGTTTGACACATGCTCGTCACCATATTTGATGATCTCGGCGGCTTTTCCGGCCATAGTCATCGCAAGCTTTTGCTCACATTCGATCTTGTGCCAGTTCAGCCGGTCAATTTCCGGCAAGCTGACCACCATGCCCAACGCACCGCCGCGCGGAATTATCGTGGCCTTATAGACCGGATCACATTCCGGCAGGTTAAGGCCGACAATCGCGTGTCCGGCTTCGTGATAGGCGGTTTTTTCCTTTTGCTTGTCCGTGATAACCATAGAGCGCCGTTCAGAGCCCATCATCACCTTGTCTTTGGCATTCTCATAGTCCTCCATCGTGACAAAGCGCCGGCCGGTACGGGCCGCCATCAGTGCGGCCTCGTTCACCAGATTGGCCAGATCAGCGCCGGAAAAGCCGGGCGTGCCGCGGGCAATCAGGCGCAGGTCCACATCCGGTCCAAGCGGTGATTTGCGTGCATGCACCTTCAGAATTTTCTCGCGCCCTTTGATGTCAGGGTTGGGCACCTGAATCTGCCGGTCAAACCTGCCCGGGCGGGTCAGCGCGGGGTCCAGAACATCCGCACGGTTGGTCGCGGCCAAAAGAACAACGCCCTCGTTGGCCTCAAACCCGTCCATTTCAACCAGCAACTGGTTCAGCGTCTGTTCACGCTCGTCATTGCCACCACCATAGCCGGAGCCACGATGCCGGCCAACCGCGTCAATCTCGTCGATAAACACGATGCAGGGTGCGTTCTTTTTGGCCTGCTCAAACATATCACGCACACGGCTTGCGCCAACGCCCACGAACATTTCAACAAAATCAGAACCGGATATGGTGAAAAACGGAACACCTGCCTCGCCCGCAATGGCGCGGGCCAGTAAAGTTTTACCGGTGCCCGGAGGCCCGATCAGCAGCGCACCCTTGGGGATCATGCCGCCAAGACGGGTAAATTTCTGCGGGTCGCGCAGAAACTCAACGATCTCTTCCAGTTCTTCCTTGGCCTCGTCAATGCCTGCAACATCGTCAAACGTCACCTTGCCGGAGCGTTCGGTCAACAGTTTGGCCTTGGACTTGCCAAAGCCCATAGCCCCGCCACGCCCGCCACCCTGCATCCGGTTCATGAAGAAAATCCACACACCGATCAGCAGCAGGAACGGCAGCCACACACCAATCACCGACAACAGCCCGCTTTGCTCTTGCGCTTTGACGTCGATGGTAACATCAGCCGCCAACAACTCGCTGGTGATCTCGGCTCCTTCAGGCTGGATGGTCACATATTCCGCGCCATTGCCGGCCTTGACATAAATCTTCTCGCCATCCAGCACCACGCTGGCCACATCGCCGCGCTCTACCTGCTGCATAAAGACAGAGAAGCTTTCGCGCTGGCTGGATGATGCCGGTTGGCTGTTGTTGAACATGCTGTAAAGCGCGACCACCAGAAAAAAGAGGGCGACCCAAAAGGCTATATTTCGTGTGTTTCCCAAAACACCGGCTCCTACTATTGTCGGCAGACAATTATTCGCCCGCCTCGGTTGCGCATAACATAAGTATCAACAGATGTTATTCAATGCGTCATCACGCTCCTGTAAAAGTGATCCGCGCCCTTTTTAAGGCAAATTCGCAGCCCGGTCGAACTTTCTTCAAAAACGGTGGCCAACATTCGCCGATCACGCCAGATCGAGGGCGCGGACAGCACGCTGGCGCGCGGGTGGTTGTACTGCCGCCAGTCAGCCAGAAATGGCATGCCATCCTCGCCAATCGGGCGGATTTCCAGACCCTGATCATCCGCGCAAACGGTCTGCCAGCGCAGGTCCCACACCGCGTTAACACCGCAACACAGGTCTTTCACGGCCTGATACTCGCGGAAAACCCGAATTTCACCGGTGTTTTCAGGCACAATCTGACATCCGCCCAATGTTTTTATCTCGCCGTTCAGCATGGTTTGGATGCTTTCTTGCAGCGCTGCCTGCCTTGGCCGGTAAGGCGCAGACGCCACCCATTTTAGGGCATGCGCCATCAGTCGATACTGCAGCTCGGCATCCAGAGCGGCAAAATCCTTGCGGTTAAACAAAACATCACCGGCGCGGCTGACGCGGGCAATGTTGGCGGCAACTTTCGCAACTTCGCCTTCGATAAACCGCCTGCTGCTGCGCATCCGCGCGGCGGTGTTTACCAGGCCATCAACGGTGATCCCAAGCTGTGACAGAGACTCAAGTGCCCGTCGGGCCTTGATCCGCTCAAAGCGCGGGTCATCGTTGCTGGGGTCCTCCAGCCAATCTATTTTCTCTGCGCGTAAAAAATCGCGCAACTCCCGGCGGCGAAACGTCAGGAGCGGGCGGATGAATTCAACGTCCTGTCCGCTGCTTTTGTCATCCATCCCCGACAGCCCGTCAACGCCAGAGCCACGCCCCAGCCGCATCAAAACCGTTTCCGCCTGATCGTCAGCCGTGTGCCCAAAAGCCACGCTGAAAATGTTGTTTTCCCCAGCCCAACCGGCAATCAGCGCCCTGCGGGCCTTTCGTGCGGCATCCTGTAAATTGCCCCTGCCTGACCAGCCGTCCCATTTCAGGGTGCTGTGCGGCAGACCAAGCGTTTTGCACATGGCGCAAACCGCGTCGGCCTCAGCCGCCGAACCGTCGCGCAACCCGTGATCTACTGTGACGACCGATAATTTGGTGCCTGCATCTGCACACCACCGCGCCAGCAACACACACAACGCTGTTGAGTCGCCACCGCCGGAAACTGCCGCGCCCAGCGCCTTTGGTGCCCCATCCGGAAAAAACGCCGCCATTTGCGCAGCAAAACGCGCCGTGATGTTTTCGCTCAATTGCAGGCCAGTGTTTGCATTTCGGCCTCGGCGTCTTTGGCCGCGCCCTGCCCGGGATACCGCAGCAACACTTCGTTCAGGGTCAGGCAGGCCTCGTTTGTCTGGCCGATGCGATCAAGACTTACGCCAAGACGAAACAACGCGCGTGGTGCAATGTCCGCTTCCGGTCCGCTGCTGAAACTCTCCAGAAACGCCCTTGCTGCCTTGCTCCACAGTTCCTGCGCCGCCAAAGCCTCGCCGCGCCAAAAATGCGCGTCGCTGGTTAAGGGGCCGCCGGGATAGTTGGTGGCAAAGGCCTGAAACTGGTTCACAGCGGACGTATAGTCACCGCTTTCAAATGCCTCCAGCGCCCGTTCGTAATCCACCTGTTCGCTGATCGCCACCTCTGCGGTGGTTTCCGGCGTCGTTACAACCGGCAGCGTGGTGGTGGAACCGGTTTCACCGCCCAGCGTTGACGTTTCGCCCAAAGTAGAGACATCGCCGCCTTCCAGCTCCACCAGTCGAAACTCCAGATCGCCAATGCGGTTGGTGCCGTCTGATACAATCCGGCCAATGCGAAATTCCAGTTCTTCCAGCTTGCCGGTCACCCGCTGAAACTCTCCTTCAAGCGAATCCAGTCTTTGCAGCACAGACTCGCCTGAAACAGTGCCCAAGCCAACCGCGCCGGTGGTGGATAGCTCGCGCTTCAGGTTTTGTATTTCGGCAAACAAGAAACCGAGCTGCTGACGAATATCGGCCAAAGTCTCATCCCGTGACTGGGCAAGTGCCGGACCGGACAAGGACAGTGCCAATGTGACAACGGCAATATATTTCATAACACGCATAACTGGGCTTTCAAAATTAAACCCCTCGCGTTTAACTGCTGCCAGTCACAGACACAATGGTCACGGCGCGGCGGTTCTTGGACCAGCATGTCTCTGTCGAACAAATTTCGATTGGCCGTTCCTTGCCATAGGTGACTGTACGCAGACGGTTGTCGGCAACGCCCCGGCTGACCAGATAATTCTGCACCGCACTGGCCCGACGCGCGCCAAGTGCCAGATTGTATTCGCGCGTGCCCTGCTCGTCCGCGTGCCCCTCAATCAACGCGGTTGCTTCGGTATTTTGCGCCATCCACCCGGCCTGAGCGTCCAGGATAGACATGGCTTCAGGGCTTAACGTGGTTTGATCCACTTCAAACAACACCCGGTCACCAACCGAAGCGACAAAAAACTCCGGCGTGTCGAATTTGAAGTTTTCCTCATTCAGATCGACACCGCTGTTGGGCACAACCGCGTTACAGCCCCACAGCAACAGCGCCCCAATCACCAGCCCGCCGGCATTGAATACTTTCATCAGATTTTCCTTTTTTTTGGCCCGTTATCGGGCTGATTGTTCTGCCTGTGCCTTTATACTCAAAAACAAGCTTTGTGGAAATTCGCCCTCAATTCACTTTAGCAGTTTTGACCACGCCGGATCAGACCCAAATCCCGGTGTGCGAACTTTTTTTAGGTTCCGTCCGCTGATATCAACAGAGTAAATCGATGGCGCTCCGTTGGCCCCGCGGGTTTCGCGAAAGAACATCAGGACCCGCCCGTTGGGCGACCACGTTGGTCCTTCGTCAAGGAAAGAGGCTGTCAGCAGGCGTTCCTCGGACCCGTCCAAACGCATCACACCGATATGAAACCGGCCGTTGTTGATTTTGGTAAATGCCACCAAATCGCCGCGCGGAGACCAAACTGGTGTTCCGTAGCGCCCCTTTCCAAAACTGATGCGCCGGGCCTCGCCGCCACCGGCGGACATCACATACAACTGTTGCGAGCCGCCACGGTCACTTTCAAACACGATTTGTGCGCCGTCGGGCGAAAAGCTGGCGGCGGTCTCGATACTGGGCGCAGCGGTCAGGCGCGTGCGTTTGCCGGTGCGCACGTCCACACGGTAAATGTCAGTATTCCCGCCGGTCGAAAGGGACATCACCACAGATTTGCCGTCAGGGGCAAAGCGTGGTGCAAAGGTCATGCCGGGCTGGTCGTCCAATGCCCGTTTTTGCATGGTGTTTATGTTCAGCACAAAAACCTTCGGCAGACCGGTTTCGTAGGACGTGTAAAGCACCCGCGTGCCATCCGGCGAAAACCGTGGGGCCAAAACAATCGCGTTATTGTCTGTCAGGTTTTGCACATTCGCACCGTCATAATCCATGATCGACAGACGCTTCAGCCGTGCATTCTTGGGTCCGCTTTCAGACACAAA
>CAYZQS010000007.1:43362-45822 GCA_964480735.1 uncultured Rhodobacterales bacterium
GCCGCGCCCAGCGTCAGCGACCACAATATGCAGGCAGTCGCAAAGTGAACGTATCGCTTCATTTGATCCTCATGTTTTCCGGGTTGAACGTCATTTCAACGTCGCGCCAATGATCGTATTTTTCGCTTGGTAAATCAAAGCCCTGCCCACCGCAGCGCAAAATAGCCCGCCGGGCCGCGTCAAAAGCCGAAACAACCGCCCCCGGCGTTCCGTCGGTTGAAGACAGCATTTTGATCGTCGCGGCCCGTGGTTTGCCCTTTTCATCCATTGAAACCGCAACGGTCACAGTTATCCTTGCAGATTCAGAGGATGGATTGACGTTCCAGCATTTTTGCACCGCAAACCTGAACCCGTCTTTTTCGGCTTTGGTCAGCGGCGGCCCACTGGGCACCTCGCGGGCGGATTTGCTTGTATTGGCGGCCTGTTCTGCCTGGGCCGCCGCAAGTGCCGCCTCAATCGCGCTTGGTGTGTCAACGCTTTCCACCAGCTTTGCTGGTCGCCCGCGCGGGCGGGAGCTGCGCACGGGCGCGGCTTCTGTTGCGGTTGCTTTCGCTTCGGTGATGATCTCGGTTGAGGCCTGATCCGGTGCTTTTTCCGTGGTGTCCTCAGCCGGTGCTTCAGCAGCGGCGTCCGCCACGCTGGCGGTTTCCACCTCATCCGCACGTTGTGCACCGGTCGCGGGTTTTGGTGCCGCCTCTGTGTCCACCCGCGGTGCCGGCGCTTCGCTGGCATCCACCTGCGCCAACTTATCAGGCTGTCGTTGACCGGCGCGGTCTTCCGAACTGATTTGTGCGGTGGGCACAATCAACGTGGCCCCAATCTGATCCGTTGATGGTGTATCAAATTCTTCCGGCGGATCGATCTGCGCATCTGTTTGCGGCAATTCCGCAATTTCGGTCACATCCGGCGCACGCCCCGCCGGTTGCGGATCATCAGGTTCCTCGGCTTTGGCCTGATTGGGCGTTGTGTCCGCATCCGGTGGTTTTGGCGCCTCAATGTCTTCCACCGGCACCAGCGGTGCGGCCACATCAACCGCCGGCTTTGGCGCATGCGATTGCAATGCCGAAAACTCTGCCACTGATATCAGCGCCACATCCGCCACTTTCACCTCCGGTGCCGCAACCTCGTTGAAAGAAACAGAGCCAAGCGCTGCCCAACCCAAAAGAAAAACATGGCCAACACCTGAAATATATGTGCCGGTTTGCATGACTGATCTTATTTCCCGTCCAAAGTCGGGCCGCCCGCGTCCGTAACCAGACCAATGTTGCGAAACCCACCAGCGTTCAGCGCTCCCATCACCTGCATCACGGCCTCGTACCGCACGGTTCCGTCCGCCCGCAGAAAAATCTTGTCATTGCTGCGCTCAGCCGCAATCGCCCGCAGACGCGGGATCAGCTGGTTGGGATCAATCTCGGTGCTTTGCAAAACCAGCCGACCGTCCGCCGCAATCGCAATCGTCAGCGGTTCCTCGTCTTCACTTGGCAAAGGTGTGGCGGCGGTCTTTGGCAACTCTATGGGCACACCAACCGTCAGCAAGGGGGCTGCCACCATAAAGATAATCAACAGGACCAGCATCACATCCACAAAGGGTGTGACATTGATTTCGGCCATTGGTTTGCGTTTCATACGACGGCTGCGCCGCTTGTACATCTTGCCGGTATTGATAACCCCTGCACCCATGATCTAGCTGTCCAGTTGGCGTGACATGATTGTGGCAAATTCATCGGCAAAACTATCAAGCCCGCCGGTCAGCCGATCCGAATCCGCACTTAGCTTGTTGTAGAAGATAACCGCCGGGATGGCCGCAAGCAAACCAAGGGCCGTGGCGACCAGTGCTTCGGCAATGCCCGGGGCCACAACCGCCAGATTGGTGCTTTGCTGGGCCGCGATTTCCTGAAAGGCGTTTTTGATGCCCCAGACCGTACCAAACAGCCCGACAAACGGCGCGATGGAACCGACCGTGGCCAAAAACGTCAGCCCCTGACTCAGCCGTTCGGTTTCCCGGCCAATGGCCACGTCCATCGAGCGGTCAATCCGCGCCTGCGCCCCTGCGATCAGCGCTCCGTCAGACCGGTGACTGCGCTGCCATTCTGTCATACCGGCACAAAAGATTTTTTCCGAGGCGCCGCGGGGCTTTTCGCCAATGCGTTCAAACAGTTCGTCCAGCGGTTCACCCGACCAGAACGCCTTGTCAAACAGAGCCGCATCACGCCGGGCGATACGGAAATTGATGAATTTTTGAAAGATGATCGCCCAGGACCAGAACGACGAAACCACCAGCGATAGCAGAACCAGTTGCACGATGAACGTGGCCCGAAAAAACAGCGCCAAAAGCGAATAATCAATGGCCTGCGCCGCGGCTAGGGTTTCGGTTTCCATGATCCCGCTCTCTGTCTTTTTCGGCTGCTTAAACGGCAGCGCTGTCTTTTGTTGCGCACTTTAGGGCGTTTCACATCGAAA
>CAYZQS010000007.1:45922-51527 GCA_964480735.1 uncultured Rhodobacterales bacterium
GTCAGGCGGCGGCTTTATCCAGCAACTGGCGAATATCCGCCGGAACCCGTGTGGCGCGGCCGTTTTTGTCGATGCAAACGATGACTATTTTGGCTTCAAACAGCAGTTGCCTGCCGCGATAAATATTCTGGTCATAGCCAAAGCGGGCACCCGAAACGCGGGTCAGCACAGTTTCCACGGTCAGAATATCCTCGTAAACCGCAGGCAAATGATACTCTGCCGTCAGGCTGCGCACCGCAAAAACCACGCCGGTTTTTTCTTTCATTGCCCGCTGATCCACACCCAGCTCGCGGATGTGGTCTGACCGCCCGCGCTCCATAAATTTCAGATAGTTTGCGTAGTAGACAATCCCGCCCATGTCGGTGTCTTCATAGTAAACACGAATATCAAGCCGATGCTTCATCAACCATTTCTTCCAGAATCAACTCGCCCCGCGCCGCCAACCGCAAAGCATGCGCATCATCGGTGGCCGATGGTGGCATCGTTGCGTCATAAGCCCCTCGAATAACCGCCGTAAAGGGTGGTTTGATCACGCACATGCCGTTGGTTGGCACGATGGCAATCGGGCTTTCATCTTTGAAGGCGTGGTCGCCCCACAACAACAAACATTGGGTCACCTGTCCGCAGGCCAGCGTCTGGATTGGCGTTTCGGCCATGAAATCATCGTACTTTAGCAGCAATATGCAAAATTTGATCGCGCCATTCTCGTCAAAGCTGAAGGTGCGGTACTGGTTGGCACCGGTCCGGTTCAGCGAATTCTTCAGAATATCAAGATCAGGCAGCATCTGGTCCAGATTGGGCACCATGTCCAGTTCTTCCCACTCCTGACAAAAAAAGATCAAAAGGTTGGACCCCAGTTCCGGATCAACCTCCACCATCTCGTGCCCGGCATCCTTGATGGTTGCGGCAATGGCGTCTTTCAGGTGGCCAAGGGTTACGTCATCGGTGCCAAATATTATCGGCGCAATCGGGCGACCCCAGCGGGAAAAACGGTATCCACCGTCATCAGTGGTAAAAAGCGATTTGACCCGGCCCGCGTCAAGCGGCGTGTCATCCATCGGTTGGTCGTTCATTGGGTCAGTCTCCGAACAGGCTGGTTTGCGGCGCAGGCTTTGGGGCCTCAAGCCCCAGATGCCGCCACGCTTTGGTTGCCAGCAACCGCCCGCGGGGGGTGCGCTGGATCAACCCCTGTTGCAGCAAAAAGGGCTCAATCACCTCTTCTACAGCATCGCGCGCTTCGGACAATGCGGCACTTATGGTCTCTATCCCCACCGGCCCGCCGCCGTAGTTTTCGGCAAGCAGCGTCAGATACCGCCGATCCGCGCTGTCCAACCCCAGATGATCCACACCAAGGCGGGTTAGCGCATGATCGGCCACGGCGTTGGAAACATGTCCGTCGCCCTCCACCACCGCGAAATCAACCACCCGGCGCAAAAGGCGACCGGCCACCCGTGGCGTGCCCCGCGCCCGACGGGCAATTTCACGTGCGCCGTCCTCATCCGCATCGGCCCCCATCAGGTGCGCCGCGCGGGTGACGATCTTCAGCAGGTCATCCTCGTTATAAAATTCCAGCCGCGTGGGAATGCCAAAGCGGTCGCGCAGGGGTGTGGTCAGCAAGCCCAGCCGCGTGGTTGCCCCAACCAGCGTGAAGGGTTGCAATTCAATACGAACGGTGCGTGCGGCGGGGCCTTCGCCGATCACCAGATCAAGTTCAAAATCTTCCAGCGCCGGATACAGCACCTCCTCAACCATCGGGTTCAGCCGGTGGATTTCGTCGATGAACAACACATCGCGTGGTTCCAGGTTGGTCAGGATCGCCGCCAGATCACCGGCACGGGCCAGAACCGGGCCACTTGTCATGCGAAAATTCACCCCCAACTCCCGCGCGATGATCTGGGCCAACGTGGTTTTGCCAAGGCCGGGCGGGCCATAAAAAAGCGTGTGATCCATCGCCTGATGACGTTTGCGCGCACTTTCAATGAATACTTTCAGATTTGACCGCGCCGCCTGCTGGCCGACAAATTCATCCAACATCTGCGGGCGCAGGGCTCGGTCCGCATCACCAAGGCGGGGTTCGGGGCGCAGGTTTGGATCAGGCTCGGTCATCGCTTACCCTTTCGGTGCCAAAAGGCGCAAACACAGGCGGATCAGATCAGGCGCGGTCGCTTCCGGTGCATCACCCATAACCTGCGCAATTGCACCCGCCGCCTCGCCCTGACCATAGCCAAGATTGACCAGCGCCGAAAGCGCGTCGGCACGTGCTTCAGCCGCGCCAGAATTTGACGACGGCGAACTTACAGGTGCTGCATCAATCGACGGCTCAATCACCACGGCATCGTCGGCCACTGCCTGGGCCTCGCCTTTCGCCCCCATCGCCATGATCGCCGGGGCCTTGTCTTTCAGTTCCAGCACCACCCGTTGCGCCAGCTTTGGCCCCACACCCGGTGCCGCCTTGATCGCCGCCTGATCGCCAAGCGAGATTGCGCGGGCCACGCCGTCCGCCCCCAAAGTTCCGGCAATCGCCAGTGCCGCTTTGGCTCCAACGCCCTGAACAGTGGTCAGCAACCGGTGCCATTCCCGGTCGGCCAATGTGGAAAAGCCAAACAGTTGCAGATTATCCTCTCGCACCAAAAGTTCGGTATAAAGGGCCACAACAGAACCCGCCGCCCCCATCATCGCAAGCGTCGGGGCGGCGCAATAAACCAGATAGCCCACACCCTGCACATCCACCAAAACGTGGTCATCCGCCTTATAATCAATCCGTCCGGTAATTTTTCCGATCATGCAGAGGCCTTTGCGATGGCCGCGTCCAACCGCCCCGAAAACTGGGCATGATGCGCATGACACAGGGCAATCGCCAAAGCGTCGGCTGCATCCGGCCCGTTGATCACAACACCCGGCATCTGCGCCTTCACCATGTGGGCCACCTGATCCTTATGGGCATGGCCCACACCGACCACGACTTTTTTCACCGTGTTGGCTGCATATTCCGCCACCGGCAAAGCGTTCTGTGCGGGCACCAGCATAGCAATCGCCCTTGCCTGCCCCAGCTTTAATGTGGCCGCCCCGTTGGTGTTGACAAACACCTGCTCCACCGCGGCCGTATCCGGTTGATACTCTTTGAAAACCACACTCAACGCCCGGTGCAAAAACAGCAGCCGCGCAGCCAGATCGCCACCTTTAGACGTGCAAACCCCGTTGCCCACATGGGAAATCTTGGTGCCGTGAATATCCACAACCCCCCAGCCCATGTTCCGCAATCCCGGATCAATGCCGATGACACGCATGCCGCCCCTGCCCTGTTTTTTATCGTTGGATTCACGAATAGCACGAAACGGGAACATTGGCTAGGGCGGAGTTGCGTCAGGCGATATTGCTTTGAGGGAACTTGCACTACGCTTGAGGATCATCCGGGCGACTCCGGCTTCTTGCCGTCGGCCAGCAACAACGCCCGTTGATTGACCACCTCAAGTGCCGCATGCAGCCGGGATTGATAGTCGGCCAACGGCGTGTCGTCGTCCGGCACCGACAGCAGTTCCCCACGTACATAGGCAATCCTTGAAAACGGCAGGTTGATCAACACCCTGTCCCAGCTGTTGGCGATGCGGCGGTTGGACGAGGCCATGCCCACAGGAACAATCGGCACACCGCTTTTTCGGGCCAGCAAAACGATGCCTTCGCCCACTTCCCGGGCGATTTTGGGCAGGTCAGCCGTCAGGGTGATAGACGTGCCGGATTTCAGGCAGCGCAGCAATTTCAGAAAAGCCACCGCGCCGCCTTTTTTCTTTCGGCGCTTGTCCGTGGTGCCCGAGCCATAGATCAGCGGCACGCCCAGCAGACGTTGAGCGTTGCCAATCATCAGACCGTCGCCGTGTTGCGCCACCAGCAATGCCGGGAAGTGCCGGTTTTTGAAGCGAAATGCGAAAATGAAGTTTTGACCGTGCCAGGTGGCATAGATGACGGGGTCATTGTCGCCAAACAGGTCAGCGTCAATTTCAGGCTCCAAAACCACCCGCGACGTCGCATAAACAAACCGCAGATACAGCGCCACGATGTGGCTGCCAAACGACCCTTGCAATATTGATTTTAGCTTCTTTTTCACACGATTTCCGCCGTACGGCACGCCGGGCAAACCACCCACCGCCATTTTAGGCCAATCTGTAATTTGTGGGGTCAAAATAGCAAGTCAGCGACTGGTCAATAGTTTTATTGTTTCCAATTTGTATAAAAAACCGCAGTTTCCGTGCCACTGTTTGGAAAAATTGATCTGCCATTCTTCCCAAACGGGCAATTATGTGCTTGTTTTCGCGAAAAAAGAACAGGCAGAGGTTGCGGCAGTGTTAGCGGAAACAAACATACCAAAAACTATTTTTGCGTCGCAATCCAAAGTGAACGGCGCGCTGCCGGATTATCGTTTCAGCATCGGCACCAACAGCATTTGGCGATATTTGGGCAGACAATCCTCCTGGCGCAGTGGCAGCGGTGATTTTCTGCTGGTTGGCGGGCGTCCACAGCGGTCGGACACGCTGGAGCTGGCAGAGCGGGCACCGCCAGTTCAGGAGGGCGGCGATCAGGATTTTGAACTGATTTATAACTATAGTTTTGTGGTTACCGACGGCACAAAAAAATATACGGTTGCCGTCAATGATGCGGATCCAAAACACGAGGCCAATGATGGCGCAAGGCAGGACCGACACATCCTGACCTTTACCGGCGACATCCCGCCATCTGACACCGACCTGCGTGTCGTTGATCCGGTGGTCAGAAAAGTTAACACCAATATCCACAAAGACCCGCGGGCGCGGATCATTTGTTTTACGCCCGGCACCTGGATCAGAACACCGACCGGACCAGTTTCGGTTGAGCATCTGACCGTTGATGATCAGGTCCTGACAAAAGACAACGGTGTGCAGTCAATTCGCTGGATAGGTACGCGCCGCATAACCGGTGCACGTCTGATTGCCATGCCGGACATGCGGCCTGTTCGCATTCGCAAAAATGCACTGGGGGCCAACGTGCCGGATCGGGATATGTGGGTTTCACCGCGGCACCGAATGGCGCTCAGCGGGCCCGTGGCGCAGGAATTGTTCAACACGCCGGAGGTTTTGGTGACCGCGAAAGATTTGGTAAACGACCGTGCTGTCACTGTGGACCACCAGATCAAACAGACCACGTATATTCACCTGTTGTTTGACCGGCACGAGGTGATTTGGGCCAACGGTGCTGAAACCGAAAGCTTCCACCCCAGCCTTGCACTGGCAACGGCGGTTCCAAGTCAGCAACTGGCGGAGCTTTACCGGATTTTTCCGCATATAGAGGATGATCCCTATAGCTTTGGTGAGCCCGCCAGACGGTTGCTTAGCGAGCACGAAGCGGCTCTGCTGCTTTTTGCATAGATCGGATTTGGCGGCGGTTGCGCCGGATATTTGTTGCGGACGTAAGTTTTTCGCCGGGTGCCGGATCGCGGCAAAACCCTGCAGGGAAGGCGCAGGTGTCCCGGCCCGGATTTTGCAAATCCCTGTTATAATTCGATCAAGAGATCATTATTAACTGTATTATTACAAATGCTTATCCGTCATTTCGATTGCACTAGAAAACTAGTGCA
>CAYZQS010000008.1:0-14066 GCA_964480735.1 uncultured Rhodobacterales bacterium
GCTGCACGGGCGCTGGGGCGAAGACGGCTGTGTGCAGGGCATGCTGGAGTGGCTGGGGATACCCTACACCCATTCCGGTGTTCTGGCCTCCTCGCTTGCGATGGACAAAACCCGCGCCAAGGATGTCTTCCGCGCCGCAGGACTGCCGGTGGTGGACAGCGTGATTGTTTCAGCGGAAGCGGCGCGAAAGTCGCACCCGATGCAACCGCCGTATGTGGTGAAGCCCAACAACGAGGGCTCTTCGGTTGGGGTATATCTGGTGCATGAAGAGGCCAACGGTCCGGCCAGACTTTCGCCGGACATGCCACCCACCGTGATGGTTGAAGAATTTGCGCCGGGTCGCGAATTGACAACGTCTGTTATGGGTGATCGCGCCCTGACCGTCACTGATATTTTCACCGACGGCTGGTATGATTATGACGCCAAATACAAAGAGGGCGGGTCAACCCATCAGGTGCCTGCGGATATTCCCAAGGAGGTTTTTGAAGCCTGTCTGAAATATGCCCAAACTGCCCACAGCGCGTTGGGGTGCAGGGGTGTCAGCCGCACGGATTTTCGTTGGGATGACACACGGGGGGTTGCCGGGCTGATCTTACTGGAAACCAACACACAACCCGGGATGACGCCAACCTCGCTGGCCCCGGAACAGGCGGCCCATTGCGGTATTTCTTTTGGCCAGTTGTGTGACTGGCTGGTGAAGGATGCGTCTTGCAACAGGTAACCCCCCCTAAAACCGACCCGGCCCCCAGCCGGACGTCTTACCGGTTTCAACGGCTGTGGCTGACGCCGCTGTTTCGTGCCCTGTTGCGCACCGGCATTCCGGCCTTTGGCGTAATGGTGCTGGGGGCGTGGTATGTGGCGGACACTGACCGGGTTGAACAGGTTAAGCTGCGGGTTTCCGAACTGCGCACAAGTATCGAGCAACGGCCGGAATTCATGGTCAACATGATGCAGATCGAAGATGTTTCCGCCGAGGTGGCCGAAGACATCCGCGAAGTGACATCTTTGGATTTTCCCATCAGCTCATTCGATCTGGATTTGGTGCATATGCGCCGTTTGATCGAAGAACTTGATGCGGTGAAACGCGCGAAACTGGTGGTCCGGCCGGGAGGGGTGTTGGATGTCGCGGTTGTAGAGCGGATGCCGGTCATTGTTTGGCGCAGCCGGGAGGCGTTGGAGTTGTTGGACGCGGACGGGAACCGCGTAGGACCTTTGGCCAATCGTGCGGGGCGGGCCGATCTGGCGCTGATCGTTGGCGAGGGGGCTGATGCGGTTGTTCCCGAGGCTTTGACGATACTGGCAACCGCAGCACCGATTTCGGATGATCTTCGCGGGCTTGTGCGGGTTGGCGAACGACGCTGGGATCTGGTTTTGGCCGGTGGCCGGCGTGTTTTACTGCCCGAGGACAACCCGGTTTTTGCGCTGGAACGGGTGATTGCCCTGAACAGTATCAACGATTTGCTGGCGCGGGATTTTCTGTTGATTGATATGCGCGATCAAAAGCGCCCGACGGTGCAGTTGTCAACGGATGCTGTGGAATATCTGCATAAAATCAACGCTATAGATACTGACGGAGACGACGCATTATGACCATGCTTTATCAATTTCAACGGGCGATGCGGGCCAGACGCCAGGCCGCCATGCAGCGCGGCGTGGTGGCCATTCTGGACGTGGGCACGTCAAAAATGGCCTGTCTGATTTTGCGCTTTGACGTAGGTGCCGGTGACGGGCTGCACGACAGTATTGGATCAATGGCAGGACAATCAAATTTTCGGGTGATCGGCGTTGCAACAACCCGGTCCCGCGGGGTGAAATTCGGCGAGATCGACACAATGGACGAGACCGAGCGGGCCGTGCGCACCGCCGTGCAGGCGGCCCAGAAAATGGCCAATGTGCGCGTGGATCACGTGATCGCCTGCCTGTCCGGTGCGCGTCCGCGTTCCTACGGTTTGACGGGAAAAGTTGATCTGCACGAACAGGGTGTTTCAGAACATGATATCGCGCGGGTTCTGGCCGCCTGCGATGTGCCGGACATTGGTGCTGCGCGCCAGCCTGCACATGCGTTGCCGGTCAATTTCGCGCTTGATCACCGGTCCGGCCTGTCAGATCCGCGTGGCCAGATCGGCGGCAAGCTGGCCGTGGACATGCATTTGCTGACGGTTGAAAGTTCGGTGATCGAGAACCTGACCTATTGCATCAAGCGGTGCGATTTGGAACTGGCGGGCATTGCGTCATCCGCGTATGCCAGCGGTATTTCCTCGCTTGTCGAGGACGAGCAGGAACTGGGCGCGGCCTGTATTGATATGGGCGGCGGGTCCACCGGAATTTCAATTTTTCTGCGCAAGAATATGATCTATACCGATGCCGTTCGTGTTGGCGGTGATCACGTGACCTCTGACATATCGCAAGGGCTGAAAGTGCCAATGCCGGTGGCCGAGCGGATCAAAACCATGTTTGGCGGCGTTGTGGCAACCGGTATGGACGACCGCGAGATGATTGATATTGGTGGCGAGACCGGCGATTGGGAACATGATCGCCGCAGCGTCAGCCGCACGGAACTGATCGGGATTATCCGCCCGCGTCTGGAAGAGATTTTTGAGGAACTGCGCGAGCGTCTGGACGCTGCCGGGTTTGCCCATCTGCCGGGACAGCGCATTGTTTTGACCGGCGGTGCCAGCCAGATACCGGGTCTTGACGGGCTGGCGGGCCGCGCGCTGGGCCAAAATGTGCGTCTTGGCCGCCCGCTTCGGGTTCAGGGTCTGCCGCAGGCCGCAACCGGACCGGCGTTTTCATCAAGCGTGGGGCTTTGCCTGTTCGCGGCCCACCCCCAGGACGAATGCTGGGACTTTGAAGTGCCCTATGATCGCTATACCGGTCGGTCGATCCGGCGGGCGGTGAAATGGTTCAAGGAAAACTGGTAACGCGGAAATCGCTGGCGGGCACGTTGCTTAAACCTGTTTTGTGTCATTCGGAAAATCGTTGAAAAGTCGAAACTCTGCAAAACCGCCGGATTTAGGCGAAAATGTGCCCGAATTCACGCTTAACCCCCACATATTGTAGCAAATTCTGCAATTTATAGGTGACCGACGCCAGTGCCTTCGTTACGATACCGAATCAAGGCAACAATAATCGGCCACAAGGCCGGACGTGTAAGCGCACATAGGTTAACAGGCGGACAGTATCATGGCATTGAACCTTCAAATTCCAGAGAAAAATGATCTGAGACCAAGGATCACCGTGTTTGGCATCGGCGGGGCCGGCGGTAACGCGATCAACAATATGATCGAGAAGGAACTTGAGGGCGCTGAATTTGTTGTGGCCAACACTGATGCACAGGCGCTGACGCAGTCAAAATCGACAAACAAAATTCAACTTGGGGTCAAAGAAACCGAAGGACTGGGCGCTGGCGCCCGGCCTTCAGTAGGGGCCGCTTCCGCAGAGGAAAGCATAGAGGCAATCGTCGACCATCTGGCCGGCAGTCACATGTGCTTTATCACTGCCGGTATGGGTGGGGGCACCGGTACCGGTGCGGCCCCGATTATTGCGCAGGCCGCGCGTGAATTGGGCGTTCTGACCGTGGGTGTTGTGACCAAGCCGTTTCAGTTTGAGGGCAACAAGCGCATGCGTCAGGCCGAAGAGGGCGTAGAGGCGTTGCAGCAGGTCGTGGACACTCTGATCATCATTCCCAACCAAAATCTGTTTCGTCTGGCCAACGAGAAAACCACCTTTACCGAAGCGTTTTCCATGGCGGATGACGTTTTGTATCAGGGCGTCAAGGGCGTGACCGATCTGATGGTGCGCCCGGGGATTATCAATCTTGATTTTGCCGATGTTCGGTCTGTAATGGATGAAATGGGCAAGGCGATGATGGGCACCGGCGAAGCTTCGGGCGAAGACCGCGCCATTCAGGCAGCGGAAAAAGCCATCGCCAACCCGCTGTTGGATGAAATTTCGTTGAAAGGTGCCAAGGGCGTTTTGATCAACATCACCGGCAGCCATGATCTGACCTTGTTTGAGCTGGACGAGGCCGCCAACCGCATTCGTGAAGAGGTCGATCCGGACGCCAATATCATTGTCGGCTCGACGCTTGACACAGATATGGAGGGTGTGATGCGGGTGTCTGTGGTGGCAACGGGCATTGATGCCTCTGAGATTACCCATGATGTGCCGGTGCCGCGCCGGTCTATGGCAGAGCCTCTTACGCCGAAAAAACTTGAAGAACCGGCCGCACCGGTTGAACAAATTGCAGCCGAAGCGGCGTTTGCGGAACAACCGAATTTGCTGAGTGAACTGGAGCCGGCAGACGCGGGTTTTGCCGAGGACGCTGAAGAGTTCACCTCGTTATTTGCGGACCCAAAAGATGAGCTGATCAACGATGATCTGCCGGCACCGGTTTACCAACCCGAAGTACAGGAAGCGCCGATTGAAAGTGCGCCGGCGTCCACTGCTGAATCAAGTGATCTGGCGGGATTTGTGGCGCCTAAACCACCGGCGCCGGGTAAGCCCACGCCAGAGGCGATGGCGCGCCTAAGAGCCGCCGTGAACAAAGTGCCCAAACCGGAAGAAATTCGGGCCGAGGTGGCGCAAAGTGGAGAGGCAGCCGACAAGTCCTCACGTTTTGGCATCAACAATCTGATCAGCCGAATGACGGGTCATGGCAACGATCAGGCGGATCGGGCCCAGAATCAGCCAACGCTTTCAACCGAAAGTTCAAATCAAAACGATCCCGTTGATCCTGAACAGGAACGCATTGATATTCCAGCGTTTTTGCGGCGACAGGCGAATTAGGACAACCTTGTGCCTGGTGGGATTTTTCGCGTGACCAAAGCAGGATTGCCGGGCTAACCGGCATCCGAAATCGCCAGCAACGGTTCCGGCTTCGGAAGGAAACAATTTGTTTCCAAATCTATCGGCGAAATTCCGCGTGCGGTCCTGCACAATTGTTGCAAAGAGTCATAAAGATTGAGTTGAGATTTAAACGCCCGTTAACTAGTGGTTAAGGCCAACTGCCATTGGCTTATAAAAACTGGGGGACGTGCGTGCAAACGACGTTACGAAACGAGATAAATCTGGTGGGAACGGGCCTGCATTCTGGCCGCCCCGCAAGGTTGCGCATCCTGCCCGCATCCGCTGAATACGGTATCTGGTTTCGCCGCATCGATGAAACCCGCCGCGACAATCTTGTGGCCGCGCGCTATGACAATGTTTCCGAAGCCGCCCTGTGCACCCGCATTACCAACGACGCGGGTGTCAGCATTTCCACCATCGAGCATCTGATGGCCGCCCTGATGGGCTGTGGCATCCATAACGCTTTGATCGAGATTGACGGACCCGAAGTGCCAATCATGGACGGAAGTTCTGACCGGTTTGTGCGTGAAATCCTGAAAGCCGGGGTTAAGAACCTTAAGGCATCGGTTCGGGTCATTCGGGTGTTAGAGCGGGTAGGCATACAGGTTGACGGCGTTGCGGTTTCCATTGAGCCCTGCGAAAATCTTGAAATTGATTTCATGATTGATTTCCCGGATGCCGCCATTGGTCGGCAGCACATGCATCTGAACATGGCAAACGGCGCGTTCGTGCGCGAGTTGTGCAGCAGCCGGACCTTTTGCCGGCAGGCCGATGTAGAGACAATGCAGGCCAGCGGTCTGGCATTGGGCGGATCATATGAAAACGCCATCGTGGTGGACGGTGATAAGGTTCTAAGCCCCGGCGGTATGCGGCATGAAGATGAATGTGTGCGTCACAAAATGCTTGATGCGTTGGGTGATCTTGCCCTGGCGGGTGCACCGTTGATTGGGCGTTACCGGGGCGCAAAAGCTGGTCATGCGGCCACAAATGCGTTGCTGCGCAAGATGTTCGCAACGCCAAGCTCGTTTGAAATGGTGGATTGCACTGAAACGATGGCAGGCAACTTGCCGGGCGTTGGTGTGCGGAAATCGGACCAGCGCCGGGTCGCGTAAATTCCCTTTCGTTATGAATTTGCAATTCGCCGGTCAAAAGGCGCGAATCCATTTTTACTCTGCGAATAATGTGTTAGAAAAACCGCAATGGGGCGGAATCTTTGTCGGCTGAATGATGGGATCTGAATCGATGGCGAAGGCGGGACGACAAAGCGCGCTGTGGTTTGCTTTGGCGTTTTCTCTGATCCTGTCGTCCTGTGCCAGGCAAAACGAAGAAGTGCCCCTGGAAGATCAGCCTCCCGAGCAGATTTTTAAGGCGGCTGAATTTCAGCTGGCGCAGGATGATCCGGAAAAGGCGGCGGAATTGTTTGGCGAAGTCGAGCGTCTGTATCCCTATTCTGAATGGGCCAAACGCGGGCTGGTGATGTCTGCATTTGCCCACCACAAAGCCAAGGACTATGACGAGGCCCGTGTTGCCTCGCAGCGTTACCTTGACTTTTATCCGGCCGATGAAGATGCCGCTTATGCGCAGTATCTGATGGCGCTAAGCTTTTATGACCAGATCGAAGATGTCGCGCGGGATCAGGGCAATACATTTCAGGCGCTGCAGGCCCTGCGGGTGGTGATCGAACGCTATCCTGACAGCGAATTTGCCCGCTCTGCTGTTTTGAAGTTTGATCTGGCGATTGATCATCTGGCAGGCAAGGAAATGGAAGTGGGCCGCTATTATCTGAAACGCGGGCATTTTTCAGCGGCGATCAACCGGTTTCGCGTGGTGGTGGAGGACTATCAAACCACAACCCACACACCCGAGGCGCTGCACCGTTTGGTTGAGGCCTATCTTTCACTGGGTTTGACCGATGAAGCGCAAACCGCAGGTGCGATATTGGGTCACAATTTTCAAAGCAACGGATTTTATGATGACAGTTTCCGCCTGTTAACCGGGCAGGGGCTGGCGCCTGAAGCCAAGGGTGAAGGCTGGCTGCGGCGTTTGTTCCGACGCTTTAAAAAGCAGGCCTAAATGGGCAGGGGCCGTGGGTCATGCTGCGTGCGCTGACAGTTTCCGACATGGTGCTGATCGAGCGGTTGGAAATTGAATTTCAACCGGGCTTGAATGTTCTGACAGGCGAAACCGGTGCCGGAAAATCCATTTTGCTTGATTGTCTTGGCTTTGTTCTGGGCTGGCGCAGCCGCAGCAATCTGATGCGCACAGGTGCTGACAGGGGTGAAGTGGTTGCGGTCTTTGATGTGCCGGCCAACCATCCGGTGCAGGATGTGCTGGCAGAGGCCGGTCTGGCCGCTGACGACGGGCTGATACTGCGCCGGGTCAACCAAAGCGACGGGCGCAAACAGGCCTATGTGAACGACCGGCGCTGTTCTGTCGAGATTTTGCGGAAAATTTCAGAGGTTCTGGTTGAACTTCACGGACAGCACGACGACCGCGGTTTGCTGAACCAGCGCGGACATAGGGCGTTGCTGGATGATTTTGCAGCGCTGGAGCCGGTTTTGAAAACGACGCGCGAAGCGTGGAAAACCCTGAGTTCCACGCAAAACGCGCTGCAACAATTACGCCAGCATATTGAAAGCGTGGAAAAAGATCGGGAATACCTGCAGTTTGCGGTGCAAGAGTTCTGCGATCTGAACCCGGAAATTGGCGAAGACGCGGCGCTTGACGCCAAAAGACGCCTGATGAAAGCCGGTGAGCGCATTCGCACCGATATTGAAAAGGCCGCCGCTTCGCTTGGGCCGCAAGGGGCAGAGGGTGCAGTTGGCGATGCTTTGCGTTGGTTACAGGATGTAGCTGACAAAGCTGAGGGTCGGCTTGACAGGCCGCTTGCAGCACTGGTGCGCACGGCGGAAGAGCTGGCAGACAGCCAGCAGGGTATCAGTGATTGTCTGCGTGCGCTGGATTTTGACCCGCATGCGCTTGAATCCTGCGAAGAGCGATTGTTTGCCATTCGAGCGCTGGCCCGTAAGCACAAGGTTCGTCCTGACGAATTGCCTGCGGTAAAAGTTGATCTTGAGCAAAAGCTGGCAGAGCTTGACGATGGCGCGGCACAGATCGCCCAGCTTGAGGCGGCGGTGATTGATGCAAACGAGGCTTACGCGAAAATTGCGGCAGAGCTCAGCGAAAAACGGCTGAAGGCGGCGCACAAGCTTGACACAGCAATGGCGCTGGAACTGCCGCCCCTGAAACTGGACCGGGCGGTTTTTGAAACCATCGTCGCTGACGCGGCAGCGGGGCCAGACGGGCGCGACGCCATCAGCTTTGCCGTGGCAACCAACCCCGGATTGCCGCCCGGACCAATCAACAAGATTGCATCCGGCGGAGAACTGTCGAGGTTTTTACTGGCCCTGAAAGTGTGTTTGACAGCCCGCGCGGACGGCCTGACCATGATCTTTGACGAGATTGACCGCGGCGTTGGCGGGGCCACCGCTGATGCGGTTGGGCGGAGGCTGTCATCACTCGCAACAGGCGCGCAGATACTGGTTGTGACCCATTCACCGCAGGTCGCGGCACAGGGCGACCATCACTGGCTGGTTCAGAAAACCGTGGACAAGGCGCAGACCCGGTCTGATATCGTGCTTCTTGATCCGCAGGCCCGGGTCAGTGAAATCGCGCGGATGCTGGCCGGCGACACGGTAACAGATCAGGCGCGGGCCGCCGCCGAAGTATTGCTGCGTGCAGTCGAAAAAGCGGATTGATCTGCTGCCCGGCGCACAGGGGACGCGGCAAAATCAACCCCCATTGGTGGTCCTGCACCGGTTCCGACATCCGGCATATTTCCTGATCGTTACGGTATCAGTCGGTCAGACGCTTTGCGTCCAGACCTGTGGATAAAGTGCTGTGCCCATCCTGTCACCCGGTTTCAGCCCAACGCCGGTCATCACATCTGAATGGTCAGGGTCCATGCCTTCGGTGCGAAACTTGATCCTGACGTCATCGCCCAACCATTGGGTGTTGAAAACTTTCAGGTCACGCCCTTCAGACAGATTTCCCGAACCGCCGTGGATAATCCGGGCGTTGAACGCCACGCAGTCGCCGGGCTGCATGTCCCAGCTGAGAATATCATAATCGTCCCGATTGTTTTCCACGTCCGGAAACGGCACGGATTCGTCGTCTGCGAATGCCACCTGATCCCGCGCGTCCGCCGTTAAAGCGCCAAAATTCGTCTGCTTGAACTTCTGGGGCCAGCGGTGTGAGCCGCGCACAAATTCCAGTGCGCTTTTCTTTTCTACCGGCACCAGCGGCATCCAGATGCTGCAGGTGTCAAATCCGTCAACCGACCAATAGGGTTCGTCCTGATGCCACGGCGTGCGGAACTGTGCCCCCGGCGTGCGCACGAAAACCGCGTCAAAAAAGAAATTAACCGCCCTGGACTGCATCAGCCGACCGGCGATTTCGGCGCAGGGGGAATTCAGCGCGAAATCCTTATAGCCGTCGATATCCTGCCAGACCTGACTGTCATAAAAACACGTGCGGCCCTTGGCGTCCCTGTCCCACAGTCGCCCGCGCGGGCTGGGGTTTTTGATGTTCGTGTCAATGGCAGCCTTCAGGATTTCGATCCAGTCGCCCGAGAACGCATCCTGCAGGAAGACCACGCCATCGCTTTGATATTGCTGAATATTTTCTGGTGATATCATTGCCGATCCCCATATGTTCCTGTAAAAAATATCCAAGGAAATCACTGAAGACTAACCCCAACGCGACTGAATTGTCGTTTTCTGAACGTATCAGTTTATCTTAACCACTTTGCCGGGGTTCATCAGATTGTCAGGGTCAAGCGCGCGCTTTATATCGCCCATCACGCCCCACGCCGCCCCGTGTTCGGCCTGCATCAAATCAAGTTTTCCCATGCCAATGCCGTGCTCGCCGGTTACGGTGCCACCCAGCCGCAGCGCCCGCTTGGCCATTTTGTGACTCAGACGCAAGGCTTCGGCCTTTTCGGTCGCATCTCCGGGCGTAATCAACAGGATCGCGTGAAAATTGCCGTCGCCGACGTGGCCCAGAATGGGCCCGGGAATGGCGCTGGCGGCGATATCGGCGCGGGTTTCGCGCACCGCTTCAGCCAGCCGCGAGATCGGCACGCAGATGTCCGTGACCACCGCGGTTGCGCCTTTTTTCAGGGACAAGGCAGCATAATACGCCTTGTGCCGCATGTCCCACAGGCGGTTTCGATCCTCTGTGTTTGCTGACCACCTAAAATCATGCCCGCCAAGGTCGCCGACAATTTCACCAACCAGTTCAGCCTGTTCGGCAACATTGGTGTCGGTTCCATGAAATTCCATCATCAAATGCGGTTTCTCCGGCATGTCAGCGCCGGAAAACAGGTTGAACGCCCGCGCGGTTTCTCCATCAACAAACTCTATCCTTGCCATTGGCACGCCCAGCTGGATTGTGGCGATCACGGCATCAACGGCACTGTCAATGTCATCAAATGAACATACGGCGGATGATATTGCTTCTGGTTGGCCAAACAGCTTTAGGGTGAGTTCTGTGATAATCCCCAATGTGCCCTCAGCCCCCACAAACAGCGCGGTCATGTCATATCCGGCGGAAGATTTTCGCGCCGCACTGCCGGTGCGGATGACCCGACCGTCAGCCAGTACCACTTCCAGCGCCAGCACATTGTCGCGCATCGTGCCATAACGCACGGCCGTCGTGCCGCTGGCCCGGGTAGAAGCCATGCCGCCAAGCGAGGCATTGGCCCCGGGATCAATCGGAAAAAACAGACCGGTCGCCCGCAGTTCGGTGTTCAGGTCCTCGCGGGTCAGGCCCGGCTGGACGACTACGTTCAGATCAGCATCGTTGACCCGCAACACCTCATTCATTTTGGAAAAATCAAGGGTGACGCCGCCATGAATTGCCAGCGCGTGCCCTTCCAGCGACGTTCCGGTCCCCCAGGCAATCACCGGGCAACTATGGGCCGCACAAACTTGAACGACGCGAGACACGTCTTGTGTGTTGCCCGGATAAATCACCGCGTCAGGCCGGATTGCAGAGAAATGCGTTTCGCTTTGGCCGTGCGATTCAAGATCGCCCTTGGCGGTGCTGACTTTGGCACCTAATACAGAATTGAGTTCGGCAATCGCTGATTTGATAGACATGGCTGACTCTGGCTGGTGTTTAAGCTGAAAACTATGCCAAGTTCCAAGGAAGTGAAAGAGGACGCGGCGCAGATCATGGCGCATTCAACGGGTGAGTTTTTAAAACAAAGTCTCAGGGCGGTGAACGATGGCCTGACGAACGCCGTTCTTGTGGTTCGGCAGCGCGGACCAAGCCAGATTCAGTTTTGGTTCATCGCACTGGCCATCGGCGTTGTGGGTGGATTTGCGGCGCTTGGGTTTCGCAAGGCGATTTCGGGGCTGCAGGCGCTGATCTATGGGTCTGACGATATTATGCTGGCCTCGCTTGCCGAAAATCTGCCGTGGCAACTGGTTTTGGGGGTGCCGATTGCCGGTGGTTTGCTGGTTGGGCTGATCCTGCATTTTTTCACGGCAGACGCGAGAGTCCGTTCGGTTGCTGAAGTTATTGAAGGCGCGGCCCTGCACAATGGCCGTGTCAGGATTGGGTCGGGCGTGGCTTCGGCATTTGCCTCGCTGATCACCCTGTCTGCTGGCGGGTCCACCGGGCGGGAAGGTCCGATGGTGCATCTGGGGGCGGTAATTTCAACCTGGGTGTCACGGTTGATTCGCGCTGACGGTATTACCGGACGTGATCTGGTGGGCTGTGGCGTGGCAGCCGTGGTGTCGGCCTCTTTCAACACACCCATCGCCGGGGCGCTGTTCGCACTTGAAGTGGTGTTACGACATTTTGCAGTGCACGCATTTGCCCCAATTGTTATCGCCTCTGTGGCTGGAACAGTCGTCAGCCGTCTGGAATTTGGCAATGTTACAGAATTTGTCCTGCCGGCGGAAAATGTTCTGGAATATTTTGTAGAGTTGCCCGCGTTTGTCCTGCTGGGGCTGATATGCGGGTTGGTTGCGGTGATCCTGATCCGGTCAATATTTTGGGCGGAAGACATGGGCGATCACATTCAAAACAGGCTGCGATTGCCGCGCTGGCTGCGCCCGGCGATTGCCGGTGGGATGCTGGGCGGGATCGCCATCTATTTTCCACATATTATCGGCGTTGGATACGCGACAACATCCGCCGCCTTAACCGGTTCGTTGGTGTTTTGGGGTGCTGTCAGCTTTGCCATCGTCAAGGTGGTTGCCATTGTGATCACCATTGCCGGGCGAATGGGTGGTGGCGTTTTCTCTCCGTCACTGATGTTGGGCGCATTGACGGGCCTGTCCTTTGGACTGGCGGCAACGCATGTATTTCCGGCGGTTTCAGGCTCTGAAACCCTGTACGCGTTGGCAGGCATGGGGGCCGTTGCGGCGGCGGTGCTGGGGGCACCAATTTCCACAACGTTAATTGTGTTTGAACTGACCGGCGACTGGCAGACCGGTCTGGCGGTTATGGTGGCAGTTTCCATGTCCACCGCGCTGGCCAGCCGGATGGTGGACGGGTCGTTTTTTCTGGGCCAACTGGAGCGGCGAAACATCCATATCGCCGCCGGTCCGCAGACTTATCTGCTGGCAACCGTATCCGTGGCAAAAATCATGCGTGCCAAGGGCGGAAAAGAAGCAGCTTCTGATGCGGCGTGTTGGGACCTGGTGGGGCGGGGTGTTTACGTGGACGGCAACACCAATCTGGAAACCGCAATGCCGCTGTTTGACAACGCTGGAATGGAATTTGTCCCGGTGGTTACCATAGCGGGCGAGGACCAGCCGCCTGAATTATGGGGTGCCCTGTTTCAGGTTGACGCGCTGCGGGCGTATAATCGCGCGCTTACTGAAACCGCGCGCGAAGAACACTCTTAGGGCATTCCGTCCGGCGCTCTAAAGTTCTTCGATAGCCGCCTTATTGGGGTAAAACGCCACGTGGTCTTTGATGGCCTCCAACCCTTCCATCGGTTCCTCATAAGACCAGGCCGCGTCGGCAATCAGACCACTTTTCGCGGCAATACCATAATAAGAGGCATCGCCTTTATGCGGGCAGTGGCTGGTTTTTTCGGATTTATCCAAAAAGATCATACCCACATCATCGCGCGGAAAATAGATGACCGACGGGTAGTCGCCTTCTGTCAATTCCAAAGCGTTTTGGGATTCCGCCAAAATAGCACCCCCCGCCCTGACAACCCACTTGCCGTTTGATTTTCTGATCTTGATATGTTCGTTCATCTTCCCCCCAATCTGCAGCGAATGACCAACTTAGCGCATTTTTACCGCCTTGTCTGTATATCAAATGGGGTCGCAAGCGCGTTTTAGCCAGTTTTTTGTTTCAGAATTACAATATTTCGATATTTTTATATATATATCAGCATGATACGAATTTAGCCAATCGTGTTCTTGTGGCGTCAACATTGCCGTGTCGATCAGGTTTTTGTCGATTGGCACCCATGTGATGGTCTGAAACTGCAACATGTCCCGTGCGTCTGCACCCTTCATCGCGGCGGCTTTCTCAACCACCACCAGATTTTCAATGCGAATGCCAAACGCGCCTTCGCGGTAATATCCTGGTTCGTTTGACAGGATCATGCCTTCTTCAAACGGCACAAGCGATTTGCGCGACAGGCTTTGCGGGCCTTCGTGCACACCCAAAAACGCGCCCACCCCGTGGCCGGTGCCGTGGTCGTAATCCTGCCCGGCGGCCCAAAGGGCGTTGCGCGCCAGCGGGTCCAGATCGCGCCCGGACAGGCCTTTGGGCCAGCGGGCCACAGAAATGGCGATCATGCCTTTCAGGACGCGGGTGAAGCACTGGCGCTGCTCGTCCGTTGGTATGCCAATAGCGATGGTGCGGGTGATATCGGTGGTGCCGTCGCGGTATTGGCCGCCGCTGTCCACAAGCAGAAGGTCGCCGGTTTTGATCGTGCGGTTGGTTTCATCGGTGACGCGGTAATGGGTGATCGCGCCGTTTGGGCCGGTTCCGGCGATGGTGTCAAAGCTGATGTCAACCAGCAGATTGGATTTGGCCCGCAGGCCTTCCAGTTTGGTGACAACGTCGATTTCAGAAAGCTGTGGATTATCACCAAGCTTGTCCAGCCACGCCAGAAATTCGGCCATTGCCACAGCGTCGCGCAGGTGGGCTTTGACGGTTCCGGCGATCTCGGCGCGGTT
>CAYZQS010000008.1:14166-18106 GCA_964480735.1 uncultured Rhodobacterales bacterium
TCCGCGCCGCGGATGTTCAACAACCACGCGATGCTGTCCGGCAGCGTTATTATTGCGGCTTTTTGACCGACGTCGCCCAGTACTTTTGCGATTTCCATTCGTTTGTCAGCGCTTGATTTTCCTGCAAATTCAAGGCTGTGCGGCGTTACCGGCTCGTTTGGCGGGCTGGGCTGATCCGACCATATGCGGTCCACAAGATTGTCGCTTTGTGCCAGTTCAATGCCGGTGCCTTTCAGGGCGGTCAGCAGATTGTCGATTTCGTCCTTGCTGTGCAACCAGGGATCAAAGCCAATCGTGCCGCCATCTGGTAATGAGGATTTCAGCCAATCGGCAAGCGACGTTTCCGGCCAGTGCACAGGCGTGAAATGGGCCGGATCGACCTGATCTTTGACCTGAACACGGTAGCGCCCGTCAATGAAAACCCCCGCCTTTTCCAGCAACGCCGCGCAAAATCCCGCGGAACCGGTAAATCCAGTTAACCACGCCAGCCGCTCATCCCGCGGCGCCACGTTTTCACCCTGATGAGCATCAGCACGGGGGATCAAAAAACCGACGAGGCTCTTTTCACGCAGCACGTCCCGCAATGCAGCCAGACGCGGACCGCCGTCTTTTGGGTGGGTCGTGGCGTTAAACGTCTGGAACATGGGCCCCTCTGAATTATTCTGTTAGGGTTGGTTAAACATTGTAACAGGGATCACGCCATGACAATCAGTTCAACCCCCATGCCAAAAAAATCCATATCCGTAAACGGATTGAAAATGGCCTACAGCGAGATGGGAGAGGGACCGCCGATTGTGTTTCAGCACGGCAATCCGACCAGCGGTTATCTGTGGCGCAATATTATGCCGCATCTGGCCGATCTGGGGCGCTGCATCGCGGTTGATCTGATTGGCATGGGGGGCAGTGACAAACTGCCGGACCCCAAAGATATGTCGTATAGCCTTGATAAACATGCGGAATATCTGGACAGCGCATGGCAACAGCTGGGCGTGGATCGTGATGTCATTCTTGTCATACACGATTGGGGCAGTTTTCTGGGTTTTGACTGGGCGTATCGGCATCAAGACTGCGTGCAGGGGATTGCCTATATGGAAGCGATTGTGAAACCGGTGAAAAGCTGGGACGCCTGGCCCAAAGACGCCCGTGCGATCTTTCAGGCCATGCGCAGCGAGGCGGGTGAAGATATCGTGCTGCAGAAAAATGTGTTTGTGGAGCGGATACTGCCCTCTGCTGTCATGCGCGGTTTGAACGGGGATGAGATGGCGCATTACCGTGCGCCTTTTCTTAGCGCCGGTGAGGACCGCCGCCCGACGCTTGATTTTCCCCGGCAAATTCCGGTCGCCGGAGAACCTGCGGTCATTGCTGAAAAAGTAACGCGCTATGGCGAATGGCTGGCGCACAGCGAAGTGGCCAAACTGTTTGTCAACGCCGAGCCGGGGTCGATCCTGACCGGAGGTCTGCGCGAATTTTGCCGCAGCTGGCCCAATCAGACCGAAGCGACGGTTGCAGGTACGCATTTCATACAGGAAGACAGCCCGGTTGAGATCACAGCGGCCCTGCGGGATTTCATAACGAGGCTGCGCGGATAAGCCCGGGGCCTCCGGCGGGAGTATTTGCAGCAAAGATGAAAAGGCGGGGTCAGCTGGCTTTGCGCAGGCCGCGATCGCGGGCGCGGGGGTCGTTGTCAAACAGGGCGGCCAGTTGTTCAGTCATGGCACCGGCCAGTTGTTCCACATCGGTGATGGTGACGGCGCGGTCGTAATAGCGGGTAACGTCGTGGCCGATGCCAACTGCGATCAGCTCAACAGCGCGGCGTTTTTCAATCATGGCAATCACGTCGCGCAGGTGTTTTTCAAGGTAGTTGGCGGAATTGACTGAAAGCGTGCTGTCATCCACCGGAGCACCATCTGAGATCACCATCAGGATGCGACGGGCTTCGGGGCGGTTGACCATACGACGGTGGGCCCATTCCAGCGCCTCGCCGTCGATGTTTTCTTTCAGCAGGCCCTCTTTCATCATCAGGCCAAGGTTGGGCCTTGTGCGCCGCCACGGGGCATCGGCACCTTTGTAGATAATATGGCGCAGGTCGTTCAGGCGGCCCGGGGTTTGGGCGCGGCCCGCCTCCAGCCACTGTTCGCGGCTCATGCCGCCTTTCCACGCGCGGGTGGTGAATCCCAGGATTTCGCACTTCACCTGACAGCGTTCCAGCGTGCGGGCCAAAACATCCGCACATATGGCGGCGATGGATATGGGGCGGCCGCGCATGGAGCCGGAGTTGTCAAGCAACAACGTGACGATGGTGTCGCGAAATTCCGTGTCGTGTTCGACCTTGAAAGAAAGCGGCGTGGTAGGGTTGGTGACCACACGGGCCAGCCGTCCGGCGTCCAGAATGCCCTCTTCCTGATCAAACTGCCAGCTGCGGTTTTGCTGGGCCTGCAGGCGGCGCTGCAGTTTGTTGGCAAGGCGGGAAACCGCGCCTTTTAAGGGTTCAAGCTGTTGATCCAGATAGGCGCGCAGGCGCTCCAGTTCGGCAGGTTCGGCCAGGTCCTCTGCGCGGATCTCCTCGTCGTTTTCAGTGGAGAACACTTTGTAGGTGGGATCGGCGTCTGAATGAGGTGGCGGTGGTGGCGGGTCAAGTGGTGGCTGGCCGTCCTGCATTTCCGCATCATCAGACATGTCCAGATCATCCATGTCGTCCATGGAAACCTGCGCGTCGGTGGGATCGCTTTCCATCTGGGTGTCGTCTGGATTTTGCTCTGCCTCGTCGGATTGCTCCTGATCATCACCGCCGTCGTTTTCCGGTTCGTTGTTGTCTTCCTCTTCGCTTTCCGCGTCATCGTCCTGATCGGGGTCCTGGGCGTCAGGGTCATCGCCCAGTTGATCACCGTATCCCAGATCGTCGATCACCTGACGGGTCAGGCGGGAAAATTCCACCTGATCGGCAAGGCAATCGTCGATGGTGTCCAGCGTTGTACCTGCCTCGGATTGCATGAAATCCCGCCACAGCGCCATGATGTTATCCGCCCCTTTGGGCAGAGCGCGATCAGTGGCCAGATGGCGCACCAGATAACCGGCGGCGGCGGCCAGCGGCGCGTTATTCCTGTCGGCAATGGTTTCATAGCCCAGTTTTGCCGCCTCAGCCTCTATTTTTGCGTCGATATTGCCTGCGGTTCCCGGCATGGCCCGCGCACCCATAGCTTCGCACCGCGCCGTCTCGCAAGCCTCATAAATATCCCGCGCCATCTGGCCCTGGGGCGTATATTTGGCGTGCGTCGCCTCGTTGTGAAAGCGCAGTTTCAGGGCGTAGGCGTCGGATGCGCCACGGGCCTGCAGGACTTCGGCTTTGGTCATGCGGCGGGTGACCTGAGGCAGGCGTACGGTGTCGCCAGCCACACCCGGCGGGTCCACAGTGAAGGCGACGTTCAAATCCGGCTCATTGGCAATGGCGCGGGTGGTCTCGGTGAGGGCCTTTTTGAACGGTTCGGCCGGGTTGTCGGTGGGTTTGGTCATCGAACATAAATGGTCTGATTTCAGATCATGTGCAAGTGGTTAACCAGCCATTAAGAGATGATTTGCAATATTTGGTTGAAGGCCTTATTTTGTTTCTACTGTATGCGAGGATAACCGAGTGCCGGATAAAACTGAAAACCACACCATTAAATTGCTGCAGGAATTGCGACTGGAGATTCGTGATCGATTTGACAAAGTGGACGAGCGTTTTGACGATGTCGATGCGCGGATCGACGGTTTGACGCATATTGTAACGCTGATGGCCGGGCACTCTCACAATCTGGATGCGCGGGTCGAGAGGCTTGAAAACGCGAGTATGCCAGAGTGAGTTCTGGAATAATCCTTCTGTTATGATTGATTGGCGATAGCGCGGGTGGCCTCTGACAGGGCTTACTTGAACGGTTCAGCCGGATTGTCGGTTGGTTTGGTC
>CAYZQS010000008.1:18206-39240 GCA_964480735.1 uncultured Rhodobacterales bacterium
GGCCTCTGACAGGGCTTACTTGAACGGTTCAGCCGGATTGTCGGTTGGTTTGGTCATGGGGTGCTCCTCTCCCCGGCCCTCTCCCAAGGGAGAGGGGGCGCAGGAACCGAGGCACCATCGCCCCCTCTCCCTTGGGAGAGGGTCGGGGAGAGGGTGAATTCCCTAGCCAAGGCTCACACTCGCCGCACTTTCCGGCAGTTCCTCATCAAAACAGCGCTGGTAAAACTCGGCCACGGTCTGCCGTTCCAGCTCGTCGCATTTGTTCAGGAAGGTCAGGCGGAAGGCAAAGCCGATGTCTTTGAAAATCTCGGCGTTCTGGGCCCAGTTGATCACGGTGCGGGGGCTCATCACCGTGGAAATATCGCCGTTCATGAAAGCCGTCCGCGTCAGGTCAGCGACCGTCACCATCTGGCCGATCTTTTTGCGGCCCTTGTCCGTGTTGTAATGCGGGCTTTTGGACAGGACGATCTGGGTTTCCGCGTCATGGGACAGATAATTCAGCACCGCCACCAGCGACCAGCGGTCCATCTGGCCCTGATTGATTTGCTGGGTGCCGTGGTACAGGCCGGTGGTGTCGCCAAGGCCAACCGTGTTGGCGGTGGCAAACAGCCGGAAATAAGGGTGCGGGGTGATGATCTTGTTTTGGTCCAGCAAGGTTAACTTGCCGTCCACCTCCAGCACCCGCTGGATCACAAACATCACATCCGCCCGCCCGGCATCATATTCATCAAACACAATTGCCACCGGATTGTTCAGGCACCAGGGCAGGATGCCCTCCTGAAACTCGGTCACCTGTTTGCCGTCCTTCAGCTTGATCGCGTCTTTGCCGATCAGGTCGATCCGGCTGATGTGGCTGTCCAGATTAACCCGCACGCAGGGCCAGTTCAGGCGGGCGGCCACCTGTTCGATATGGGTGGACTTGCCGGTGCCGTGATAGCCTTGGATGATCACCCGACGGTTATGGTTAAAGCCCGCAAGGATGGCCATTGTGGTGTCCGGATCAAACTTATACGTACTGTCGATTTCGGGCACGCGGTCGGTGGGCTTGTCAAAGGCCATGACGCGCATGTCGCTGTCAAACCCAAATATATCCTGCACCGACAACTGCTGAGTTGGCTTGGCCGCCATTTCCATATTTCCGTCTGCCATATTCTTATCCAACTTTTCTGGGCATTGACATATCGCCGTGCCGTATTCTTAACGTTTGCTTAGTGGAACATATCCGGCTGCCGCGCAAGACCGCCGTGGCACCTTGCCGCTAGTCCTTAAAACTGCGCGACACTTTGATCTGCTCCCAGGCCCAAACAACCTCTTGCAACCTGTCCTCGTCATCGCGGATGCCGCCGTTCATGTCTGGATGCAGGTCTTTGACCAGCGACTTATACTGCTTGCGCAATTCGCCCTTGGTCCAGTGGTCTTTGCCCTCAAGTATATCCAACGCTTTACGCTCGGTTGCGGGCAAACGCCGGGCGTGGGTGGTGCCGCGGCCTGATCCGGGGTTGCGGGTGGCGTTTTCACCCAGCACTTCCATTGGATCATCGATGCCAAGGCGGGCCCAGGCTTTTTCTTCCGCTCCGGCGCGGTTGCTGCCCTCAGCGCCTTTGCCAAAGGGTTTGGTCGGGCGGTCCCACACCCGGTCTGCGGCAAACTGCTTTTCCAATTCTTCCTCTGAATGGTTTTCAAAGAAATTCCACTTCAGATTATATTGGCGCACGTGTTCAAGGCAGAACCAAAAAAACTCGTCCAGCACGTCCGGATGTTTTGGTGCGCGGTATTTGCCGGCGTTTTCGCAACCCGCGTGTTCGCAAGCCCGCGACGAGGTTTCAAATGCACCCGAAAGGCTGCGCCGCCCGCGTGAGCGGCGTTTCTTGTCAGCGGATACCGAAATGTCGAAATCAAACGGGGAGCGGGGGGGCATGCGACACTTATTCCTTTTGCTTTCCGACTCGGATCAGGCAGTTTAGTCTATTGAACGGGTTGGCCAAGGCCGAAGTTGCAAAATGGGGAAAATAATTTGCCGATCGCAGATGAAATCAGCGAAAAACTGACGGCGGCATTTGCCCCGTCGGTGCTGGAAGTGGTTGATGACAGCGAAAGCCACCGCGGCCACGGCGGCTGGCGCGAGGGTGGCGAGACCCATTTCAACGTCAAGATCGTAGCGGCGGAATTTGGGCCCATGAGCCGGATCAACCGGCACCGGGCGGTTCACGCCGCCTTAACGCCGGAACTGGTGGGGCGCATTCATGCGTTGGCTTTGGATATTTCGGGATAGACCAAAGCCTATTCGGCGGCCTGTTTCATGTGCTCGGGATAGCTTTCCATGTCATCTTTGATCAACCGCGCTTTGCGGCTGCGCAGGATGTCCAGAACACCGGATTCCGTGGCGGGTGCGTCTTCTGCGGGGTCGCTGTTGGCAACCAGCGTCGGGCCGGTTGCGCGGGCAATTTCCGTTTCGCTTTCGGTCACGTCTTCCTGAATTTGATGCACTTCGATCTGGTGGGTTGGCGGCACGTCAAAGAACTGTTGGTTGTTGACAATTTTGCGCCGGAAAACCAGCACGCTTTGATAGCTTTCCACCCGGCTGACCAGCCCTGATTTTTCCTCGCAGGGCAGGCTTTCGGCGCGCAGATATTCCCAATCGCGCAAAGCCAGATCGTTCATCACCTCCATCAGAACATGTGCGAACTGATCTTCGTGTGAACGTACACCTTTGAAAGACTTGGTCTTTTTCGGCGCTTTTACAACCTTGTATTCGTATTCAGCCATTGATGGCAGTCCCCGTCCGTCGCCCCCACGACATGTGAATTTTTCACTTGGGCAATTACAAGATATTTTGAGTAAAAAAATAACACCCTAATTTGGAAACAATCACACGGCATTGTGGAAACGACTTATCCACAGGTACGCGAGTTTTCCACAGATTATCCATATCTTGTGGATAACTGTCCTTAGGGTTGTGTGTTTATTTCGCTATTCCCCTGTTTCAAAATGCGAAACAATTCATTTTTTGTTCATTTTTGGGCATTTAGAAGGCAGAGAAATCTTGTTTTGCAGCGCGCTGAATATAATCCCGAATTGACAATTCTCGGGGTTTTACCCGCCCAGTTTCTTTTGCACCATTTCATTCACCGCTTTCGGGTTGGCCTTGCCTCCAGTGGCCTTCATCACTTGCCCCACAAACCAGCCCGCCAGTTTCGGATTTTCTTTGGCTTTGGCCACCTGATCGGGATTGTCGGCGATCACCTGATCAACCGCCGCCTCTATCGCGCCGGTGTCAGTGACCTGCCTCATGCCACGGGCAGCAACGATGTCGACTGGATCACCACCTTCGGTCCACAGGATTTCAAAAAGCTCTTTGGCGATTTTGCCGGAAATATCACCCTTGGCGATCAGATCCAGAATGCCACCCAATTGCCCGGCGGAAACCGGGCTGTTGGCAATCGTCAGGTCTTCTTTGTTTAAACGGCCAAACAGCTCGTTGATCACCCAGTTGGCGGCCTGTTTGCCATCGCGTCCCTTGGCCACGTCCTCGAAGAAATCAGCCTGCGCAACTTCAGTGGTCAACACACCGGCGTCATAGTCGGTCATGCCGTAATCGCCGACAAATCGCGCCTTCTTGGCGTCGGGCAGTTCCGGCAGGCCGGTGGCAATTTCGTCCACCCAATCCTGCGTTATAGTCAGCGGCAGCAAATCCGGGCAGGGGAAATAGCGATAGTCGTGCGCCTCTTCTTTGGAGCGCATAGAGCGGGTTTCACCCTTGTCCGGGTCATACAGCCGGGTTTCCTGATCGATGGTTCCGCCGTCTTCCAGAATGGCAATCTGCCGCTTTGCCTCCACCTCTATCGCCGCTTGAATGAACCGCATGGAGTTCATGTTTTTAATCTCGCACCGCGTGCCAAGGTGGCCAAAATCCTGGGTTTCCTGGTATTTCTCGTAATCCCCGGGGCGGCAGACCGACACGTTTACATCCGCCCGCAGGTTGCCGTTTTGCATGTTGCCGTCACAGGTGCCAAGATAGCGCAGAATTTGGCGGATTTTAAGAACATAGGCGGCGGCCTCTTCCGGGCCACGGATATCGGGGCGCGACACGATCTCCATCAGCGCCACGCCTGTGCGGTTCAGATCAACAAAACTGTTGTTCGGATCCATGTCATGGACAGATTTTCCCGCGTCCTGTTCCAGGTGAATGCGTTCAATCCGCACGCGCCGTACCGTGCCTTCGCCCATTTCGACCATGACCTCGCCCTCGCCAACGATCGGGTGGTAAAGCTGTGAAATCTGGTAGCCCTGCGGCAGGTCGGGATAGAAATAATTCTTGCGGTCAAACTGTGAAAACAGATTGATGTCTGCTTGCAGTCCCAGTCCGGTGCGTACCGCCTGCTTGACGCAAAACTCGTTGACCACCGGAAGCATCCCCGGCATCGCCGCATCTACGAACGCGACGTTAGAGTTTGGTTCGGCGCCAAATCGCGTTGAAGCACCCGAAAACAACTTTGCATTGCTGGCCACCTGCGCATGCACTTCAAGCCCGATAACCAACTCCCAGTCTTCCCCCGCGCCCGCGATTATTTTGGGTTTTGGCGGTTCGTGAATATGGTCAGGCATCTTGGCGGTTCCCAGAGGTTTTGGCTCTTCTAGCGGCGCGGCAACATCGCGGCAAGCCCGCAACAAATGCGACGGCTATTCCATATAGTATTTGGCGTAATCAATGTCTCCGGACCAACGCCATGTGGCGATCATCGGGTCGTTGAATGTCACGTTTTGATGCGGAATCATTGACGGATGAAAGATAATTTCTCCGGTTTTTCGCTGTCTGGGTTGGTCATTGTGCGTGCCCCACCAACCTTTACCGCCCAGTTGAACATATGTCTCTTCCGCGCTGTGCCGCCTTGTCGTGTAGTCAAAATTGGGCAGCTGCACGTAAAGCCCCACCCGCAAGCTTGGGTGATAAAATTGTCCGTTTGGTCCCAACAGTTCGGCTGCGCGCATTTGTGCGCCTTTTTCCTGTGACAGATTATCAATCGATTTGTCAGGCTCAAACCAACGGACGAATTTAAGACCTGCCTCAATCGTTTTGGCCTCTGGATGCGGATCAATTGCAAGTGCTGTGATCGCAACGTCCGGCACCGGAATTTCGGCAAGTTCGCCAAATCCGCCAGCATCGTTTGCAGCCTGCACAAGGGCGGCCGACGCAGCTTTGCCAGCGGCACGGCCCTCGTTGGCATAGACGCTTGATAAAAGCATAAGCAGCGCTTTTAGTTCATCTTCACCCCGCATCGGCTTCCCTTCATGGATTTGCGCCGTATTAAGCAACAGTCAAAGACAAATCTGTTCTGAAAACGTCCCACTTTGACGAATGCAAAAAAAACTGAATGCCTTTATGCCTGCAATATCCGCTCGACAATTTCGCGGGTATTCTTAGAAAGGTCGGGCGTTTCGTTGATGCGGTTTAATGCAGATTTGATCAAGGTCTGCCGCTTTGGGTCGTACCGTTTCCAGGATTCAAATACGCCAGCCATTCGGGCTGTGGTTTGCGGATTTAGCGGATCAAGCCTGATCAGCCAGTCGGCAAAGAAATCATACCCGGCCCCGTCCTTGCTGTGAAATCCGGCCGGATTGCCCATAGCAAACCCGGCAATCAGGGCGCGAAAGCGGTTGGGGTTTTTCCAGTCAAAATCCGGGTGATCGGCAAGTTCCTGTGCAACCTGCACTGCTTTTTCACGTGGCGCGTGGCTGGCGCTTAGCATGAACCATTTGTCCAGCACCAGTTTGTTGCGCCGCCAGCGGGCATAAAACGTGGCGCTGGCGGCATCGCCAACATCATTGGCCAGCAAGCTGGAAAGTGACGAAAGCTGCACGGTCATATTATCGGCGAAATCAAATATTTTTATGGCGACCTCGCCCTGGTCAAGCCGGGTGATCAGGCGCAGCATTGCGCCCTGCAACGCGCGTTTTCCCGCGGCGGTCGCATCCGGTGAATAGGGTCCGGGCACCGCCATATCCACAAACAATCCCATCGCGTCCTTGTCAAAAACCGTGGCAAGCGCGGTGGTGAAAAACCGGCGTGCAATGTGGATGGCATCGGGATCAGGTGTCTCGCCACGATCAAAAATCTGCTGTGCCAGCTCATCTTCTGACGGCAGGCCCAGAACCAGTGCCCGAAATGCCGGATCGAGCGTGCTGTCCAGCGCCACAGATTTCAGCGCTTCCAGCACGCCCTCGTCCGGCACGTCGTCCGCCAGCGCCATAGAGCGCAGGTTGTTGCTGACCAGCCGGCGCGCGGCCTCCCATTTGTTGAACGGATCGGTGTCATTTGCCAAAAGGAAGGCCTGTTCGGCACCGCTGGTGGCCCGTTGCAAGATGATCGGAGCCGAAAAACCCCGCAAAAGCGAAGGCACCGGCTGTTCTTTCAGACCCGAAAACGAGAAACTTTGGCTTGCCTTGGTCAGTTCCAGCACTTCGGTGGGCCTGACTTCGCTGCCGTCATTGGCCAGCAATCCAACGGCAATCGGGATGACCTGCGGTTGCTTGTCTTCCTGGTTTGGAGTGGCCGGGTTTTTCTGCGTAAACTCAAGGATCAGCGTGTCACCGTCAAATCGTTCGGCAACGGTTACGACGGGTGTGCCCGCCTGACTGTACCACAGCTTGAACTGGGACAGGTCACGCCCGGTTGCGTCTTCAAATACCTGCAGCCAGTTTTCGATGGTACAGGCCTGCCCGTCGTGGCGGTCAAAATAAAGATCAAGCGCGTCACGATAGGCTTTCGGGCCGACCAGCCCGCGCAACATGCCGATCAGTTCGGCCCCTTTTTCATAAACCGTGGCCGTATAAAAATTGTTGATCTCTATATATTCTTCCGGCCGGACAGGATGCGCCAACGGCCCGGCGTCTTCGCGAAACTGGCGGCCACGCAGGGCCAAAACATCAGCGATACGGGTGACCGAGGCATCGCGCATATCAGCCGAAAACTGTTGATCGCGAAAAACCGTCAGGCCTTCTTTCAGGCACAGTTGAAACCAGTCCCGGCAAGTGATGCGGTTGCCGGTCCAGTTGTGAAAATACTCATGCGCGATCACGCTTTCGATGCGGGCGTAATTGTCATCAGTCGCGGTCTCAGGGCTGGCCAAAACAAGCGCGGAATTGAAGATGTTCAGGCCCTTGTTTTCCATCGCCCCCATGTTGAAATCATCAACCGCCACGATCATGAACAGGTCCAGATCATATTCGCGCCCGTAAACCTCTTCGTCCCATTTCATGCTGCGTTTCAGGGCGTCCATTGCATAGTCGCATTTGTCCAGATCACCGTCGCGCACAAAAATCTGTAGCTTCACGTCACGCCCCGAAACGGTGGTAAACCGGTCATCCAGTGACACCAGATCACCGGCGACAAGGGCGAACAAATAGGCCGGTTTGGGCCAGGGATCATGCCACTTGGCGGTGTTTTTGCCGCGTTCAATCAGGTTGCCGTTTGAAAGCAGGACCGGTGCATCGCCGTTGATTGTAACCGTGAAGGTGGACATGACGTCCGGGCGGTCCGGGTAATAGGTGATTTTGCGAAAGCCCTCTGCCTCGCACTGGGTGCAATACATGCCACCTGACATGTAAAGACCCTCAAGCTCTGTGTTGGCTGTGGGGTCAATTTCCACCTCGCAGCGCCACCTGAAAGGTTCAGAGGGCAGTATGCCAGCGTTCAGCAACAATCCGTCTTCGCTGGTCTGCAGATCCTTGGTGCTGACATCCACCCCGTTGATCTGTGCTGATATCAGGTTCAGGTTGCGCCCGTCCAGCCACAGGTCTTTCGGTTCATTTCCGGCCTCCGGGTTTTGTGCAAACACAATCTCGGCGATCACCCGGGTTTTGGTGGGGTGCAGATTGAACGTCAGATCAACCGCTTTCACCAAATGAGAATTTGGTTGATAATCGGCAAGGCGAATTGTTTTGGCGGTCTGATCTGGCATGAATTGCTCCGGTTTGGCTGTGCCTTTATGAAACGGTTTTAAGTCTTTTCCGCAAGGCAGGAATTAAACCGCGTGATCTGGACACAGGAATCGTTCTAAGATATTTCGAGTTAATCAGTCAGGTTTTAGGATCATCAAATGGCACGCCCTGTCGTTGGTATCATCAGCAATTTGCATGTGATCGGCGAAGATTATCATGTGCAAGGCACAGGTATCATCAACATTGATGCCATCGCCAAAGTAGCCGATGCTTTGCCCCTGATGATCCCGGCTGATCCGCGGGTGATTGACATTGATGAGGTGATGCAAGCCTGTGACGGGTTTGTGTTTACCGGGGCGCGGCCCAATGTGCACCCCAGCCATTATGGCGAAGAGGAAACCGAGGCGCACGGAACATTTGACCATTGCCGGGACGAGTTGTCGCTGCCCCTGATCCGCGCCTGCGCCAAACGCGGCCAGCCGATATTGGGGCTGTGTCGGGGTTTTCAGGAGTTTAACGTGGCTTACGGCGGCTCGCTTTATCCGGAAATTCGCGATCTGCCGGGGCGGATGAACCACCGCATGCCTCCCGAAGGCACGATCGAGGAAAAATTTGCCCTGCGGCACAAGATCAAGCTGACCAAAGGCGGGGTTTTTGCCGGGGTGTTTGGCAGCGACGAGGTGATGGTCAACAGCCTGCACGGTCAGGGGATTAAAGAACCCGGCGCGCAGATTGTGATTGAAGGGTATGCGCCGGATGGAACACCTGAAGCTATTTATATCGGCGACACCCCCGGCTTTACGCTGGCGGTTCAGTGGCACCCCGAGTGGAACGCGGAAAACGACGCGGTGTCACGCCCGCTGTTTGAAAGCTTTGGTGCGGCATTGCGCAAATGGCGCGGTCGCGGGCAGAAAAATCAAGGACTGAAAATCGCCTGATCAGCTTTGCCGGGCATGGTTGTGAATAAGGATTTTGGAAAAACCTTAGCAAGCGATTTCAAAATCGCTTTTGCGGCCTGCGCCGGGTTGGCTGAAAACATTCCTATGCCGCGGTTTGGGTTTTTGCTGCGGTTGAGTATTTTAGCAAAGGTGAAATCCGCAACTTAAATTAGGACATCAAATCCGGGCCTTATTGTCCCCAACGCCACAAAGCGGGGACAAAACGATAGCTGGCCCCATTCCGGGCCGCGTGGCCAACCCCGGGAAATGGAAAGTGGTAGCCAAGAATTGCGGTTTTGTCAGCCGCTGCCATATCCAGGACACGCTTGCGGGTTTTGACGGTCAACTCCGGATCCTGATCCCGCGCGATCACCCATTCGGGATGGGCCAAATCCATATAGGCGTTGGTGATGCAGTCGCCCAACGCGATCAGGCTTTCGCCGTTGCTGTCAATGCGCAGGCTCATATGACCCATAGTGTGGCCAAAAGTGTCCATAACCGAAATTCCGGGTGCGATTTCAAAGCCGTCATTGGTTCGGTGCCATTCCAGCCCTTCGGCGTTGATGGAATTTGCCGCGCCCAAAACGATTTGCTGGTCTTCGGGTGCGACCCGGTTCACAAGATCGTCCTGCAGCCAATAGTCCATTTCTGTGCCGCCGATAAAATACGTGGCGTCTGGAAAAATCGGCTCGTCAAAATCATCGCGGATGCCCCAGATATGATCGGGATGGGCGTGGGTCATGACCACGTGGGTGATGCTGTCAGGATCAATGCCTGCGGCTTCCAGATTGCCCATAAGGCGTCCGGTGGTTTCCAAAAAACGGTTGCCGGAACCCACATCCACAAGGACTTTGGCGTTGCCCAATTCAACGAACAAATGATTTGTGTGCCGGTAAGACTGTTCTGTCGATAAAAAATGGTTCGCCAAAAATGCCGCAACTTCGGCTGGATCAGCGTTAACGCCAAGATTTTGCACCGGCGTCAGGAAGTGACCGTCCGAGACCACAGTGATTTTTGCGTCTCCAACGTTAAAGCGGTGAAACGCAGGGGTTTGCTGGTTTTCTGTCGGGCCGAGGGCCGCCCGGGCCGGGGCCGATAACGCAAACGCTGGCGCCAATGCGGTCAATTTCAGAATATCACGGCGGGTTGGTTGCAGCAGCTTCACAGTGGTCTCCCTGTACACGGAGGCTTATTCATAAACAAAATCGGTTTCATTTCAATCCCTTCATCATGGACGGTGTGCATGCGATTGGCCGTCGCATAGATAGCATGGTTCGGGCCGAAGTGTCGTGACCAGCCCGCAGCATTGCAAAGGCCGTTGCCAATTCCAGCAGGTCCCGTTGGGCATTGCTGCCTCCAACCCTTGCGTGGTCGGACATTGCCACAGTAAAATACGAGACCGCCAGATCCCATTTTTTGGCAATCACTGCTTCAAAGGCCTGGGCAAATCCCCGGACAAATTCCGCCGCCGGTCCCTTGGCGTCGCTGATGATTTTCGAAAGCGATACCGTATCACCCGCCATTGCGTGGGCAAGGGCCGCGTGCACGTCCACAAAAGCCAATCCAGGTTTTGGGAAAAACTGCGTGGCGTATTCACTGAGAACCCGCCAGCGCGCCGCCGCAATGTCAATGCCCGCCAGTTCGGCACGGTAAAGCAACGCTGCCGCATCTGTCAGGATATTAATTGGCGGGCCAAGCGCCGCGCCGGGCGCAATGTCGGCGTCATAGACGCGCCACATGGTTTTTTCATCGCCCAATTCCAAAGCCCACAGCGCCACATGCCAAGCGATATGGCAATGCAACATGCCGGTTTTGTCATAGGTTTGGCGCCATGTGTCCAGATAGTGTGCTCCGGCAGTGGCATCGCCGTTTTCATAGTAAAGATGTGCCCTGATATGCGCACCGTGCGCGGAACGCGGATTGGTGTTAAGAGAATTCTCAATGTTTTTTTCGGCACGCGCGATTTGGCCCACCTCTACTTGCGCAAACGCGTGCATGCTTAAAAACCACCAGTCATCGCCATAATGCGGGGCAAGGGCCGTGGTGAAGGCCAGTTGCTCTGCCTCGCGTCCGGGCTGGCCGCTAAAGCCGATCAAACCAAATACACCCATACAGGTTTGCGAGATCATGACGTCACGCGGGTAATCGGCAAGATGGGCATGAATATTAGCTACCGCAGCACCAACTTTGCCCTGCAGCAGCAGGCCCAGGGTGTTGATCTGCCCGGCCTCTTGCGGAGAAACAGCGTTTTGCAGTGACAGGGCTTTGTCCAAAGGCGCCGCAATCAACGCCTTGTCACCGCGCATCTGATAAAACCGGGCCAGACCCATATGCGCCAGGGCAAAATTCCCGTCAGCTGCGATTGCCGCCTGAAAGGCCTCTTCCACCCCGCCTTCAGCCGCCAAGAACCGGTCAACAGCGTCGATATAGGCGGCCTGCGCGGCATCAGAGGTTGTGGAAAGCGGATTGCCGTAACGGTCTTTTAACATCCGTGAGTCTTTCAATATTGCCTTGATAGCAAAAGAATGGCCCTCAAAATAAAGATTGTAAACCGGAGCAACCGTTTGATGTTCCTGCCCCGTTGATCTGGCTCTCATCCAAACATGGACCTATTGTGCAAACTGTAACAAGAATCACCGGAATAATGGACCTAAGTGACTGAAAATGAGAATATAAACCAGCGTATCGACCGCCGGCTAAGCGTCGCCCCGATGATGGACTGGACCGACCGGCACTGCCGGTATTTGCACCGGCTGATCAGCACGCGCACGCTGCTTTATACCGAAATGGTAACGGCGGCGGCGGTCGTGCACGGCGATGCTGCGCGGCTGATCGGGTTTCATCCGGCGGAACATCCGGTCGCGCTGCAGCTGGGCGGATCGGACCCGGCGTTGTTGGAACAGGCCGTGCGGATAGCCTGTGATTTTGGCTATGACGAAATCAATCTGAATATCGGCTGTCCCTCAGACCGGGTGCAGTCCGGGGCATTTGGCGCGGTTTTGATGGAAAAACCGGCGCTGGTTGCAGAGTGTGCCGCGGCGATGATCACGGCGTCATCGGGTGCGGAAATCACCGTGAAGTGCCGCATCGGCGTTGACGATCAGGTGCCCGGCGACACGCTGCCAGCGTTTTTGCAGGTGGTCAGCGCTGTAGGGGTTAAGAATTTCACAATCCATGCACGCAAGGCTTTGTTGCAGGGGCTGTCACCCAAGGCCAACCGGGACGTGCCGCCACTTGATTATCCACTGGTTTTGGCCATGAAGCGGCAGTTTTCCCATCTTGGGATCGGAATCAACGGCGGGATTACATCGCTGGATCAGGCAGAGGGGTTCCTGGCCCAGGGCCTGGACGGTGTGATGATCGGGCGCGAGGCCTACCACAATCCGGTTGAGCTTTTGCAATATGCCGACCGGCGGATATTTGGGTCTGACCGCAAAATCAGCCGACGTGACATCGTTTTTCAGATGCTGCCCTATATTGACGCGCACCTAAGTACGGGCGGGCGGCTGGCCCATGTGACCCGCCATATGCTTGGCCTGTTTTCCGGGCAGCCCGGTGCGAAATTTTGGCGACGGCATTTGTCGGAAAAGGCGCACGAAGCTGACACCGGGCCGGACATTTTGCTGGCCGCGTTGCTGATGGTGCAAGAGGTTCAAAACACCCAAAGTGTTGCGGTGTGACAGTGCTTTAGCGGCGCAATGTCATTGTGTTGCCTTTAACCGTGGCCACGCCCAACCGCGTTAAAAAGCTAAGGCCCACCACGTTGACCTGCAGGTCGCCTTTTTGAGCAATCGCGCCTTTGACGTTTTCCAGTTTGATGTCACCGATTTTTACGCTGTCAAAGGTCACGGGTGACACGTGAATCCGGCTGCCTGCGGTGGACAGGGGCTGGGAAAACTCAAAAGATGTTACTTCAAAGCCGATCCTTGCGGCCTCGTCAAAGGTTAGCACCACCAGCGACGCGCCGGTATCAACCAGAACACCGACGTCCGCTTCGTTGATCTGCGCAACAGTGCGAAAATGACCATCCCAGGCCAACGGAATTTCGGCAACCAGACTGTATTTTTGGTCCGGCGCACCAGCAACCGGCAAGATTTCGTTTGTTTGCAGCGTTGAAATTCCCCACCAGCCCAGTGCCGCGATGGTGGCGACGATCATGAACCGGACGGTGCCGGAAACATATGTCAGCAGCGGGCGCAGCAATTCAGCCGAAACAATCCCGGCGCCAAACAACGCGCCGTATCCAAGGATCAGCGGGTCGATGTTTTGCACGGTTGCCTGAAAATCGGTTTGCTGCCGGATCAGAAAAAACAGCAGGCCCAGAACAACGATTACCAGAAAAATTCTCATGTCACCTCAAACCGCCCTTTTGAGAGCTTTATGTTTAATACGAGGTTTCAAATAAGTCACGCCACAACAGGTTGTTGGGATATTTTGAGTATTTGGGCAAAGATGAAGCTGCCAAGTGGCACGGAAAAGGCGAAAATTAATGCGCTCAGGATTTGATACGCCCACGCCGCCCGCCTTTGCGCTTGTTGCGCAGCAAGGTTCCCCGTGCCGCAAGACCGTCCATGATTGTGCGGCGCTCAATTGGGGTCATCCGCGACCAGCGGCGGATTTCGTCTGCGGTACGGTGGCACCCAATACAGATTTCAGCCCCCGGATGCATGACGCAAACTTTGGCGCAGGGGCTTTCGATTTCATCACGTTTCCAGATGTCGTCGGTCATGGGGCATTCGCTTTTATATGCGCCAGCCGGTCCAGCGCGCCTTGCAATATATAGGCAGCCGCCACGTGATCGATAACCTCTGCCCGACGTTTTCGTGACGTATCCGCCTCAAGCAGGGCTTTTTCGGCGGCGACCGTGGAAAGCCGTTCGTCCCAAAAACAAATGGCCATATCGGTGAGCGCGGACAAATTGCGACCAAAAGCGCGGGTGGCCTGGGCGCGCGGGCCTTCTGAGCCGTCCATGTTTCGCGGCAATCCAAGGATGATGCCGGCAGGAGCACGATCAGCCGTCAGGTCAAACAGGGCCGCGGCGTCCTGTCCGAATTTCCTGCGCCTGAGAGTTTCAAGCGGGCTGGCCACGCTCCAAAAAGTATCTGAAACCGCAACGCCGATGGTTTTTGTGCCAAGGTCAAGTCCCAATAACGTGCGAAACTTTGGAACAGCCGCGCCAAAATCCGCGATGTCTTCAAACACCCCGCTCAATTGGCAATCTCTGCCGTCCGTGCAGCCTCAAGCAGAGTTTCCATCGCGATCGGATCAGCGCCAAATGTATCTTTTGCCTCTTTCCAGATGGCAGAAGCGCGGGCGGTTTCACCCAAAACCCCCAATGCGCGGATCAACCGGGCCCATTCTTGCGCGTTGCCACCTTCCGTTGCCAGCCGTTCTGACAGGCGGCTTACCATTGCGCGGATAAATTCCTGTCGTTCCGAGTCGCTTAGGTTTTCCGCGTCCCTGATGTCTTCGGAGGTCGGGCCGGGCGTGGTAGTGGGCTGCGGGATGTCCGCAAGGCTTAATCCGGCCTGCCGCGCCACCGATTCTATCTCACTGCGGATTGGCGCAATCCACGGGGCGTCTTCCGGGCCTTCGTTTAACAACTGGTTCCACAGTTTATAGGTGATATCCGGGCGGCCGGTCTGGAACAGGCCAAGCCCCGCGTAATACCGTGCGCGGGAGTCTGCTGGTGCCAACTGGATGGCCCGCCCAAGCGCCTGTTCGGCCTGTGGCGAAACAAAACCGTTTGCCGCGATGATCATCAATTCGGCCAGATCAACGTAGTCCGCGCCTGTGGCAGCATCGCCAAGGATATCTACAACGCGACCCTGCGCAATCCTTGCGCCAATAAAATTGCCGATGCGGGCCTCGTGCTGGGCCAGCAGTTGTTGGCCCTTAAGATCATCAGGCCGCGCGCCCGCCTTTTCGCGCAATTGCTCAACCAGCTGAATATACTCCGGCGTTGCATCCGGCGTTGGCAGAGTGCCGACTTCGGCTTCGGCTTTGGCCTGCGAAGGGCGGGACTCCCGCAATGTATCTATGGCGGCCAGGCGTTTTTGCAGCGGAAAGTCGGGCGCACCGCCCGCGCCAATAAACTGATATACGCCAAATGTTCCGGCCATCAGAACGCAGACCGATAATATGACCGCCCCCTGACCAACAGCGCGGCTGGTTGTGCGCTCAACGCTGTCCGCGGCAAAATCTTTGTCGGCGTCCAAAATACGGCGACTGATTTCCAGCCGTGTCCGCGCCGCCTCGTCTTCGTTCAAGACGCCCTTTGCCAGATCGCGGTCCACTTCGGCCAGCTGGTCGCGGTAAACGGCAAGGCCATATTCAGCGTCGGTTTTATTGGTGTCCGCATTGGAGCCGCGCAACATCGGTCGCAGTATCAGACCTGTACCAGCAAGGCTGAGGATCGCTGTTATCACCCAAAATGTCATCAGTACCTATGCCTACCATGCGCCGGTTTCCTGCTGTGGGCTTTTAGACGAGGCGATCAAAAGGGGGAAGGGCCTAGATGCGGCAAAACCGCCGCGCGAAAACACTTTGCTGTGCGCCGGTATGGACAGGTTTATGTCGCAATATTGGTAAAACATGCCGTTACCGGCGTCGGGGATTCTTGCATGGCGGTGCAACTAAGGGCATCCTAAAAAAGCCTGCATTGATTGGCTGGGACCATCCAGCCACCGAACCGGAGACTTTGCCCATGCGCCGCTATTCCGCCTTTGCCATCGCCCGGGAAGCTTTTCGCTACCACAGCGGCTGGGCGCGCGCTTGGCGTTCGCCTGAACCAAAGAAATCCTATGACGTGGTAATTGTCGGGGCCGGAGGGCACGGGCTGGCCACGGCCTATTACCTTGGCAAAAACCACGGCGTCACCAATGTGGCGATTATCGAAAAGGGCTGGCTGGGTGGCGGGAATACCGGGCGGAATACAACGATTATCCGCAGCAATTATCTGCAGGATGAAAGTGCCGCGATCTATGAAAAGGCGCGGGGTCTGTATGAAACGTTGTCTCAGGACCTGAATTATAATGTGATGTTTTCGCCGCGTGGCGTGATGATGCTGGCCCAGACAGAACACGAGGTGCGTGGCTATAAGCGCACCGAGCACGCCAACCGGCTGCAAGGGGTAACGACGGAATATATCACGCCAGCGCGGGTGAAACAGCTGGTGCCGATTATCGAACTTAAAGGCCCGCGCTATCCGGTTTTGGGCGCGCTTTGGCAACCCCGCGGCGGCACCGCGCGGCACGACGCGGTGGCCTGGGGCTATGCTCGCGCGTGCTCTGACATGGGGATGGATATTATCCAGCAGTGCGAGGTGACGGGGATCAGCCAAAAGGGCGGGCAGGTGACCGGCGTTCAGACAACCAAGGGTGACGTCGCGTGCAAGAAACTGGGCATTGTGGTCGCCGGACATTCCGGCGTGCTGGCCGAAATGGCCGGGTTTCGTCTGCCGATTGAAAGTGTGTCGTTGCAGGCGATGGTGACAGAACCGATCAAGCCCTGCATGGATGTGGTGGTGATGGCCAACACGGTGCACGGGTATATGAGCCAGTCTGACAAGGGTGAAATGGTGATTGGCGGCGGGGCGGACGGGTTTAACAACTACACCCAGCGCGGGTCATTTCACCATATCGAGGAAACCGTGCGGGCGCTGATTGAGACGTTTCCGATTATCTCGCGCCTCAAGATGCTGCGCCAATGGGGCGGGATTGTGGATATGACGGGGGACCGCTCGCCAATTTTGGGCAAAACACCGCTGGAGAATTGTTTCATCAACTGCGGCTGGGGGACGGGCGGGTTTAAGTCTATTCCCGGGTCCGGCTGGGCGATGGCGGCGACGATGGCAAGTGGCGAGCCGGACGGTTTGGCGGCAGGCTTTGCGCTGGATCGGTTTCGTGAGGGGCGGTTTATTGACGAAAGCGTGGCGGCGGGCGTGGCGCATTGATGGATGTGCGCTGTCATCCCTGCCCCTCTCCCCGGCCCTCTCCCAATGGGAGAGGGGACGATGGCGTCGCGGTTCTTTCGCCCCCTCTCCCTTGGGAGAGGGCCGGGGAGAGGGGCGGGCGCGATGATATGAACGCCACGCAACGGCGCTGTGCTCGCGTTGGTTCGCCGAAATTCATTGAAACAATTTCTTAACCAGCAAAAATTTGCTGGCGTCAATTTTGCCCGACGGTACTTGTAGTAATATTTTTAACCATCCGTTAAGCTGCGCACCAAATGACTGTAACGCTTTTAAAATCTGCCTTTACCGCCGCTATTCTAACCGGTTTCGCCGCATCGTTGCAGGCCCAAACCGCCGCTGTCACCGACAGTATTTCGGGCTTCACGCTGATCAAAGAGGTCCGCGCCAGAACCTGCCATGTCAATTCAACGCTGTCCTCCATTAATGGCAAATCAGTCGTGTTTGCCCTTCATCTTAAGAAAAACGGCAAGGCCTGGCAGACCATCGCCTATGGCGGCGGGGCCAAGCCGCGTAAGCGGCGGGACACGCTGACGGTGCAGTTTGACGGCGCGGTGTTTTACACGCGCAAGGTCCGTTTGAACAATCGTGGTATCTTTGATTTGCCCCATAAAAACCGAAAAGAAACGGCGCGTTTTGTGGCTAAACTGACGTCCCGGAACAATATGGTGCTTTTGCTGCGTAATAACAAAGACGGGCTGGTGGTGCGGCTGGATCAGATGCCTGATGTGTTGACGGCTTTGCAGTCCTGTGCCGACAGTTTTTAGACCACTCAACGCCACTGCAACCGAGTTTATCACATGCTGATCCTGACCTGTCCAGAATGTGGCATAGCCGCTGATGAAACCGATCTGACCGGAGGCGGCGAAGCTCATATCACGCGGCATGGTGCCGGTTCCTCTGACGCGGAATTTGAGGGATACCTGTTTCACAAGCGCAATCCCAAAGGCGTGCATTTTGAACGCTGGCGACATTCTTTTGGTTGCGGCAAGTGGTTTCACGCCGCCCGCTGTACGGTGACGCTGGAGGTTTTTGGAACTTACTCCGCGCAAACCCTGATCCCGCCAAAAGCCCTGCAAAACAAGATCAAAAAGAAGCGGCCCGCGTGGAAAGGCTATGTGAAATGAGCGCCAGATTGGGCCGCACAGGCCGGTTGATTGACCGCACAAAGCCAATTGAATTTGAATGGAACGGGCGCAAGCTGCAAGGATTTGCGGGCGATACGCTGGCCTCGGCTTTGTTGGCTGGCGGACACACGCTGATGGGGCGGTCGTTCAAATACCACCGCCCGCGCGGAGCTGTGGCGGCCGGGCCGGAAGAGCCCAACGCGCTGGTCGGACTTGGCGCGGCTGGGCGGTTTGAACCCAACCAACGGGCCACAACAACAGAGATTTTTCAAGGTCTTACAGCAAATTCTCAAAACCACTGGCCCAGCCTGGAATGTGATATTGGTGCCCTCAACACGATGATGGCGCGGTTTTTTCCGGCCGGGTTTTACTATAAAACTTTTATGTTCCCACGATTTGCCTGGAAGCATGTGTTTGAGCCAATCATCCGCGGTGCCGCCGGATTGGGCAATGCGCCCAAAACGCCGGACAGCGGCACGTATGAATATTTTTATGCACACACGGACGTTTTGATTGTCGGCGGCGGCATGTCGGGTTTGGCCGCGGCGCTGGCGGCTGGTCTGTCCGGGGCCAAGGTTCTGTTGCTGGAACAAAATCCTGATTTTGGCGGGCGGGCCGTGGTCGATGATGTTGAAATTGATGGCCAGCCTGCCGATGCGTGGGTGACGGCAACTTTGGACAGACTTGCCGCAATGCCAAATGTTACGGTTAAAAACCGCACGATGGGGGCCGGGGTATACGATCACGGTTTTGCCACGGGCTATGAGCGACTGACCGATCACCTGCCGCACGCCAAAGGACCACGCCACCGCCTGTGGCGCATTCGCGCCAAGCGAATTGTGACGGCCACCGGGGCAATCGAGCGCCCGCTGTCTTTTGCCGGAAACGATATCCCCGGTGTGATGCTGGCCGGTGCGGTGCGGGATTACGCGGTAAATTTTGGAGTCAGCGCCGGAGAACGCACTGTTGTTGTTACCAACAACGACGACGCCTATTTGACGGCGATCGCGCTGAAACAGGCCGGGCTGGAAGTGCCGGTCATTGTTGATGCTCGCGACGTGGTAACCGGAGCCCTGCCAGCAAAAGCCCGCGCTCTTGGTGTGCGGGTTGAAACCGGGAAGGCCATCGGCACCGTTAAAGGCAGCAAGAAAGTCAAAAGTGTCACGCTTTGTGATCAGGCGGGTGACGGTGCTGCGCTTGAAGAAATAAAATGCGATGTGGTGGCCATGTCCGGTGGCTGGTCGCCGGTTGTGCACCTGTGGTCCCATTGCGGTGGAAAACTTATCTGGGACGATGAAAGCGCCATGTTCCGCCCGGACCCAAAGCGCCCGCCGTTGGGAGAGGACGGAAAGGGTTTTGTATCGGTTGCGGGCGCAGCCAACGGTTACCTTCACGCCGCCGGTGCCATGAAAGATGCTTTTGCCGCAGGCAAGAAAGCCGCCAGCGACGCGGGCTTTGCAGCCACCAAGGCCAAAGCGCCCAAGGCGCTTGGCGCTGCGCAGGAGGCCATGATGCCGGTGTGGTCGATGCCTCAAAACGCCGGTCCGAAGCTGCGGATGAAAACCTGGCTTGATTTTCAGAACGACGTGAAAGTGTCAGACGTACGGCTGGCCGCACAGGAAGGTTATGAAAGTGTAGAGCATACCAAGCGCTATACCACCCTGGGCATGGCTTCTGATCAAGGAAAGTTAAGTAATATCAACGGACTGGCAGTTCTGGCTGACAGTTTGAATGCCGAAATTCCAAGCGTTGGCACAACAACTTTCCGCCCGCCTTATCACCCGATCTCTATCGGTTCGATCGCCGGAGAGGCGCGCGGTGCGTTATTCAAACCGGTGCGGCAGTCACCGATGCACGACTGGATCGGCAGGAACGGCGGGTTTTGGGAACCCGTAGCAGATTGGCGGCGGCCCTATTGCTTTCAAAATCCCCAAGAAACCGTGCAGGACGCTGTTACCCGCGAAATCCTGAACACCCGGCAAAACGTCGGCCTGCTGGACGCCAGCACCCTTGGCAAGATCATCGTGCGCGGGCCGGACGCGGGCAGGTTTCTGGATATGTTGTACACCAACATGATGTCAAACCTGAAAGTCGGGCGCTGCCGCTATGGTTTGATGTGCACGGAAAACGGCTTTCTGTTTGACGACGGCGTTGTGGCGCGGCTGGATGAACAAACCTTCCTGTGCCACACCACATCGGGCGGGTCAGACCGCATCCATGCGTGGATGGAAGAGTGGCTGCAAACCGAATGGTGGGACTGGAAGGTCTATACCGCCAATGTCACGGAACAATACGCCCAGATCGGCATCGTTGGCCCAAAGGCCCGCAAAGTTCTGGAAAAAATGGGTGGCATGGATGTGTCAGCCGAGGCCCTGCCGTTTATGACGTTCAAGGATGGCAATATCGGCGGCATCAAAGCGCGGCCATTCCGGATTTCATTCTCTGGCGAGCTGTCTTATGAGGTTGCTGTGCCCGCCGGGCAGGGGCAGGCGCTCTGGGATATGGCGCTAAAAGCGGGGGCTGAATTTGGCATTCAGCCCTACGGCACCGAAGCATTGCACGTGATGCGGGCCGAAAAGGGCTTTATCATGATCGGGGACGAGACCGACGGCACAGTCATTCCGCAGGATTTGAACCTGCACTGGGCAATCAGCAAGAAAAAGGACGATTTCCTTGGCAAGCGCGCGCAACTGCGCAGTTTCATGCAAAACGAGGACCGCAAGCAACTGGTTGGCCTGCTGACGGAAGACCCGCAGGTGGTGTTGCCGGATGCCGCCCACGCTGTTGAGGGCGCCGCGAAAGAAAATGGTATGCAGAACATCATCGGTCACGTCACCTCGACATATTATTCACCAACCCTTGGCCATTCCATCGCGATGGCCCTGATCAAAGGCGGATCACGGCGGATGGGTGAAACACTGGATTTTCCGGTGGCCGCGGACAGAACAATCAGGGCCAAAGTGGTTGACCCTGTATTTCTTGACAAAGCCGGGGAGCGGCAAAATGTGTAGTGCTGTCAGTGCTTTGCCCGCTGCGCGTTTTGAAGGCGTGGTGACTGT
>CAYZQS010000008.1:39340-51082 GCA_964480735.1 uncultured Rhodobacterales bacterium
TGTGTAGTGCTGTCAGTGCTTTGCCCGCTGCGCGTTTTGAAGGCGTGGTGACTGTCACCGAGGACGGTCTGTGCGGCATGATCACGCTGCGGGGCGATTTAAAAGACGTGGCGGTGGCAAAGGCGGTAAAGTCTGCTGTGGGGCTGGCGGTGCCGGGACAACGCCAGATCAAAAGCGGCGCCAAAGGCGCGGTTGCATGGATGTCACCGGATGAATTGTTGTTGATGGTTGCCTACCCGCAGGCGGACGCCGTGGTTGCAAAAATGTCAAAAGCGCTGGAAGGCACGCACAGTCTGGTGCTGAATGTTTCCGACGCCCGCGCGGCGTTCACCGTATCGGGCAAAGGTTGCCGCGAAGTGATCGCCAAAGGTGCACCCGCCGATTTATCGGTGCAGGGATTGTCGCCCGGCGAGATGCGCCGAACACGGCTGGGACAGGTTGCAGCTGCTTTTTGGTTGGCCGATGAAACCACGATCAGGTTGATCTGCTTCCGGTCCGTCGCGGCATATGCCTTTGAATTCTTAAGCAACGCGTCGGCAGACGACAACTTGCCGGGAGTTTTTTAGACTACGTGAAATTGCAATCGGCGCGCCGTAATATTTCAAACAATCGCCTTAGCGTTGCCCAATTCTGGCAAAATCTGGCCCTATTCCCAATTTAGTAATCCTCACAAAGGCGTGATTTTCGCCGGATTGTTGAGGTTACAATGTTAAAAACCAAACTGATCGCAGCCGTTTTCGTGTTGGCCGGCCTTGGTGCGTGCAACACCGTGGCCACAACCAAAAATATTTCACCGGATGTGCAGGCACCGATTCAAAGCACCAAAAGTGCCAGTTGGCGGGTGCGCGACGTTCGGGTGCTGGTGCCGGACTCCCTAAGCGTGTCAGAGGCAAATCTATATTTGCCGCCGTCAGATATCGTTTGGCGCGAAGATCCTTTCGGTGACCGCCGGGCGCAGGTTGCCACGATTATGGATACTGCGCTGACCGACGGCGTAAAAGGGTTTCAAGGGTATCAACCGGTTGATCTGGACGTGCAGATCACGCGGTTTCATGCCCTTAGCCAAAAGGCCAGAGCAACGGTCGGCGGGCGGCATACAATCTTGTTTTTAATGACAATCCGCGATGCGGAAACCGGCCTTACACTGGTTGGACCGGTTGAAGTTGAGGCAAATCTGGCGGCTTTTGGCGGGCAGAAAGCCATCGACGCTGCAATGCAGGGTGAGACACAAAAAGTGCGGATAACCCGCCATGTGGCTGATGTTATCAAACAGCAATTGGCGGTATACACCAACTGATATTATGGGGATTTCCCAGCGGACCGGATTTCGCTAGGTAGGGCGAATGATCCAGCCAGACCAATTGCCAATTGTCCGTCTTTTACCGAAAATCAATGCGCAAAAGCTGCGGTTTGGCTTTCCCTGGGTGTATCGTGATCAGGTTGTTTTGGATCGTCGCACCCGGAATATTCCGGCGGGCGCTGTTGTTATTCTGCAAGACAGCAACCGGCAGGTTCTTGGCCAATACGCTTTTAACGCAACGTCGCAGATTATTTGTCGGCTGCTGGAAGCCGACACATCCAATCTTGTTGGCTCGGATTGGTTGCGCAAGCGGTTACAAAGGGCTTTGGATTTGCGGGAGCGGCTGTTTGAGCAACCATATTATCGTTTGGTTCATGCAGAGGCCGATGGTCTGCCCGGCGTTGTTGTTGACCGGTTTGGACCGGTCGCGGTGGTCCAGCCAAATACCGCTTTTGCAAATGCCCGAATGGCGGAAATTTCGGATGCTTTGACAAGTGTTACCGGTGTGACAACCGTGATTAAGAACTGCAGTGGCCGGTCCCGGGCTTTGGAAGGTTTGGATGATAAAAGCGCGGTACTGACCGGCGAAATCACCGGGCCGATGCCCGTTCAGATGAACGGCGCCACTTATCTGGCTGATGTGACAGGCGGCCAAAAAACCGGTCTTTTTTATGATCAACGCCCGAACCACGCATTCGCCGCACGGTTGGCCGAAGGCGCGTCGGTTCTGGATGTATTTTGCCATGTGGGCGGTTTTGGACTGGCCGCACTGGCGGCGGGGGCCACATCAGCGCTGGGCGTTGACAGTTCGGCAGCGTCGCTTGGTCTGGCAGAAAAAGGTGCCGTCGCGTCGGGGTATGGCGATTGTTTCTCAACCCGGCGTGGTGATGCGTTTAAGGTTATGGAAGAACTGCAAACAGGGCCTGAGCAGTTTGATTTGGTTGTGTGTGACCCGCCGGCATTTGCTCCAATTCGCGCGGCGCTGAACGCCGGTTTGCGCGCTTACAGCCGCGTGGCGCGACAGGCGGCGGAACTGGTGTCACCCGGTGGTTTTCTTGGCTTGTGTTCGTGTTCTCACGCTGCCAGTCTAGATAGTTTTCGCGAAGCCTGCACCGCAGGTATCGGCAAAGCGGGACGCCGCGGGCAGTTGATATATACCGGAGCCGCTGGACCTGATCATCCCACCCATCCGATGCTGGCAGAATCCAGTTACCTGAAAGCGCTTTTTTTCAGGCTGGATTGATGCGCATTCTGCTTGATGCTTGCGTTCTGTACCCGACAGTCATGCGGGAAATTTTGCTCAGCATTGCCAATCACGGCCTGTTCGTACCGCTTTGGTCGGACAGAATTCTGGATGAATGGGCCCGGGCCGTCGCCAAAAATCTGCCGGATCAGGCGGAGCTGGCGCGGGGAGAAATTGCGCTGGTGCGTGCTGTGTGGTCAGACGCTGTTGTGCCGGAAAACACGGCGCTGGAACAGAGGTTGTTTTTGCCGGACAAGGACGACCGGCACGTGTTTGCCGCTGCGATTAACGGGTGTGCGGATGTTCTGTTGACGCTGAACGCCAAGGACTTTCCAACCCGCGTGTTGGCGAAAGAAAACATCATTCGGCGTGATCCTGACAGCCTGCTGCATGGGTTTTGGCAGGATCACCCCGGCGTCGTGACTGAGGTTTGCGAGACCGTGCGCGATACGGCTGAATCACTGTCCGGCCGCTCCCAACCGCTGCGCGCCCTCTTAAAAAGGGCCAGATTGCCGAAACTGGGCAAGGCTCTGGCCTAGATTGGCTTTCTCGTGTGCCGCGCAGCGACGCTACTTTAGCGTCTTTCCGCCCCATTTCTGCGCCCGCGCGTCAATCGCCCTTATCCGCTCGCTGGTCTTTGGATGGCTCATCATCCACGCCAACTGTCCACCACCACCGGTCAGCCTGTCGAGTTTCAAAAACAGCGATTTCTGCGGCTCCACTCCGATCCCGGCTTTGGTGAGCAGAGCACTGGCATAGGCATCGGCCTCGTACTCGTCAGAGCGAGACAGCCGCGCCGCCAAAAGGCTGGTCAGCATATTGGCCAGATAAACGCCTATACCGGGCAATAAACGCCCCAAAACCATGCTCAACGCCACACGAATGGCATTTTGGCCGGAAAAATCAATCATCCGGCGACGCGAATGGCCCAGTGCCACATGGCCCAACTCATGTGCAATCACGCTGGCCATTTCTTCGGCGCTGACCTCCCCTGTCAGGTATTTCTTGAAAAACCCGCGGGTGATGAAAATCCGGCCATCCGGTGCGGCCAGCCCATTCACCGGCTCGATCTCATATATATGGACCTTGATTTTCGGTATCTCCAGCGATGTGGCCATGCGTTGGGTCAGGGCAGACAACCGCGGTTCCATCAGTTCTGACGATTTGGCGTCCAGCTCTTTGCCGGTGCGCCACGTGGAAAAGCGGTACATCAGCAACGCATAAACGATCGCCAGAAATATCGGAGTGAACTTGAACATGGCGTCTATATGGGGGCTGCCCGCTGCCTTGGCAACAAATTTGCCTTTATGTGATGTCCCACTCGCACGGCAATGTTGTCAGGCCGCGAAACGCCCAGCCCACGGGCGATGGCGATACTTTTGGCGCCAGCCGCAGGTTTTTTAAACGCGCAAAGGCCAGCGGCAGGGCCACATCGGCAATCATCGACCTTGACACCCAGGCCCCGGCGCAAAAATGCGGACCCGCACCAAATGCAATAGAGTGGGATGTGTCGCGCGATGGGTCAAACACATCGGCATCGGTAAATATATCCTCGTCCCGATTGGCGGATGAAAACATCAAGAACGCCCGGTCTTCGGCGTTGTATGTCACCCCGTTGATCGTGCAGTCTTTGGCAATCCGGCGCGGGCTCATGCCGATGGGGGACATCCACCTGGTGTATTCTTCAAAAACCTGTAGCCAGGTCAATTCTCCGCTTTCCACGCGGTTTCGTTGCGCAGGATGGGTCAGCAGTGCCCAAATTGCCCCGGAAATCACGTCGCGGGGTTCGTTCTGGCCGCCGGAAATGGCCAGCCGCACATTGGCGCGAACCGCCTGTTCCGGCAGCCCGGCGGCCATCTGAACGCTTAACAACGAAAGATTTGGTGAATCACGCAGTACCGGCATCATCGCGTCAATATGGCGGTCAATTGATGCAGTACAGTCATGGCACCGGGCCGTGACCTGTTTGTCACCGGAATAATTCGCGATCCCGTCCATCATACCCTGTGATGTGCGGTCCATTTCGCGAAAGTCCATATTGGTCAACCCGGTGATGATTTTAAGACATTCAGCCGAAAACCGAAGCGCGTATTCCGGCACCAGATCAGCAGAGCCCTTAACGGCGATATCGTCCAATATGTGGTCTGCCGCCGCCTTAAACTGCGCTTTCCAGACGTCTCTGACGGTTTTCGGCGAAACCGTGGGAAAGATCGCCTTACGCTCGATCATGTGCGCATCGCCGTCTTTGCGCATCATGTTTTCCCCCATTAAGCGGCTCATTAATCCGTCAGGTTGATGGGATGAAAACACCTGAACATTTTTTTCCTGGGTAAAAATATCGGCGTGTTTTGTCAGCAGCGTCGCGCCAAGCTGGGGAACAAAACATACCGGCGACCGCGCCCGCATTTTGGCAAAGTCTGGGTATGGGTCTGACGTAAAAGCGGTGATGTCTATATTGTAAACAGGGGCATCAGACATGGTGGCTGGTTCCGGTCTTGACGGTTGGTGGAGACTTTAGAGACGCGGAAATCAGGTTTCAACCAGCATGGCGGTGCTTGCGCAGCGCCTGCGCGATTTGCCAACCAAGCAGCAACGTCACCAAACCCGCGGCCAAAATTCCGCTCAGGTTGCCTGTAACCTCTGCAACCGCTGAAATATTGTCGCTGAAAACCAACCCCAGTCCGATGTAGATACCCACCCAAACCACCTCGCCCGCCGCAGACCACAGTGTAAACCGGCGCCAGGGCAGTGCGGCAACACCGCTGATGATATTTACATAAGGGCCCAAAGGGCTGACCAGCCAACGGGACAGAAACACGCCCGGACCGCCTTTTTTGTCAATCCAGTCGCTGGCCTTGTCAAACACAGCGCGACGGTCGTTGGTTTTTGCCAGACGGCTCACCAGTGCCGGGCCGCCGATTTTTCCCAGTAAATATCCGGTTTGATCGCCCAGCACCGCCGCGCAGATGGCAACAAGTGCCGTGGTTGAAAACTCCAGATCACCGGACCCAACAAACGATCCGCAAGTTAAAATAACCAACGAGGAAGGCACCGGCAGCGCCAGACAGCTGAGATAGACAGCCAGTGCCAAAATCGGCAACCCGTATAAAGGCACCAATGAAACGATTAGGTCTGTCACTGATTTGCGTTCCGGTAGGCAATGATTTCATTCACCAGTTCAACCTGCAGCGTATCAAGTTCAGTGCCCCGGCTTTTGGCAACTTTACTAAGTGTAGTTTTATGTCCCGCGTTGCCCGAAACGTTTAGATAACTGACGATAACGTTCAGTGGCACATCATAGGATTTGGCGACATACCGGGGGGTCATCCAGGCCTCAAGCGGTTGGTTGCGGTGCTTGGGGTCAGACCAGTAAACCGCAAAAACCACAGCACGGGTAACGAAAAACACCATAACCAGCACGGCGAGCGAAAAGGCCAACAGCAAACGCCGGTGATTGGCCCAAAGATGACGGATGCGCGAGGTCACCGCACCAGTTCCCGCATTCCGCTTTCGATGCCTTTCAATGTCATTGGATACATCCGGTCCTCAAACACCTGCCGGATCATGCCGATTGAATGGGTATATTGCCAATGCTGCTGGGGCAGTGGATTGATCCAGACATTGGCCTGCCATGTTTGAATGGCGCGGCGCAGCCAAACCTCTCCGGCTTCCGGGTTCCAGTGCTCATTTGCCCCGCCCTTATAAGCGATTTCATATGGTGACATGGCCGCGTCGCCAACGAAGATGCATTTATAGTCAGACCCGTATTTATGCAGGATATCCCAGGTGGAGGTTTGCTCTGTCCAGCGCCGCGCGTTGTCGCGCCACACGCCTTCGTAAAGGCAGTTGTGAAAATAGAAATATTCCAGATGCTTAAATTCGGTGCGCGCGGCAGAAAACAGCTCTTCCACCAGTTTTATATAAGGGTCCATTGACCCGCCAACATCCAGAAACAACAAAACTTTTACAGCATTGCGCCGTTCAGGCCGGGTGACGACGTCCAAATAGCCGTTTTCCGCAGTGGCGCGAATGGTGCCGTTCAGGTCCAGCTCGTCTATCGCGCCGTCCCGGGCCCAGCTGCGCAGGCGTTTTAACGCCACCTTGATGTTGCGGGTTCCCAGTTCCACGCTGTCGTCAAGGTTTTTAAACTCCCGCTTGTCCCAAACTTTAACCGCCCGTTGATGCCGGCTTTCTTTTTGACCGATGCGCACCCCTTCCGGGTTATAGCCATAAGCCCCAAACGGCGACGTGCCCGCCGTGCCAATCCACTTGTTGCCGCCTTGATGCCGCCCTTCCTGTTCTTTCAGACGTTCGCGCAGCGTTTCCATCAGCTTGTCGAACCCGCCAAGTGCGTCAATCTCTGCCATCTCCTCGGCGCTCAGCTGTTTTTCGGCCAATTTGCGCAACCATTCCTCTGGCACATCAACCGCATTCAAAACGTCCTGAACGTCAAGATTTTCCATGCCCTTGAACGTATGGGAAAAAACCTGATCGAACTTATCCAGATTGCGCTCGTCTTTCACCATCGACGTGCGGGCAAGATAATAAAATCCCTCCAGATCGTATTGCACCAGCCCCGTCTGAACCGCCTCCAGAAAACCAAGGTATTCGCGCAGGGAAACCGGCAGTTTGGCGGCCTTCAGATTGGCGTAAAACGGCAGAAACATTCGTCTAGAACCCGTAAATCCGGCCAAGAATAACGCCGAAAACCAAAACCAGAAGGGCCAGCAGGATGCCGTGGATGGCCGCGTATTGCGCCATGTCCAGCCTGTCGCCACCCTTGGAACGGGCCCGCCAGCCGCCAAACAGCGCTCCCAGAAAAAAACCGGCAATCAACAACATCAGGCACCGGCCTGCTTTTTGCGCGGCTTAAGCGCGGAAATTTCCGCCAGTCTTGCGCGGATTTCATCTTCTGAGCCAAAGCCGTATCTGGCCCAGCCGATCGCGTCCAAACGCACGGTGGCCGCATCTGCGTGCTTTTCGTCAAAATCCAGGGCTTCGGCTTTAATCATCAGCAAAGTGGCCAGCAATCCGGCATTTTGGGCTCGGCTGACAGAGGGAATGGCGCCGTTAATCAGTTTCAGGGCCGCCGTACTGTTGCCGGTTGACAGGGAATAAGCCGCCAGTTGCAGCGCCACATGGGACGTGTGAATGTCATCTGTCCCAAACAGCTGTGCGTAAAGGGCGAAGGCGCGGGAAAAACTTTCAGCCGCGGTTTCGCTGTCAAGGCCCAGCGACAGGCGGCCAAGGGCAAAAAGGCTAAAGCCAAGGCGGTTGTCTGTCCAGCCCTCTGCACGGGCCAAATCAACCGCACGGCGGCCCTGCGCCAGTCTCCGGGATTGCCCGGACCTTGGTGCAAGGGCGCTTTCGATGGTGTTGATCCACTTCCGCGGGGTTCTCTGTAACCCGTCCGGTTTGACGTTTTTGCCAGCCGGATTAAGCCGCGCCAGCACTGTTGGAAGCACAGCCGCAACCTGCGCCCGCGTCATGCCGTTTTTAAGCGCCGGGCTGTAATAGGTGCGCAGGATCAACATATCAAAACTGGTCAGGACCGTGTTGATGTTATCGTCGTTAAACACGCTGTCAGACAGCCGGTACAGATCGTTAAGCGGTCCCAATGCCTGCGCGATCTCCTCGTGCATGCAGTCGCGGGTTTCCTGGGCGGATACGTCATCGGGGATAAAGATCGTCGTTCTATCGCGCACGTCCAGCGTTGACCAGTCCAGTGCCCCAGAGCGCCGGTTGCGCTTGAAATTCTCCCAACTGGTTATCCGGGGCACCACAAAACACGCGGCCTGCGGCACCGCGGCCTGCAGGGTTTTGCGCGGTAGGGTTTCCACCACAATATTCGCGGCACTGCCGGTTTTGGCCAACCGGATATCAATCTTGGCTTCGCGCCGCAGCCGGTTCAGCAGAGCATCCAGATCGCGGCTAAACTGAACAGAAACATCCTGCGCCAGCGCAATGGTTACAGGTTCTTCAAATCTGGTTAACCTTTCCAGCGTTTTGCCGCTTTCCATCTCAAACGCCAGCTCCAGAAAATCACGGGCGATGTCGGTGTTTGCGCGGGTAACTCCCGTGGCAAAGCTGCGGGCCGAAAACGTTTGCATTGCGGGCAGTTTTAGCGGCAACGGATCGCCGCGCGTCGGCAGGTCGTTAACGGTAACGACGGTGCAGGAAGCAAAGGCCAGCAGGGCGAGGGGAAGGAATTTTAGCAAGGATCAGGGCCGGTTATAGCGAATGAAGGGCGTCAATTTACCAACCTTATCATAAAGATGCCGGGCGGTGGAATTAAAATCCTGCGTCAGCCAGTAAACACCCGGCGCACCCGCGTCGTCAGCAGCTTTGTAAACCGCGTTAATCAGTGCGCCTCCGGCACCGGTGCCGCGCACATGAGGTGCCACATAAAGGTCCTGCAGATAGCAGACGTTTTCAATCTTCCATGCGTGGCGGTGGAAAAGATAGTGGGTCAGGCCAACGGCGGTACCGTCACATTCAGCAATCAGGCCGCTGAAGTCCTGCGGATCATCGCCAAGCAACCGGGCAAAGGTGCTGTCGTAAACGGCTTCTGATACCGAGGTTTCATAAAATTCCAGATAATCGCACCAAAGGTCACGCCACACGGCGTGGTCTGCTGCCACAAGTGGACGCACGATCAGCGCTGTCGAAGTTGCCAATTTTGATCCGCCCTTTGGAATGTTCAGCACTGGTTTTCCGCCAGTATAATCATCAAAACCTAAATGAGGAACAGGATCAATGACCAGAGAAATCGAAAAATAATGCGCGTTGAAAGCCGGGATTGCTGTGGTCACTCAATCTTGAGGAACTGCTGGATTATAATTGCAATTAGGGGTATAGTGACGACATTTAAAGCAATTATTAGGAGGAAACCATGCCTGCAACAGAACTGTCAGATAAAACCCGAATTTGGGAAGTTATACTTGCCTCTTTCGTTGGCGGAACATTCTTGACTATGGCTGATCTATTGTTCAGCCCAACGCCGGTGACAACGCGCATATCAGAATTTCTTGGGGCCCGGGTGTTGGCGGAATTAAACTCTGTCTGGTTTGAAACCGTGGCGTTCTTTTTGATGATCGGACTGGGTTTGGGGCTATGCTTTGTTTTCAAACCAAAATCCCGCCCGCAGGCGTTCATCAGGGGGTCCAGCGTTATTGGTGTGCTGGTAACCATGAATATAGGGTCACAAGCCCTGGCGACTGCGTCAGCCGGAGAGTTGTTGCTTCAGGACAGCGCGAATGTCACCCAGCAACAGCCTCGGATTTACGGCCCCTTTGGGCTGGGCACCGTTTTGACGGGGCGCAGTTCCGCGCAGACCGAGGCGATCGAGATTGACAGCTCAATCACCGTTAATTGCATGGAACAAATCACAGTCGGAGCAGAAACATTCTGCGCCATTTCAGCCGATGATGCAGTTAACGCGCTGGGCCTGACACTTGAATCCGGTGCCGAAAACGTCTGGATTTTGCAGGCAAATTAAACCAGTTCGCCAGTGGCATTGATCGTGGTCTTACCACCCAAATAAGGGTGCAGAGCGGGCGGAACCCACACAGAACCGTCCGCCTGCTGGCCGTTTTCCAAAACCGCGATCAGGCAGCGCCCGACCGCAAGACCGGACCCGTTGAGCGTGTGCACAAACTCCGGTTTTTTCGCCCCGGTCGGGCGGTACCGCGCATTCATGCGACGGGCCTGAAAATCACCACATACCGAGCATGAACTGATTTCGCGGTAAGCGTTTTGGCCAGGCAACCAGACCTCGATATCATGGGTGCGCCTGGCGCCAAATCCGATATCGCCCGTACACAGAACCACCGTGCGGTACGGGATCATCAGGACCTCTAGCAGATTTTGCGCGAGGCCGGTCATCCGGTCCAGTTCAGCACGGCTGGTTTCCGGCGTGGTGATTGACACCATTTCGACCTTCTCAAACTGGTGCTGGCGCAGCATGCCGGTGGTGTCTTTGCCCGCAGAACCAGCCTCTGAACGAAAGCACTGGGTGTGGGCACACATGCGGCGGGGCAGGTCGTCTTCATTCAGAATTTCACCCGCCACCGTGTTGGTCAGGGTGACTTCGGAAGTGGGGATCAGCCACCAGCCGTTGGTGGTTTGATAGCTGTCATCGGCGAATTTTGGCAGTTGGTTGGTGCCAAACATGGCGTCCTCGCGAACCAAAACCGGTGTCCAGTACTCTGTCAGCCCGTTTTCGTTCACATGGGTGTCCAGCATAAATTGCGCAAGCGCCCGGTGCAGGCGGATGACCGCGCCCTTCATAACCACGAAACGGCTGCCTGACAGCTTGGCGGCGGTTTCAAAATCAAGCCCCGGTTTGACGGCCGGAATGTCAAAATGTTCCAGAGGGGTGAAGTCAAAACTGCGGGGCGTACCCCAGCGGTGAAATTCCACGTTGTCGTTTTCGTCAGCGCCTAAGGGCGTGTCCTCAAAGGGCAGATTTGGCAGGCCCATCAGGACCTCTGTCAGGCGGGTGTCTTCGGATTTTGCATCCTCTTCAAGCGTGGCAACTTCGGCCTTTTTGTCAGCCACCAGTGCCCGCAGGCGTTCAAACTCTGCCGTATCACCGCTCGCCTTGGCGGCCCCCACCTGCTTGGAGGCCGCGTTACGGTCTGCCAGCGCCTGTTCCGCCGCCCTGATTTTACCGCGTCGCGCTTCGTCGATGGCCAGTATCGCATGTGCCATTGGTTCAAGCCCCCGCAACGCCAATCCGGCGTCAAAACCCTGTGGATTTTCACGGATATTTCGAATGTCGTGCATTGGATGAGGCCTTATGGGATTCGATTGCGCAACTTATGCCGCAATCGGCACTTGGGTTAAACCGGCATTCTCGACAGATTGGAAAAAGCGATCTGAGCTTTTTTCGTCCTCAGTTCGCGGCCTTGCCGATCAACAGGCAAAAATTTTACGGCTTGAATTTTCCGGTGTTTTGGGCCGAAGCAGAATTTTTCTGGCGCGATTTTTTTGGCAGCCTTCCCAAACACGCTGAATTTGATGATCGGCGGGGCAGGTGCCTTTTTTGAACTTCATTTTCAGGCCGGTGGACTGAAAAAGTGTTAATTCCCAATTAATCACAAAGAAAATTTCTTTAACCCATTGACATAAAACGAAAACCGGTCCAATTTTCTGGACTTCTGGACTTCTGGACTTCTGGACTTCTGGACTTCTGGAC
>CAYZQS010000009.1:0-7417 GCA_964480735.1 uncultured Rhodobacterales bacterium
ATTGTCCTTCTGATGGCTGCATATCGATAGACCATCACAAGCCGGGACTAAACACATAGTCGGCTAGTCGGCTAGTCGGCTAGAAAAATGGACCTCTTTTACCCACTTACATCAACAGGATACCGCGTTGTTGCTGATATCTTTTAGGTTCCGAATTTGCAAATTATGCGCCGCGATCATCGGCAAACGTGGCAGTCGGCTATTCCATATCTCCGGCGCAATAGATCAACCCAATCCCTCCACCGCAAAAAAAATTGAGCACGGCCACAGATTTTCAGCCTTTGCTTAATTGACAGATGTTCCGGAAAAAATGGTTTGCAGAATTGAGCAGACCGGCAAAAAATCGGGCCGCCCAAAGGGCGACCCGAAAGCACCAGAGTGGATGTTTATTAGCTTTTACCGATCGTCAACGCCACAAACCGCGGATCGCCGCCGCGCCGCACCAACAACAGGATAGACTTGCGCCCGGCGTCAATCGCCTGTTCCAGCCGGGCGGTGAAATCAGCCAGCGTTTCGATCTTGTGCTGTCCGGCCTCGGCAATCAGATCACCGGCCCGCAGGCCTTTTTCAAAGGCCTGACTGGTTTCGTCCACACTCATAACCACAACACCGGATTGCGGAGTGTCGAGGCTTAGCTGCTCACGCAGATCAGCGTTCAGCGCTTCAAGTGTCAGGCCCAATACCGACAGGTCTTCCGGTTCCGTTGCTTCAGGTTCTGCAACTGCCGGAACAACTGTTTCGGCCTCTGCGTCCTCTCGCCGTCCCAACACCACTTTCAGAGTTTGCGTTGTCCCGTCACGAAACACCACAACGCTGACAGATTTGCCAACCGGCGCCTGACCGACCAGTCGAACCAACTCGCGCGTGTCGGTCACGTGTTTGCCGTCAAAGGTGACAATCACATCGCCCTGCAACAACCCGCCATCCTTGGCCGGACCGTCCGGCACATCGGTGATCATGGCACCCGCGGCATCGTCCAGTTCAAGTGCGTCAGCCACATCTTGCGTGACATCCTGAATGCGCACACCCAACCAACCGCGACGGGTTTCGCCAAATTCTTTCAACTGATCGACCACCCGCGTCACCACAGCCGAGGACATGGAAAATCCGATGCCGATGGACCCGCCGCCGTTGGAAGACAGAATCGCGGTGTTCACGCCGATCACGTTGCCGTCCAGATTAAACAGCGGGCCGCCGGAGTTGCCACGGTTGATGGCAGCGTCGGTTTGGATGAAATCATCATAGGTGCCGCGCAGCGAACGGTTGCGGGCCGAAATAATCCCGGCCGAGACAGAAAAACCCTGCCCCAGCGGATTGCCCACGGCCATCACCCAGTCCCCCACACGGGCGATGTCGCTGTCACCAAAGGTTACAAACGGTAGGGGATCGTCGCTTTCAACCTTTAACAGTGCGATGTCAGTCTTGGGGTCTGTACCGATCACCACCGCGTCCAGTTCGCCGCCGTTAAACAATTCGATCACCACTTCGTCGGCCTTTTCGATCACGTGGTTGTTGGTGACGATAAAACCGTCTGCTGAAATGATAAAGCCCGAGCCAAGGGCAGAGGCGCGGCGCGGACGCTGGTTTTGTTGATTGTCCAGAAAATCCTTGAACAGGTCTTCAAGCGGCGAGCCATCCGGCAAAACCGGGCGCGGGCCATCCTGCGCGGCGATCACGGTTGTGGTGGTTATGTTCACCACCGCCGGGCTGACCCGTTCTGCCAGATCGGCAAAGCTGATCGGCGCGCCTTTGGGTTGGGCCGCGGCAATTTGCGCAACGGCCAGCGCGGTCGCAAAAATCAAAAGGAAAAAATACCTGCTGGGTGACACCTGTGCCGGCATCCTGGTTAATAGTTTGGTTTGCAAAACGAACTCCTCCGTTTGGGTTTGCATGTTGCGCCGACTGCTTGGCGGCGGTCTACGCTAAAATTATGACTAATTCACTGCAACGCAACTCAATCCTTGTCGCGTTCCCTCAAATGCGCGTGAAACCGCCAAAGGTGAACCGTATGAATTTTGCTGTTGGTCCTTGAAAATCAGGATCACGGCCTGTCTTATCCTAACACAAATTTGGCCGCCCAGACCAGTATCACACCCAAAGTCACCACCATCAAGCCAACAGATCGCCGGTTTTCCGGCGTCATTTCGCGCAAAGCCGCCAGCAATTGATCGAATCGCACAGGGGCCAGTGCAAGCACCAGCCCCTCTATGATCGCCACAAATCCCAACCCAAACAGCAGGTCGGTGATCATTCAATCGGCAATGCTGTGGTGTCTGACTTCAGATAATCAAAAAACTCGCTGTTGGGATTGATCACCAGTGTGGTGTTGTTTTCCAACAGCGCTTTTTCATAGGCTGACAACGAGCGGTAAAAGGCGAAAAACTCTGCGTCACGGCCAAATGCCTCTGCAAAGATCGCGTTGCGCCGCGCGTCTGCCTCACCGCGCACGATTTCAGAGTTTTTGCGCGCTTCTGACACCAGCTCCACCACGGTTCTGTCGGCCTGCGCCCTTACCTTTTGCGCCGCCTCGTTACCACGGGCAATTTCGTCCGCTGCCTCGCGTTCGCGTTCCGCCCGCATCCGGGCAAACGTGGCCTCAAGGTTTTGTGTTGGCAGATCGGCGCGTTTGATGCGCACGTCAACAACCTCTACCCCTAGCGCCTGGGCTTCACCCCGTGCGCTTTCCAGAATGCGGGCCATCAGGGCCACACGATCAGCGGACAAAACGGTGTTTGACGATACCGAACCCAATACCTCGCGGGTAGCGGCATTTAAAATGCGTTCAAGACGACCTTCGGCGTTTGTCTCGTCGCCTGTACCGATGGCCTGACGAAATTGCTCCACATCAACGATCCGCCAGCGGGCAAATGCATCCACCACCAGTCTGCGGTCATCCAGCGGTGTGACTTCAAGCGGTTGCGTGTCAAGCGACAGAATGCGGTCTTCATAGCGCACCACTTCCTGGATGAACGGGATTTTGAAAAACAATCCCGGCTCTTCCTTGACAGCTTTGACCTGACCAAATTGCAAAACCAGCGCTTTTTCGCGCTCGTCCACGATGAATATGGCTGACAGGCCGACGAATACGGCGGCGATTAAGAATGGGATTAACAGTGTTGAACGTCTCATTGGTTTGTCCCCCCTTTGCGTAATTCATTTAGGGGAAGATAGGGCACCACACCGTTGCTGCCTTCGGCACCTTCGTCGATGATGATCTTGTCAACCTGCCCGTACACCCGTTCAAGGGTTTCCAGATACAGACGCTTGCGGGTCACTTCCGGTGCTTTGGCGTATTCCTCGTAAACCGCAAGGAAACGGCTGGCTTCACCTTCGGCCTCGTTCACAACCTGTGCACGATACCCTTCGGCCTGTTGCAGCAATTGTGCTGCTTCACCACGGGCCCCGGCCACAACCTGGTTGGCATAGGCATCGGCGCGTTTTTCCAGCGTGTCTCGGGTCTGTTCAGCTGCCTGTACTTCGCGGAAGGCGTCAATCACCTCTCGCGGCGGGTCGGCGCGGTCAAAGTTGATCCGGACGATATTCAGACCGGATTGATAGCTGTCCAGCGTTTCCTGCACCAACGCCTGAAGCTCGGCAGAGATCACCCCGCGGTCGCGGTTCAGGATCGGTGCCAGCTCGGAGCGGGCGATAATCTCGCGCATGGCGCTTTCAGAGACCGCACGAATGGTATCTTCAGGGTCTGCAAGTTCAAACAGGAATTTGGCGGGATCGTTGATGTTCCAGACCACCTGAAAATCAATGTCGACGATGTTTTCGTCGCCCGTAAGCATCAGACCCTCATCAGATCGGGCATTGCGGCCAACCCCGATATCCTCGGTGCGTTCACGTGACACCACGATGATTTCCTTGGTGATCACCGGCCACGGCGCAAAGTTCAGACCTGAACTGCCGGTGCTGGAATATTCACCGAAAAACAACTCTATCGATTTTTCTTCCGGTTTCACGGTGTAAAACGAGGCGTAGGCCCACAGACCAACCGCCGCCAGCAGAACCAAAACAACAGAGCCGCGGCCAAATCCGCCGGCACCAGCGCCACCGGCGCCACCGCCGCCGCCTTTGCCGCCCATCAGAACGCGCAACTGTTCCTGGCCTTTGCGGACAATTTCATCGATTTCCGGTATCTGCGGGCCCTGCCCGCCGGGGGGTCGCCCGCCACCGTTGTTTTGGCCGCGATCATCGCCGCCTTTTTTACCGCCGCCGCCCCAAGGGCCGTTGTTGTCACTTGGCATTTATGCTGCCGTCCTTTCTGAATTTACCCAGATGATTGCTCACCGCCTAGATGGTGGCATTTTAGTCAAATATCAACCCACCCGCGTGGGTTCTTGCATGGTCACCAGTTCTTCCGCTGCCGTGGGGTGCACCGCAACGGTTCTGTCAAAATCTTCTTTGGTCGCACCCATTTTAACCGCAATCCCGGCCATCTGGATCATTTCGGCAGCCCCAAGGCCAACAATATGGCAGCCCAGCACTTTTCTGGTTTTCACGCTGATGATCAGCTTCATCAACATACGTTCGTTTCTGCCCGCCATGGCATAGATCATCGGCTGAAACGCCGTGCGGTAAACCTCGATCGCTTCCTGATCCCGCGCGTCTTCCTCTGTCATGCCAATCGTACCGATTTCCGGCTGGGTGAACACGGCAGAGGGCACCAGTTCGTGGTCCGGCGGCGTTGGATTGTTGCGAAATACAGTTTCAACAAAAGCCACACCCTCGCGGATGGCCACCGGTGTCAGGTTCACGCGGTCCGTAACGTCGCCCACCGCATAGATCGAAGGCACCGTCGATTTTGAGAGTTCATCAACCACAACCTCGCCGTACCGGCCCAGTTTCACGCCAACCTCTTCAAGGCCCATTCCGGCAGTATTGGCCCGCCTGCCGGTCGCGTAGATCACGCAATCGGTTTCTTTTGAGGCCCCGGTTGTGCAACGAACACTCAGCCCGCCCTTTACCTTGGTGATGGTTTGCACATCTGTGCCCACATGCAGATTGATGCCCTTGGATTTCATTTCCTCGGCCACGTGCCCCTGCACCTCGCCATCAAAGCCGCGCAATATTTGCGCACCACGGTAAAACTGGGTAACATCCGCCCCCATGCCGTTTAACATTCCGGCAAATTCACAAGCGATATAACCGCCGCCAACGATCACCACCCTTTTGGGCATGTCTTGCAGCAGGAAAAAATCGTTAGACGTGATCGCCAGATCGGATCCGGGAATATCCGGCACAAACGGTGCGCCACCGGTTGCAATTAAAATGGTTTTGGCAGTGTATTTCTTGCCGCCCGACAGCCTGACCGTATGTGGATCAACCACAGTGGCCCGCTTGTCAAATATCTTTGCCCCGGCGTTGCCCAGATTTTTCCGATAGATTTCTTCCAGCGAATCCAGTCCTTTGTTGATGTTGGACATCAATTGCGGCCAGCTGAACGAGGTTTTGCCAACGCTCCAGCCCATGCCGGTGGCGTCGGTGAAAGTTTCGGAAAAACCCGAGGCATAGACCATCAGCTTTTTGGGCACGCAGCCGCGTATCACGCAAGTGCCGCCCATGCGGAACTCTTCGGCCACAGCCACCTTAAATCCATCCGCCGCCGCCAACCGCCCGGCGCGAACACCACCCGAGCCGCCGCCGATGACGAACAGGTCAAAATCATAGTCCATGTTCAGTCCGATATATCCGCAAACAGGTTGTCTTTTTCGATCACGTCTATGCGCTCGTGCTCGACCGTGCCGTTATTTATGTCGTGGACTTCCACAGCGCCATCCCCGTGGCCGATCACAATCGTGTCACAGACATCGATGAATAATCCGTTTTCCACCACGCCGGGGATCTGGTTCAGGATCATCGCCAGTTGCCGTGGCTTGCCGATGCGGCGCAGATGAAAATCGATGATGTAATGGCCCTCATCCGTCACAAACGGGGTGTCGTGGTTCAGGCGCAATGTGCCCTGCCGGCCCATCACGTCCACGTTCATCAGCGCCTCTTCAACCAGCGCCTTGGTGGTTTCCCAGCCAAAACTGACGACTTCCACCGGCAGGGCAAAGGCGCCCAGCACCTCCACCTGTTTGGAAACATCCGATATAACCACCATCTGGTCAGACGCGGTGGCGACGATCTTTTCCTGCAACAACGCGCCACCGCCGCCCTTGATCAGGCATAGGTTGGGGTCAAATTCGTCCGTGCCGTCGATGGTCAGGTCCAGCCATTTGACGTCGGTCAGCGATTTAACAGTGATGCCAACTTTTTTGGCCAGTTCAGCCGTGCGCACCGACGTGGGAACTGCGATAACTTTCAGGCCCTCGTTGCGCACCATTTCACCCAGCAGGCGCACCATCCAGGCCGCCGTTGATCCGGTGCCAAGCCCCAACCGCATACCTTCCTCGACAAAATCAAGTGCCCGTTTTGCGGCGACGAATTTGGCGGTATCAACGGGGGAAAGATCGCTTACCATCTTGGGCTCCTGTATTTTGTTGCGCTGTTTATAAGCAGGTTGCCGACCCTCTGCGAGCGGCAATTTCGCCGCCAAAAGATGATAGAAAATTTCCTGTCACGCGTGAAATTTGGCCATTGACCAGCCCGGGGGGATTTGCGTTGTGGGTCGGACACCCGCCTGTACGCAAGCCTCAATTTCGGATATTTACGTTGTGTTACAACAGTTTAGGGGCAGTTTTAAAAAACCACAAAACCGGTTTAGTGGTTTAACAGATGGAGGCAAATTTCTTTCTCAAATCACAGATTTTGCCCATCCGGAATTATTGAATGCGAACGGCAAAAACACGCCAAGCGGTAAAAATGCTGGATTTTTGCATCAAATCGTCGCAATCGCTGCAGCATGCGTATCCGTGACAGTGCTAAAGCGACTCGATGAAAGTCAGGACCGGTGGCCCATGTTTCTAAGCATCTTTGATATTTTCAAAATCGGCGTAGGCCCGTCCAGCTCCCACACGATGGGGCCAATGATTGCGGCGGCCCGGTTTCTTGACGCAATGCGCGACAGCCACTTCACCTTTGCCGGCGTGCGGTGCTCGCTGCATGGTTCTTTGGCCTTTACGGGCAAGGGGCACGCGACGGACCGGGCGATGATCCTTGGACTGGCCGGGTTTAACCCACAACATTTTGACGCCGCAAAAGCCGAGAGGGCGCTTGCCGAAGTCAACAGTTCAGGCGTTATAACACCGCCGGGATTGCCGCCGCTGAAATTTGCGCCAAGCAGCGATCTGGTGTTTGACTATGACAAAACACTGCCCGGACACACCAACGGAATGGTGTTTCACGGGCTTGACCCATCCGGCGATGTGATATTGCAGGAGACATATTATTCTATTGGCGGTGGCTTTGTTCTGACAGCGAACGAACTGGCAAACGACAAGGGACCGCAGATTTCCACGCAGGTGCCCTA
>CAYZQS010000009.1:7517-21943 GCA_964480735.1 uncultured Rhodobacterales bacterium
GCTGCAGGACGAAAAGGGTCAAAATCTGACCGCACCGCATATTATAAACGACTGGATCAGCGTTTATGCAATGGCCGTGAACGAGGAAAACGCCGCCGGTGGGCAGGTGGTCACCGCCCCGACAAACGGTGCCGCAGGCGTCATTCCCGCAACTTTGCGCTATTTCCTTGATCACGTGCCAATGGCCGCGCCCAGCAAAACCGCCGACTTTTTGCTGAGTGCGGCAGCCATCGGCGGGCTGATAAAACAGAATGCCTCTATTTCCGGGGCCGAGGTCGGATGCCAGGGCGAGGTTGGCTCCGCGTCGGCAATGGCGGCGGCAGGGCTGTGCGAGGTTCTGGGCGGCACACCCGCGCAGGTGGAAAATGCCGCCGAAATCGCATTGGAGCATCATCTGGGCATGACCTGTGATCCGATCATGGGTCTGGTGCAGGCCCCCTGTATAGAGCGCAACGGTCTGGGCGCAATAAAGGCCGTATCCGCCGCGTCTCTGGCGCTGCGCGGTGACGGGCAGCATCTGATCTCGCTTGACGCCTGCGTTGAAACCATGCGGCAAACCGGTCTGGATATGAGCACCAAGTATAAGGAAACGTCCCTTGGCGGCCTGGCGGTCAATCACACCGCCTGTTGAAGGTCACGCAACCAATGCCGTGATAACAGCCTGCAAATGCGCAACCGGCAATACCGCCAGCATATTCCGGTTGCTAAGCTCCATTTCAACCTTTGGTAGTGTCGTCTCATTGGACGTGCCGATTTTACCGAAAGGAGCGAACGCCACGTCATCAAGAGGCCACAACAGCCCGTTTGCGCTGCCCTGCACCGGAGCAAACGGAAACAACGACAGGCGGGTTTTGACGGGCAGTTCAATCCGAAAGCGCGTTGGCACCGCAAAACACATGTCAACATCATTGACAGCGATGACCGGAAATTTGCGGTAGCGCACCAAAACATTAAGGGCGGCCAGCGTGTGGTCCAGCCGACCTGACATAACCCCAAGGGCAATCACAAACGGGGCTTTTATGCTGTACAAAGATTTCTCAAAATCCGTGGTGTCCTGCTCGGTCAGTTGCCGCCGGTTTTCAGCCGGCACCGACGCCAGAACATTCGCCGAAACAGAATCCATATCGCCGATGATAACATCGGGTACGTGCCCGGCCAAAACCGCAGTATCAGCCCCTCCATCGGCTGCGACCAGAAAAGGTGCGACCTTTAAGGCCATGTCAATTTGTTTGCGCTTTACCGGGGCCGCGCCGATTAATGTCATTCCTGTGGCGCTTTGAACAATAGATTGATTCATGGGTTATTGATGTCCAAAACAGCGACAAAGATCAAATTATTGTGGTCAATCAACGCTAAAAAAGTACGATTTTGTTAGGTAAGGGCAGAAATATCATGGTAAATTCTTTCGGCAGGACGGGGGTCAGAATAAACAGGGCGAGCAGGTATGGAAGTCTCTAACCGAGTTTTAACCGTCTCTTACGGCACGTTTTCATGTTCTTTGGAGGGCTTTGACGACCCGTTGTCGGTTCTGCAAAAAGTCACTGAATATTTTCAGAAACTGTCAAGCGAAGACCGCTATTTCGGCAGCGAGCCGCAGGTGCCGGACACCTCAAAAATTCACCGCATCGCAGAGGCGGCAAATCCCAACAAAATTGAAGCAAAAGTTCACGACAACGGCGTCGTCCTGCGCCAAAAATCCGGCGCAGACCCGGCTGACATAGATTTAACTCCGGCCGCTGTGGTTAGCGCGGCAGAGGTTGAACCGGCAAATTCCAATAAAGGCGATGGTTCGGGTAAGAAGAAAAAGAAAAAGCGGCGGCACAAGAACCGCAACAAGGGCCAGCCGGTTACACCGGGCGTTTTCCGCTCCCGCCGACACGATGCTTTGGAGGACTCTGCCCCCGAACAAACCGACGATGCATCGCAAGTCTCGGTTGAAGAGACTCTGGCGAAGATAAAGCAAACGGTCGAAAGCGCTGAAGATGAGATTGATCGCGATGCAGCGGATAACGCCGTTTCAACGCTTAGGTTGACAACGGAAAGCCTTGACCCGGCCCCGCAGGACGAAGCAATCGCCAGCACCGAACCAAGCGAAACTGACGACGTGGCGGCGGATGAATCTGAACCTGTGACCGGCGACGAAATCACCGCAGATGCAGGCCCCGGCACTCAGGAGATTGCGCCGGTTGACGAGGTTGTCGCCGTTCAGGCGAACAGCGAAATCGTTGAAGATGGCTCTGGTGAGGCCAATTCGATGCCGTCACCACAAGAGGATGAACAACCTGAAGAAGACCCGGACTTACAAGAGGTTGCTGCGGCCAATACACCCCATCTGGGACCGCACGAACTGCGACAGCAGCAAAAACAACAGTCCAGCCTGTCCGCAGACGACGAAGCCGAACTGGCAGAGGCGCTTGAATCGGTTCAGGCCGATGATGCGGAGGTTGAATCACGGCGTGAAAACCGGCGCAAACGTTCAGAAGCACTGCGCAGCACCAGCGATCTTGACCGAGAAGACGAGGCCCTGGACCGCCTGCTGGAAACCACAAATTCGCAGATGGACGGGCCGGAACGCCAGCGCCGCAGCAATGCTCTGGATCAGCTGAAAGCCGCAGTTGTGGCAACAGAGGCGGAAAAAACCCTGTCCGGGACCGACATTTCCGGCGATTTGGCCGAAGAATCACGCGATGACGACGAATTGGCCGCCTACCGCGAGGATTTGCAGCGTGCCCAACGCAAATCCCGCCGCATGGCCCGCAAAGCGGCCCAAAATACCGGTTCCGCACCCGTGGCCGCGCCCACACCGCTTATTTTGGTGTCCGAGCAGCGCATAGACGAGCCGGAAAATGAAGAACAACCAAAAATCGCGGCCGAACTGCATGAAGTGACTGAAACCGAGGGTAATCTTGCCCTAAAACCGGAACCACACACGCATGATGAAAGCCCGGAGAACGGCATCCCGGCCTCGGCCTTTCGCGAAAGCTCAAGTTTTCGCGAATTCGCGGATCAGATTGGTGCGGTCAACCTGCAGGACATGCTGGAGGCCGCCGCTGCCTACACCTCAATCGTAGAAGGCCGCCCCAGATTTTCCCGCGCACAAGTGATGTCAAAGCTGGCAAAAGTCAGCACCGCAGACGCCTTTTCCAAAGAGGCCGGCCTGCGGTCGTTTGGTAAATTGCTGCGCGAGGGCAAGATCCTGCGCGTGCAGGACGGACAGTTTGCAATCTCAAAATCTTCCCGGTTTTCAATCGCTTCGAGGTATGACAACTAAGTCCCGCCAAAAACTGTAAGGCTTTGGGATATCAATACAACTCCAACTTTCGCCTTTGCAAAATACTCACGTCGCGAAACCCGGCGAAAAAGCGCCGCACCTATTTTCCTGTCCCGTTCACGGCTGAAATGCTGCGCCGCGGCATTTCCACGCCGCCGCCCGGCCCAACAAAAACCGACCGAAGGTCGGGTTTTTGGCGGGAGTACCAGGTTGCCGGTTTTTGAACTGCGGCAAGCTAAGGCGGTGCGTGAATTTGAATTGCCAGTGCTGCATGGCGGTTGGTGACAGTGACTGGCTTAAGTTGTAAATTGGATACTTAGGCCAATAAGAAAAGCCGCGTGTTTATGGATCCGGATCCTCTTTTCCCACGCCAAGGAAAATGAAGCGCACCGGAAATATCCAGACGGTTCCCAGAACAACATAAAGCAGCAGTTCCACGATTGTTCCGGGGCGGTCAAACAGGCTGACCAGCCACAGAGCAAATCCGATGTAAACCGGCAGGCCGATAAACAGCACCACCAGCGAAAGTGCGCGGCGGGTTTTATGACGCAAAGCCATCAGTCGGAAAACGGATCGGTGACAAGGATGGTGTCTTCACGCTCGGGCGAAGTGGACAACAGGGCCACCGGACAGTTGATCAGCTCTTCGATGCGGCGCACGTATTTGATTGCGGCTCCCGGCAGGTCGGCCCAGCTGCGCGCACCGGCAGTCGCCTCGCTCCAGCCCTGCATGGTTTCATAGATCGGGGAGACCCGGGCCTGATGATCAGCGGCGGTTGGCAGATAGTCGATTTTTTCGCCATCCAGCATGTAGCCGGTGCAGATTTTCAGGGTTTCAAAGCCGTCCAGAACATCCAGTTTTGTCAGTGCAATGCCGGACACGCCTGAGGTTGCGCAGGTCTGGCGCACCAAAACCGCGTCAAACCAGCCACAGCGACGTTTGCGCCCGGTGACTGTGCCAAATTCATGCCCCCGCTCGCCCAGCCTCTGACCGTCGTCATCGTCCAGTTCGCAAGGAAACGGCCCCTCGCCCACCCGCGTGGTGTAAGCTTTGACAATCGCCAGTACAAAATCAACGGCACCGGGGCCAAGGCCGGAACCGGTGGCCGCCATTCCGGCGGTGGTGTTAGAGGAGGTGACAAAGGGATAAGTGCCAAAATCAATGTCCAGCAGGGCACCCTGTGCGCCTTCAAATAAAATGCGCTGGCCGGATTTTCGCTTTTCGGCCAGAACCTTCCAAACCGGCGCGGCGTAAGGCAGGATGTGCGGCGCAATTTCCAGCAATTGCGACTTTAACACGGCCCGATCCACCTCTGCCAGACCAAGCCCGCGCCGCAGCGCATCATGGTGGGCCAGCAACCTGTCCAACCGCAATTCCAGCGTTGTTTCATCGGCCAGATCGGCCACACGCACTGCGCGACGGCCCACCTTATCTTCATAGGCAGGCCCGATCCCACGCCCGGTGGTGCCGATTTTCGCCACCGCATTTTGTCCCTCGCGGGCCCGGTCCAGCTCGCCGTGCACCGGCAGGATCAGCGGTGTGTTTTCCGCAATCAGCAGGTTTTCCGGTGTGATATCAACATCTTGGCCGCGTAACTTTTCGATCTCCAGGCCCAGCGCCCAGGGGTCCAGCACCACGCCGTTGCCAATCACGCTCAGCTTGCCACCCCGCACAATGCCCGAAGGCAGCAGCGACAGCTTGAAAACCTTGCCATCAATCACCAGCGTGTGCCCGGCGTTGTGTCCACCCTGAAACCGCACAATCACGTCCGCGCGTTCGCTGAGCCAGTCAACAATCTTGCCTTTGCCCTCGTCGCCCCATTGCGCGCCGACCACAACCACATTGGCCATTTTGTTAACCTTTCAGCCTGTAAAATTTCCAGTGCCGCGTATAGCGGCCATATGGGCGACAATAAACCGGTAATTCACCGCGATACTGGACATGGGCAAACAGGTCTGGCAGTGACCGTAAAAAGCTTTGCAGGAGGAATTGATGACCGGATTTTTGATCAGATGGGTTTTGGCGTTTTTATTGCTGGCCGCCACGTTCAACCCAACGCGCTGGAATTATGTCAAATGGGCCGGAGACAATTACCAGTCTGAAATGGCAATCTCGGTTTTGGCCGGATTGCTGTTGGTGGTTGGCTACATCATCTATTTGCGGGCCACGTTCCGCTCGATCGGCGTTATCGGCATTGTTTTGGTGGGTGGTATTGTTGCGGCGGTGGTTTGGGTGTTGCTGGATCGCGGTTGGTTGACGCTTGAGGACACCAATGTGATGGTTTGGCTGGGGTTGTTTGGCTTGTCTTTTGTACTGGGCATCGGCATGTCCTGGTCCCATGTGCGCCGGGCGATATCAGGCCAGTCGGATATGGATGATGTTGACGACTGACCACTTGAAGCAGACACCGGTCACCCCTAAATTAGAGCATCGACAAGGCGGTTACCTTCAAGTAGGAACCGCGCAACTATAGCTTTTGCCCCCAAAGGGACCCTGATGGAAAATATCATCCTGATCATTCACCTGATCCTGGCGCTTGCCCTGATTGGAGCGGTGCTGCTGCAGCGTTCTGAAGGCGGTGGACTTGGGATTGGTGGTGGCGGCGGTGGCGGCGTTATGTCCGGGCGATCAGCCGCGGGCGCGTTGACCAAGCTGACCTGGATATTGGCAATTGCATTTTTGGTTACCTCTGTGTCGCTGACAGTTCTGGCAGCTCGTGGCTCTGACGGGGATTCTGTGATCGAGCGTCTGGGAACCGACGCGCCGGTGGCGCCCACAGCGCCGATCACGCCGGGGCTGGAAGGCGATTTGCTGCCGCCGTCGGCAAACGACGCACCGATCACCCCACCCAGCGCTGACTGATACCATACAAACACCATAAATTGGTGATTGCGGGCAATTATCCACAGGATATTGCGGCAATACGCTTGCCTTTGGCGCGCGAATCTCATATATGTCAAATCCCGTGAGTACAGGGCAATTCACGCCGCGTGAAACCTGTAAACGACTGAAATCACGGGGGTTTCCGCGACCTTGGCACGTTTTATTTTCATCACCGGTGGCGTTGTTTCGTCTTTGGGCAAAGGGCTGGCCTCGGCAGCCCTTGGTGCTTTGTTGCAGTCACGCGGCTATACTGTGCGGCTGCGCAAACTTGACCCATATCTGAATGTCGACCCCGGAACCATGAGCCCGTTTGAACACGGCGAAGTGTTTGTAACTGATGACGGCGCGGAAACCGATCTGGACCTTGGCCATTACGAGCGCTTTACCGGCGTGGCGGCGCGGCAAACAGACAGCGTGTCATCGGGCAAGATTTATTCAACCGTTTTGGAAAAAGAACGCCGCGGTGACTACCTTGGAAAAACCATTCAGGTGATCCCGCATGTGACCGATGAAATTAAGGATTTCATCGCAATTGGCGATGACGAAGTTGATTTCATGCTGTGTGAAATCGGCGGTACCGTGGGCGATATTGAGGCGCTGCCGTTTTTTGAGGCGATCCGGCAGTTTGGTCAGGACAAGCCAAGGGGAGAGTGTATTTACATCCACCTGACCCTGCTGCCGTTTCTGGCAGCATCCGGTGAACTGAAGACCAAACCCACCCAGCATTCCGTAAAAGAACTGCGCTCTATCGGACTGGCACCGGACATCCTGTTATGCCGCTCAGAACACCCAATCCCGGTCAAAGAACGCGAGAAACTGGCGTTGTTTTGTAACGTGCGGGCCGACAGCGTGATCGAGGCTCGTGATCTGAAATCAATCTACGAGGCCCCGCTTGCCTATCACGAGGTCGGGCTGGACCGGGCGGTGCTGAACGCTTTTAACATAGCGCCCGCGCCAAAGCCGAAACTGGAAAAATGGACCGATGTGGCAGATCGGGTCTACAATCCCGACGGCGAAGTGCGCGTGGCCATTGTGGGCAAATACACGCAACTGGAGGACGCTTATAAATCGATTGCCGAAGCCCTGACCCACGGCGGCATGCACAACCGCGTGAAAGTCAAATCAGAATGGATCGACAGCGAGATATTCGAACGCGAAGACGCAGCCCCGCATCTGGAACGCTTTGACGCGATACTGGTGCCGGGTGGCTTTGGCGAGCGGGGTACCGAGGGCATGCTAAAAGCCGCGCAATTCGCCCGGACCCGCAAGATCCCCTATTTCGGCATTTGTCTGGGTATGCAGTTGGCGGTTATCGAAGCTGTGCGAAATCTGGCGAAAATCCGCGACGCGGGATCAGAGGAATTTGATCTTGAATCTGGAAAAAAGCGTTTTACACCGGTTGTTTATCACCTGAAAGAGTGGGTCGAAGGCAACCGGACCATCCAACGCGACGTCAAAGATGACAAGGGTGGCACCATGCGCCTTGGTGCCTATAATGCCGTGTTGACAGGGGGCAGTCAGATCGCAGGGATTTATAACAAAACCGCGATTTCAGAACGGCACCGGCACCGCTATGAGGTTGATCTCAGCTACCGCGAGCCGCTGGAAAAGCACGGGCTGATCTTTTCCGGCATGTCACCGGACGGCAGGTTGCCGGAAATTGTCGAATTTCCCGATCACCCGTGGTATATCGGCGTGCAGTTTCATCCGGAGTTAAAATCAAAACCGTTCCAGCCACACCCGCTGTTTGCGGATTTTATCCGGGCAGCAGTGGAACAATCGCGGTTGGTATAAGGAGAGCAAGATGCCAAAGGGTTATTGGGTCGTTCACGTGGACGTGGACAACCCCGAAGAATACAAAAAATATGTCGCTGCCAATGCCGTCGCCTTCAAAAAATACGGCGCAAAATTTTTGGTGCGCGGCGGGGCTGCTGATCTGCGCGAGGGATCCCTGCGCGCGCGAACCGTGGTTTTGGAATTCAAAGACCTGGCAACGGCACAGGCGTGTTATGACAGCCCGGAATATCAGGCGGCCAAAGATATCCGCCTGCCCCATTCCACCGGCGATATTGTGATTGTCCAAGGCTGGAACGGCTAGGCAAACGCAACCTCTGTCATTATATATCTAAATTATGTTTGATAAACTCCTGTCTTTGCTGTCCGGTGATGCGCCACCTGACGATCTTGATCCAACGGACGCAAGGCTGGCGCTTGCCGCCCTTTTGGTGCGGGTGGCGCGGGCGGATTACGACTATGCTGCCAGCGAAATTGCCGTAATAGATCAGGTACTTGCGCACCGCTACAACATGTCTGCAGAAAAAGCCTCGGCACTGCGAACTGAAGCGGAGGAACTGGAAGATGCGGCCCCCGACACGGTGCGTTTCACCCGGGCAATCAAGAACGCGGTGCCATACGAGGATCGTCGCTCGGTCATCCAGGCGCTTTGGAAGGTGGTGCTGGCAGACGGTGCACGGGATCACGAGGAAGACGGATTTTTGCGCCTGACGGCCAATTTATTGGGCGTGAATGACCGCGACAGCGCTTTGGCGCGGCAAAGGGCGCAGGCGCAATTGGAATGATCGCCAGCCTGCCGATGTATCTGCGGCCTGAAACCAAAGCCGCGCATGACCGGTATTGGCACGCCATTGGGCAAAACTTGCGGGCGGCAGGCATCCAAGCTCCGGATCACCTGACCAAAGATTGCGAGAGCCTTGATCATTGGCTGGCACCTGATCTTATCCTCAGCCAAACCTGCGGGCGGCCTTACAAGCTGCACCTGCACAACAAGGTCTCGCTCATCGGCACGCCCGATTACGGGTTGGAAGGCTGCGCACCCGGATATTACCGCAGCGTTTTTATTATGCGCAAAAGTGACCGCCGCCGCGATCTGTTTGATTTCAGGGATGCACGGTTTGCCTTTAACGACAGGATGTCTCAATCGGGCTGGGCCGCACCGCAGGTTCGCGTGGCCAAATTGGGATTTCAGTTCGAAACCTGTGTTCACAGCCACGGCCATCAAAACTCTGCCAAAATGGTGGCCAATAACACCGCGGATATCGCAGCACTGGACATGCTCAGTTGGCACTACATCCAAAAATACGACGATTTTGCTGAAGACCTGCGGGTTTTAAGCCAAACCCCGCCAACCCCCGGCCTGCCCTATATCTGCGCCCCAAGCACCGATCATCAGGCGGTCGCCGCCGCAGTTTCCAAAGCCATCGCCGACCTGACTGACAAGGACCAACAAGACCTGCACCTCAAAGGTCTGGCCACACTCCCGCCAAGCACCTATCTGTCGGTCCCCAACCCTTAAAAAGACTTTCATCTTTGCAAAAATACTCGCGCCGCAGGCATCCCGCAGCACCGAAAGGTGCCGCTCAGGGTAATGCCCCGCAGGGGCTCCGCTTACCTAGAGCCGCGTCCTTTTTATCTGAATCAGCGGAGCGGCTCTATCCTTTTGATCTTGCGCGCAATTTATTCCGAAAACCGGTACCCACTTTTCGGATTGCGCTTTAGAAAAACGCCTGCAGTCCCGTCTGCGCCCGCCCCAAAATCAGCGCGTGCACGTCGTGCGCGCCCTCGTAGGTGTTCACGGTCTCCAGATTACACATGTGGCGCATGATCTGAAAGTCCTCGGATATCCCGTTCCCCCCGTGCATGTCCCGGCTCATCCGCGCAATTTCCAAGGCTTTGCCGCAATTGTTCCGCTTGATCATGGAAATCATTTCCGGTGCCGCGGATGCTTTGTCCATCAAGCGCCCCACCCGCAGCGCCGCCTGCAGGCCAAGGGTGATTTCGGTCTGCATATCCGCCAGTTTTTTCTGAAACAACTGCGTTTGCGCCAGCGGGCGCTTGAATTGCTTGCGGTCCAGCCCGTATTGCCGCGCCGCATGCCAGCAAAACTCGGCTGCCCCCATCGCGCCCCAGGAAATTCCATACCGCGCCCGGTTCAAACAGCCAAACGGGCCCTTCAGCCCCTCCACATGCGGCAGCAGGGCGTCTTCACCCAACTCAACGCCGTCCAGCACAATCTCGCCGGTTATCGAGGCCCGCAGGGACAGCTTGCCTTCGATTTTCGGGGCAGTCAGCCCCTTTACACCCTTTTCCACCACAAAGCCGCGAATTTTACCGCCGTGTTCACCTGACTTGGCCCAGACGATGAACATATCGGCCACCGGCGCGTTGGAAATCCAGGTTTTGGTGCCGTTCAAAACATAGCCGCCCTGAACTTTCTCTGCCTTTGTATTCATACCGCCAGGATCAGACCCCGCGTCAGGCTCTGTCAGCCCGAACGCCCCGATCCATTCACCGCTTGCCAGTTTTGGCAGGTATTTTTGCCGCTGTTCCTCGCTGCCATATGCAAAGATCGGGTACATCACCAACGAGCTTTGCACGGACATCATGGACCGGTAACCGCTGTCCACCCGTTCCACTTCACGCGCCACCAACCCGTAGGCCACGTAACCCTCGCCAATACCGCCGTATTCTTCGGGAACCGTGACACCCAACAGGCCCATCTCGCCCATTTCATTGAAAATTCCGCGATCAAAGCTTTCGTCACGGTACGCCGCAATAACCCGTGGCTGCAGTTTTTCCTGCGCATAAGCCCGCGCCGCATCGCGGATCATGCGTTCGTCCTCTTTCAACTGCTCTTCCAGCAGCATCGGGTCGTCCCATTGAAACGATCCCAGACCGGGCGCGTCTTTTGGGTTTACGGTGGGTCGGTCACTCACGCCAATTTCCTTTAAGCTTGAAGTATCTGCCGTCTGCTACATAACCTGAGTGCCAAAAGCAATTGCCGGATGCAATGGCAGCCGGTAAAAACGGGAATGATTTAAGTTGTTCATTTCACAGTTCCGACAGACCAGCGGCCAGTTATCGCCATATTCCGGCGTTAGTGATTTCTTAAGTCGCTGTTTTAAATGCGATCTATTGTGCATCGCCCCGCGCCTGCACCAAAACCGGAGAATATGATGATAAACAAAAAACTTGCATCGCTGGCATTTGCCACAACATTGGGACTGGCTGGGGCGCCGTCTGCTGAAGTTTACAGCTTTGGCTCGGTTGCCGATTTCACACCTTACAATTACCTGAACAACGAGGGCATCGTTGAAGGGTTCGAGGCTGATCTGGCCAATCTGATTTGCACCACTGCGGCGATAAGCTGCGAATGGGTGCTTGCGCCCTGGGACGAAATGATCCCCAACCTGCTGTCAAACGACATTGACGTGATTATGACCGGTATGCAAATCACGCCGGAACGTGAAATTCTAATTGATTTTACCCAGGAATATTTCCCGGCGGATCCCAGTGCGTTCATGGCCATGCTGGGCGGCACTGCACCGGCCCCCGGCGCGGTTGTCGGCGCGATGGTTGACACGCTGCAGGCCACTTATGTTTCCGACAACGGCTGGACATTGGCAACATACGCCAGTGTTGAAGAGGCAATTTACGGCATGGCCGCAGGCGAAGTTACGGCAATCGTTGCCGACGAAGCCTATCTGGCGGATTATATGGCAACAAACCCGGGTCAGTTCAGCATTGTCAATTCAGGCGTCATCATCGGCGGCGGCATTGGTCTTGGTGTGCGCGGTGCCGATACAGCGCTTGTAGCCTCGCTTGATGCCGCGCTGACCACGCTGAAATCCAGCGGCCAGTTGGATACATTGATTGGTACTTGGTTTGACGGGCGCGATCCAAATTATCGCGGCGAATAGACGAACGACTTTTTCGTTTTCAAACCCCGACCGGATGACTTCCGGCCGGGGTTTTTATGATTCCGGTATGCAATAGCCCTTCAAACCGTGCCGTCAGGCCCGCGCCGGTGACATTCTGTCCTTTACTTTGGCTTTTTAGCGCTCATAGTGCGGTGTCAGTGTTCAACCAGCGACGAGACCCAATGCCAGATGCCACACCAACTGCCGCAGTCATTGAACTTCGTGATATTCACAAAAGTTTTGGCGCTTTGGAAGTTTTAAAGGGTGTCAGCATTTCCGCAATGGCCGGGCAGGTTGTGTCTTTGATCGGCTCTTCCGGATCGGGCAAAAGCACCTTGCTGCGCTGCGCCAACCTGTTGGAAGACAGCCACGACGGCGACATCCTGTTTGACGGAATTCCGATTGTCTGGAAGGGCAAGGGCATGCACAGGCATCCGGCCGACCGAAAACAGATTACCGCCATTCGAACAAATCTTTCTATGGTTTTTCAACAGTTTAACCTGTGGGCCCATATGACCGTTTTGCAGAATGTCTGCGAGGCACCGATCACCGTTCTGGGTCAGGGGCGCGATCAGGCGCACAACCGTGGCCGCGAATTGCTGGCCAAGGTTGGTATCGCTGACAAATGCGATATGTTTCCGGCACAGCTGTCCGGTGGCCAGCAGCAACGGGCAGCCATCGCGCGGGCTTTGGCGATGGAACCAAAGGCGCTGTTGTTTGACGAGCCCACTTCGGCGCTGGACCCGGAACTGGAAGCCGAGGTTGTGAAAGTTATCCGCGCTCTGGCCGACGAGGGCCGCACAATGGTTATCGTCACCCACGACATGAAACTTGCGGCGGATGTGTCTGATCACGTAATATTCCTGCATAATGGAAAAATTGAAGAGGAGGGAACGCCAAAGGAATTGTTTGGCAGTCCCAAATCCAATCGTCTGCAACAGTTTCTAAGCGCGACTGTTGCAGCCTGAACAAGCGCTTGAATTTAGGGAGAGAACATATGAAAAAACTACTTCTTGGCGCGGTTATCGCGTCTTTTGCCGCAACGGTTGGCGTTGCTCAGACCGTGCGCATGGGAACCGAGGGTGCCTACCCTCCGTACAACTTCATCAATGATGACGGCGAAGTTGACGGTTTTGAACGGGAAGTCGGCGATGAATTGTGCAAACGCGCCGCGCTGGACTGTACCTGGGTAACCAACGATTGGGACAGCATTATTCCGAACCTTGTGTCGGGCAACTATGACACCATCATTGCTGGTATGTCCATCACCGACGAGCGAGATCAAGTCATTGATTTCACGTCTGAATACTTCCCACCAGACCCTTCCGCCTATGTGGGTCTTGCCGGTGCCGAGGTTGACACAATGGGTGGCGTGATCGCTGCACAGACGGCAACAATTCAGGCGGCTTACGTTGCGTCTTCGGGTGCAACAGTGGTTGAATTTGCAACCCCGGAAGAAACTGTAGCCGCCGTTCGTTCCGGCGAGGCAGATGCGGTTTTGGCTGACTTTGCCTACCTTAACCCGCTTGTCGAAGCTTCCGGCGGCGAGCTGGGTTTTGTTGGTGATCGCGTATCCATCGGCGGTGGCGTTGGTATGGGCGTTCGTGAGAGCGACGGCGAGCTGAAAGACAAAATGAACGCGGCAATCGCCTCTATGAAGGCGGATGGCACACTGAGTGGGCTGATTGCGAAATGGTTCGACGGCCGGGTTGTCAACTACTGATCCTGCCGCAATAAGATCCGAAGGGGCCGCAATTTCTGCGGCCCTTTTATGCAGCCGAAAGCCCGTTCATGTTCGAGTTCTGTGCAGATCCGTCGTCGCTTGAGGCTGGCCGGTGGTGGATGTGCTATCTGACCAACGGCAAGCATTTCGGTTTTTACCTTAGCTTTGGCACCGTTATGTTGCTGCTGTTCACCACTGTTCCCGTGGTGTTGGTGTTGGGCTTTGCAGGTGCTGTGGCGCGGCGGTCGCAGCTGTTTCCAGTTCGCTGGCTGGGCCTGATCTATACGTCGATGGTGCGCGGCGTTCCTGACATCATATTCTTTCTGTTTGCACTGATTGCGGTCGATCAGGGGATCGAATACCTGCGGCATCAGTATTTCTGCCCCGACTGGCCAGACGCCATACGGCAGGGCAATGATTTTGTTGTCTGCGCCCGGGCAAAAATGCCGCTTAGTGCCTCTGCCGAATGGGTTCACAAAACCTATAGTTTCTTTCAGGCGGTCTTTGCTTTCGCCATTGTTTTTGGCGCCTTTGCCGCCAATACAATATTTGGCGCAATGAATGCCGTGCCGCACGCGCAGCTTGAAACCGCCGAGGCATACGGCATGACCCGCAATCAGGTGTTTCGCCGTATATTGATGCCGCAGATGTGGGTTTATGCCCTGCCCGGTCTGTCAAATTTGTGGATGATTTTCGTCAAGGCGACTCCGCTTTTGTTTTTGCTGGGCATTCAGGACATCGTATATTGGGCGCGCGAGTTGGGCGGTACAAAAACCGCGGTATTTGCCTATCCGCATCCTGACTGGCGACTGTGGTATTTCCTGGGGCTGCT
>CAYZQS010000009.1:22043-28705 GCA_964480735.1 uncultured Rhodobacterales bacterium
GGCATGATCTGGAACATCTACTTTGGCGTTATCGCAATGGCGTTTGGGTTCTGGTTTGCAACGGCCCTGGCGTTGGGAAAAAACAGCGGAAATAGACTGTTCCGTCTGCCCGCCACGTGGTTCATTTTCGTGTTCCGCGGCTCGCCCCTGTTTATCCAGTTTTTCCTTGCCTATGAACTGTTTGTTCTGATCCCCCGCATGGGATTTTCATTTGATCTTGGCTTTGTTGAAATATCCGCAACCACGCGTTGGCTGACCAAAGCGTGGCTTGGGGCATTGATCGTTTTGTTCCTGAACACCTCTGCCTACACCGGTGAGATTTTCTATGGTGCCCTGCGCAGCATTCCCAAAGGCGATATAGAGGCCTCTGACGCCTATGGAATGCAAGGGCTTACCCGGTTCAGGCGGATAATCTGGCCGACAATGCTAAGACTGGCGTGGCCGTCTTATACCAACGAGGCGATTTTTATGTTTCATGCAACAACGCTGGTGTATTTTTCGGGCTTTCCGGCGTGGCGGCAAAAGGGCGACGCGCTTTATTATGCAAGTTATTTTGCCGATAAAACATTCAATCCGTTTATTCCCTACCCGATCGTAGCCGGGTATTTTATCGCGATGACGTTGCTTTTGATCATGTTGTTTGGCTGGGCCAACCGCCGCTTGAACAGCCATCTGCCCAGCAACCTGCGCCAGAAAATGCGTTTTCGCCCGCAGTTTATTCGCTAGGACCTGTCAGACATTCCACGTCTGTGCGTCGCCTGCCACTTGAAAGCCAGCACTGCGGTCTGGTAGCACAAAACAAGGTAATTGGTGTATCAAAATGAAAATCGGCATCCTTGAAGCTGGGCATGTTTTATCGGCCTTGTCAGAGGAATTTGGCAGCTATCCTGAAATGTTCGCCAGTTTTTTGGCCGGGTACGGCTTTGAATTTGAAACCTATTCGGTTGTAGACGGAATATTCCCGCAGTCTGCCACCAGCGCGGACGGCTGGTTGATAACCGGTTCAAGATATGGGGCATACGAAGACCTCGACTGGATTGAACCGCTTGAGGTGTTAATCCGTGACGCTTACGCTCGGTCCATCCCCATTGTTGGTGTTTGTTTTGGCCACCAGATACTGGCGCAGGCGCTTGGCGGGGTTGTAGAGAAATTTGACGGTGGATGGTCCGTCGGTCCCACAGATTACCGGCTTGAAGGCGTCGAAAATCCGGTTTCTGTCATGGCTTTTCATCAGGATCAGGTGGTCAAACCGCCCAAGGACGCAAAAGTTATCGGCTCGACACCCTTTTGCGAAAACGCGGTGCTGGTCTATGGCAACAAGGCACTGTCAATCCAACCCCATCCGGAATTTAGTGATGATTTTTTTGCTGCGCTGTTGGAAAAACGCGGGCGTGGACTGATACCGCAAGATTTGCTGGATTCCGCTGCCGATAAAATAGGTGTACCCCTATCTGGGGATTGGGTTTCTGATCAGATGGCGGCGTTTTTTAAACAGCCGCGCGCACATGGGGCGAGACAATGACCAAAGGCACAAAATGGCAGGACAAGCTGCCGCAAAGCGCTTTGGATTTTGTGAACGGTCGCAGGATTGAAGAGGTCGAGTGTATCGTTGCCGATATTCCGGGAATTTCCCGTGGCAAGGCCATGCCCGCCGGAAAATTCGCCAAATCCAGTCGGATGTTCCTGCCTGATTCAATTTTCTTTCAAACCATCACCGGAGGTTGGGCGAATTTTGACAGCGAGGATCATTTTACCGATCCTGACATGGTTCTGACGCCGGATTTTTCTACCGCCACTGCGGTGCCGTGGTCCACCGATGCCGCATTGCAAATCATCCACGATGTTAACAACCAAGACGGCGCACCGGTGCCTTTTGCCCCGCGCAACGTGCTAAAGCGGGTGGTTGGCTTGTACCGCGATAAGGGCTGGACGCCTGTGGTCGCACCGGAAATGGAATTTTATCTGGTGGCGCCCAATCTGGATCCGGCCAAAGCCATCGAACCGCCGCTGGGACGATCCGGGCGCATAGTTGCCTCCAGTCAGGCCTATTCCATGAGTGCGGTGGACGAATACGGCCCGGTGATTGACAATATCTATGATTTTGCCGAGGCACAGGGCTTTGAAATTGACACCATCATTCAGGAAGGCGGTGCCGGGCAAATCGAAATAAACCTGCAACACGGCGATCCGGTGGAACTGGCCGATCAGGTGTTCTTTTTCAAACGTCTGATACGCGAAGCGGCACTGGCGCATAATTGCTATGCCACCTTCATGGCCAAGCCGATGCAGGACCAGCCCGGATCGGCCATGCACATCCACCATTCGGTACTGGCTGAAAACGGACAGAATATCTTTACCAACAAGAACGGTGCGGAAAGTGCTGCGTTCTCACATTTCATTGCCGGGCTGCAGAACCACCTGCCCTCGGTCATTGCGGTGATTGCGCCTTACGTGAATTCCTACCGGCGTTATGTGCCGGATCATTCCGCCCCGGTTAATCTGGAATGGGGGCGTGACAACCGCACCACGGGGTTGCGTATTCCGGTGGCAGGTCCGGCTGCGCGGAGGGTTGAAAACCGTTTGGCGGGCATGGACTGCAACCCATACCTTGGCATCGCGGTGTCACTGGCCTGCGGCCTTTTGGGGCTGCGCGAAAAGAAAGACCCGCGTCCGGAAATAAAGGGCAGCGGTTATGTCACCGCCCAGGGCATGCCGCGAAGTCTGCGCGAGTCACTTGTTATGCTTGACGAGGCGGCAGCCATGCAGGACATCCTAAGCCCGGAATTCTGCCGTGTTTACAAGGCGGTAAAAGAGGCAGAGCAGGAGGAGTTTCTGCAGGTTATCAGCCCCTGGGAGCGCGAGCATCTGCTGGTTAATGTCTGACACTTCAGGGGGGCGTGCCAAGGTGCCAGCGAAATTGGCTGTTTGGGTTTAAGACACCGGGGCGGGTCGATCGTTGTAGGGCCATATTTGTAACACTAACTGCGGTATAAGCTCATTTTCGCCGGACCCTTTGGAAATTGGTTTTCAAGGGCACGCGAGTGCTTTACAGTTTTTCCGAAGATACATTTCGGAAAAGGTGAAACATGAGCGCGCTGCCGACATCAGTTTTTGACACCGAGCCTATCCCCCTATCCGCCCGTGCAGACATTCAAGCAATCCTCGCGTCCGGCGATTTGTTCCGCTACAAAGCTGACCTTGACACGCCCTCGCCGGTCACTTTGCTGGAAGAGGATTTTGCGGCTTTTATGGGCAGCAAATATGCCCTGGCCGTCAATTCTTGTTCGTCCGCGATTTTTCTTTCCTTAAAGGCACTTGGCATCCGCAGTGATGACAAGGTGCTGATACCGGCATTCACTTTTGCCGCCGTACCGTCCGCTGTGGTTCACGCAGGCGCACAGCCGGTATTGGTTGAAGTGAGCGACAATTACCGCATCGACATGGCCGATTTTAAGGCCAAGCTGACCCGCCAGATCAAGGCGGTTATCATCTCGCATATGCGCGGGCACACGTCCGACATGGACGCGATCATGGCGCTTTGTGATGCACGAGGCGTGCCGGTTATCGAGGATGCCGCCCATTCGCTGGGCACGCTGTGGAACAACCACAAGATCGGCACGATTGGCAAAATTGGCTGTTTTTCGTTTCAGTCCTACAAAATGGTGAACGGGGGTGAGGGCGGCATTATGCTGACTGACGACGACGATCTGGTGGCGCGCGCCGTGATCATGTCCGGAGCCTACGAACACAATTGGGCAAAGCACCGGCTGGAAACGGAAAAATTCGCCGCATACCAGAATACCCTGCCGCTGTTTAATCTGCGCATGAACAACCTGTCTGCGGTGGTGATCCGGGCGCAATTGTCAGAGATCGACCGGCGGGTGAACGCCGGGCGTGAAAATTACGATTATGTGGCAGAAAAACTGAACGCCTGTGCGCATCTGCACGTACCGGACGCCCTGCCCCAGGAACAACGGGCACCGGACTCTATTCAGTTCAATCTGGTGGATTTCAGCGAGGATGAGGCCCGTGCGCTGATGGCGGCGTCAGAGGCAAACGGCACACCGATTTCGATATTCGGCCTGCACAAAGACAACGCGCGGGCGTTTTGGAACTGGCAGTTCATCGGAAATACGCCCGATCTGCCGCGCACCCGCGCCATGCTGATGAAGGCGTGTGACATGCGCCTGCCAGCACGGTTAAGAAAATCAGAATTGGACGCGGTTGCGGACGGCGTATTGCAATCAGTACGCACCGTAAAATCTACGAGTTCCGAACCAACAATAGCGGCTTAAGCCAGGGCATTTCCGCCACACAGGGATCAACGATCATCGTTTGCAGCAACGGCCGCAGACGGGCGGCGATGTCTTGTGGCAGGCTGTCCAGCGCGTCTTTGCGGGCAAACAACGAAATGTTGCGGGCCATTGGCGCAAACGGCAGGGCCATTGCGGAAACATCATTCATAAAACGTTTGGCGTGGCTGTACCCCAGCGGTGTTGTAATCGTCCAACCTGCCCCCGCCGCCACCATCGACATGATGGCGTGGTAGCTGTCCAGCTCAAACCGGTGCGGCAGTTTCAGGCCAAGGCCGGATAAATGCGCCTCGATCTGGCGGCCCATCATCTGGCGGGACGAATAGCGGATAAAAGGGATATCGTTCAGCTGGTCCATAATTCCGGCATTTGGATCAACCAGATTTTTGGGCGCCACAATCATAAACGGGTCAGCCAGCAACGGATAGATTTCCATCCATTCAGGCGCAATATCAAGATCAACGGCCACAATCACATCCAACGCCCGGTCTTCCAGCATACCGGCAAGATGATAGCTGGCCCCGGTTTCCAGCACAAAGTGGCAGGATTTCAGCTGTTCCGCCATATCCGACAAAAGTCTTGGCGTAACGTCGCTGTCAAAATCTTCAATAATACCAAGGCGAAAGCGCATCAGCTTTGACAAATCATAAATCGAAAGCTCTGATCGCGCGCGATCGGCCTCTGACAGAATGCTGAGGGCACGCCGGTGAAACAGGGCGCCTGCCGGGGTCATTTCCACGGGGCGGGCGGCGCGATCTATCAAATGGGCGCCAATGGCGGTTTCCAGGTTGGTTATCTGCTGGCTGACGGTGGATGCAGAGGTGTCCAGTTGCCTGGCCGCCGCCGAAATTGCGCCGGATTTGACCACCGCCACAAAAACCTCGATCCCCCAAAGGGTCATGCGCCCGCGTGTGTCTGCCATCTGTGCCTTTACGCTTTTATTTACTTTTCGCGGTCCCGCGCTGATTGCCGGTTTTCCAGCCGGTCGACCACCTGTCTATACCACAATTCCCCTGCCGCCAGAAAATAAGGCCAGCCGCCGGGGTGAAACCACCGCGTTTGCGGCGTGGTCAGGGAATAAGCGGTCTTTCCCCTGTCGTCCCCCAACGCCTGATAGGCCAGTTTCATGCCCAGATAGGGGGCAAGCGCCACACCACTGCCGGAATACCCCATTGCAAAATGATACCCGTCCCGCCGGCCCACATACGGCATCTGTTCAAAGGCAAATCCTGTGTAACCACGCCAGGAATGGGTGATCTTAACGTCTTTAAGCTGTGGCCAGATGTCGACCATCGTGGCTCGCAGCCGTTTGGCCGCAAATTCAGGGGAAACGGGAACCATACTGGCCCGTCCACCAAAAATAATGCGGGTGCCGTCAGGCGAAATACGGAAATAACAGTGTTTGGCCCGGGTTTCGACCATCATGTGTTTTTTGGGTGCGATATTTGCGATCACATCCTTGCTCAACTGTTCCGTGGCAATGATAAAGCTGGGCAAGGGAAAGAACCTTCTGGTCAACCAACGAAATGGTTTGCGGGTGTATCCATTGGTTGCCACGATCATTTTGGTGGTGTGGATAACGCCATTGGCGGTTGTAATTTCAAATCCCTTCAGGTCGTTCTTAAACCCGGTCACAGCGCAGTTTTGCACGATTTTCACGCCTTCACGCAGCGCTATATCAAGCAGCCCGTCGTGGAATTTTCGCGGCTGCAACCCGCCGTGGTCTTGATAAACGATGCCGCCAAAATAACGATCCGTGTTTATGTGATCACATAACTCGGTACGGTCCACCACCTGAAGAGCTGTGTCCGTCTCGCGCAGCATCTGATCCGCCACCGTTTCCAGCTTGTTTTGGCCGGTCTTTGTCCAGGACAGCACAATCCGGCCCGTCAGTTGCAGATCACAATCTATTTTTTCCTGTTCGATCAGGCCTTTGGTAAACGCAAATGCGGCAGGCGCTTCGGACAACAGCGCGCGGGCGGCATCCGCACCAAAAGAGCGGGTCAGTTCCTGCTGCAAAATGCGGGTATGAACGCCAATCATTCCGCCGTTGCGGCTTGACGCGCCCTGCCCCGGCACGCCCGCGTCCAGCACAAGTACATTCGCACCCGCCCGCCGTGCGGTGATTGCCGCATTCAGCCCGGTATAACCGGCGCCAATGATGGTAAGCTCGCTGGTTTTTGGCGGAATATTCGGCAGATCGGGCAGATCAGCGCCATCTTCCCACCAGTATGGCGTGCCAAATTCCACCATACCGCTTACAGATTTGACAGTTTTGACTGCAGCTCAGCCAGTTGCGCCTTTATGGCCTCCAAATCTTCGCTGCTGGGATCATTTTTTGCAGGCTTT
>CAYZQS010000009.1:28805-35463 GCA_964480735.1 uncultured Rhodobacterales bacterium
GCAGGCTTTGCACCCCAGTTGCCCATCATCGCGCCCAAAAATTCTGTCTGCTTTTTCTGCCACTCGTCCAGATTGCCAAATACCGACGAAGGATCGGGCATAACGTTCTGAATATTCTCCATAAACCCGGCCTGTTGTTCTTTCAGCAAATCAAAAGACTGCGAAAGAAAATCCGGCACAATGCTTTGGGCCTGCTCGGAATAGGACCGCACCAGGTCGGTTAAAACGTTGATCGGCAGAACGTTTTCACCGCGGGATTCGTGCTCTGTGATGATTTGCAACAGATATTGCCGGGTCAGATCATCGCCGGATTTCAGATCAACGATCTGCACGTCGCGGCCGGTGCGGATAAAGACCGCGATATCGTCCAGTGTCACGTAATCAGAGGTTTCAGTGTTATACAGCCGTCGCGACGCATAACGTTTGATCAACAACGGTTTTGACGGATCGGTCATGCGCGGCCTCGGAATGTTGCGTTGCAGCAATGCTAGCGCAGCATGAGACAAATAAAAAGGGGGCGAACCTTAAAAGGCCCGCCCCAGAAATCACTATCAGGGAGGAAGTGAAATTTCTTATGCGGCTTTTGCAGCAGCCTTTTTGACGGCAGCAGTTGCCTCTGTGGTTGCTTTTTTGACCGCAGCGGTTGCTTCGGCCTGTGCGTCTTTGCCAGCGGCCAGCAGCAGTTCAATGGTATCCATCTGAACTTTTTTGGCAACTTCAGCGAAGGCCGCAACATGTTCTGACGCGGTTTCAGCGGATGTAGAGGCAAAATCGGTTGCCACTTTTGCGTAATCTGCCGGTGCGTCCTGCGCAGTGGCGACACCGGACAATTTGCCCAATGCATCTTTGGTCCATTTGTTTGAAATCTCGACGTTCTTTTCAGCAGCGGCCAGCGCCACTTTAGAAAACTTCTCGCCGATGTTGGCAGTGGATTTGAACAGGTCATTAACCGCAGACATGTCTACGGGGAAATCGCCGAACATTTCAGCGAAGGGGTTGGTGAAATCGGTTTTTTTGGTCATTGTCGGTCTCCGGGTACGGTTTGATTGTATCTCTGTTGACCACACATAAATGCTGCGTTGCAGCATTACAAGTGTATTTTGCTGCACTGCAGCAATTATTTTTTTACGTTTAATTTCAAATGTTTGGCTTATAAACCACGTAAGAACCGGGCGCAGGTTCAATCACCGGATGCTGCGGCCCACCCGTTTTTCGCGCAGAAACCTGGGCACCGGAGTGTTTTTTCAGCCAATCCCGCCAGTTCGGCCACCACGATCCTGCGGTGTAATCCGCGTCCTCTTTCCAAGCGTCGGGCGCCTTCATTTTGGCAGCATTCGTATAGTAACCGTATTTATTCTTGCTTGGCGGATTGACGATCCCGGCCACATGGCCACTTTCGGACAGGATGAATTTTTTCGGTCCGCTGAACTGGTTAAGTCCGGCGTATGAACTTTGCCATTTGGCGATATGATCGGTCTCGCAGGCCACCGCGCAAATAGGTGTTTTAATGTCTTTCAGGCTTATGTTTTCACCCAGCATCACAAATTCACCTTTTGCCAATTCATTGCGCTGACAAAGCTGGCGCAGATATTCTTTGGCAAGTCGGGCCGACAGGTTGGTGCTGTCGCCATTCCAATACAGCAGATCAAACGCCGGCGGTGCCTCACCCATCATATAGGCGCGGATCGCCGGGCCATAAACCAGATCGTTTGCCCGCAGATAGGAAAACGTGCGCTGCATGAAAAAGCTGTTCAGATATCCGTTCCTGTCAACTTCCTCTTCAATGCCGCGTAAAAAATCCTCTTCCAGAAAAACACCCATTTCGCCCGGGTCTTCAAAATCGGCAATGGTGGTGAAAAACGTGGCGGACCGGACGGATTTATCGCCGGTCTTTGCCATATGGGCCATTGTGATCGACAGCATGGTTCCGGCAATACAATAGCCAACCGCATTCACCTGGTTTTCGCCGGTGATCTGCTTGACCTGATCAATCGCAGTTATGAACCCTTCGGTCATATACGTGTCCAGACCAACATCCGCGTATGTGGCGTCTGGATTGACCCATGACACCACAAACAGCGTAAAGCCTTGTTCCGTAAGCCATTTTATCAGGCTATTTTTTTCTTTCAGGTCAAGAATATAAAACTTGTTGATCCAGGGCGGAAAAATGATCAGCGGTGTTTTGTGCACTTTTTCGGTTTTTGGCGCGTATTGGATCAACTGAATCATGCGGTTTTGAAACACCACGTCGCCGGGTGATGTGGCCAGATTAACGCCAACTTCAAACGCATCCGGGTCTGACAGCGTAACTGCCAGCTCGCCCTTGCCCGCCTCGATGTCGCGCACCAGATTTTCCAATCCGTCAACCAAAGACTGGCCCTCGGTTTCTGCCGCTTTGGCCAGAGCATCCGGATTTGTCGCCAAAAAGTTGGTCGGCGACATCATGTCGATCATCTGACGGGAAAAAAAGCTGATGCGCCTTTTGTCAGCGTCATTCAGGTCGTCAAGACCGTTAACGGCGTCTTCAATGGCGGCGGACGAAAGCAGATATTGCTGCTTAACATAGTTGAAATATGGGTTGGTTTCCCACAGTTGGTTTTTGAATCTCGGGTCGGTCGGCGAATTCCTGGATGGCGTTTCGCCAGCTCCGGACATATTTTGCTGCGCCTGCATAAATTGTTGCAGTGATTTGCCCCAAAAAGACACCTGTTGCTCGATAATCTTGGACGGATTGGCCATCATCTCGGCCATATAAGCGGCGGCGGCTTTGGTATAAAGATCCTGCCCGGGGCCCTTAAGGGCGGCATCAATGTCCCGCTTGTCGGCCATCGCATTCACCAGACGCTTTGACAGCGCCTCCATTTTTTGCAGGTTGTCGCTTAACCTGTCAGCACTGACGTCAGCCGCATTTTTTTCAGTTTGTTTATTTTCGTCAGTCATATTCAGAGATTGCCCCAGTCTTGTGCATGTGCATGATAGGCGGTTCAACAGGCGCCGGACAGATGAAAATCCGGCATTTTTTTGCTGCTAAACAATCAACCGATCGAGCCATAATTCATGAATCAAAATTTTGCCAGCTACGATTTTACTGAAAGCCTGCGACTGGGCAATCAATGGTTGGGGGCCACCGCAAAGACCTTTTGGTCAAATCCGGTTTTTTGTTTAAATTACAGTCCTTTGCCGTCCGTACTTGCGGCGTGGGGTGAAGTAACAGAACGCGCCAGTGGGCGTCTGGCTGTGACACCGGATTGGAATATTAACGCGGTTGTCAGCGCTGGTCGGGAATATTCTGTCAACATCAGGACCGTGCAGTCAAAGCCATTTGGCGACCTGATTCATTTTGAGGTGATGCGCGAAACACCGGCCACCCGCCGGGTGCTGCTGGTCGCGCCGATGTCTGGTCATTACGCGACTTTGCTGCGAAAAACCGTGATCAGCCTGCTGCCCAACTGCGACGTATTTGTCACCGAATGGAAGAATGCGCGGGATATTCCGGTGTCTGACGGCACCTTTGATGTGGAAGATTTCACGCTTTATCTGGCCGGTTTCATGCGCCAACTGGGGGCTGACACCCATGTGATTGCGGTGTGCCAACCCGCACCGCTGGCGCTGGCCGCCACGGCCCTGATCGCCGAAGATGATCCGGACGCGCAGCCACGATCGCTGACCCTGATCGGCGGGCCGGTTGACCCCGATATTGCGCCCACGGAAGTCACTGATTTTGGCCGCAGAATCGCCCTTGGGCAACTGGAACAGACAGTAATTCAGCGCGTTGGAGTTAATCATCCGGGTGTTGGCAGGCTGGTTTATCCGGGTGCTGTGCAACTGACGACATTCATGTCGATGAACCCAAAAACCCATATGCAGGCGTTTGTGGATCAGATCGTGGCGGTGGCGCAGGGCCGCGCGACGGAACACGACCGCCACAACAGGTTTTACGATGAATATCTGGCGGTCATGGATATGACGGCGGAATTTTATTTGTCGACCGTAAAGCGGATATTCAAGAATCGCGAAATTGCCGAAAACCGGTTCACGGTTAAAGGCAGACGGGTGGACATCGCAAAGATCACCAGAACCGCCGTGATGACGGTTGAGGGCGAAGACGATGACATTACGGCGCCAGGTCAGTGCATCGCGGCACTTGATTTGCTAAGCGGTCTAAGGAAATCCCAAAAGTCCAGCCATGTGGAACCGGGCGCGGGCCATTATGGCATTTTTTCCGGCAAGTCATGGCGCAACAACATCCGTCCGCTTGTGTTTGATTTTATTGATAAAGTCAGCGTCGAAACTTCGTAAAATCCGGCTTGCGTTTTTTCAGAAAGGCAGCAATGCCCTCTGCACTTTCCGGCGCGCCCTGTGCGGTGGCCATAGCTGTCGCCTCTGTTTCAAGTTGATCGTTAATCGGGTTCTGCCGGGCCGATCGGGTCAGTGATTTTATCACACGCAATGTTTCCGGCCCCTTGCTGTTCAGCCCTTCCCCCCAGCGTTGCGCTGTTTTCAGCACCTGGTTTGGTCCAACCACCTGATTGACCGCGCCCAGTTCAAACAGCCGCGAAACAGGCATCCGGTCACCGAACATGCAAAGCTCGTTCACCAGCTGCCGCGGTGCGATTTGTGACAATAACGCGGTTGCACCGCCGTCCGGGGTCAGGCCGATGTTGACGTATGCCAGCGAAAAATAGGCGGCATCCCCGGCAATAATCAGATCACAGGCCAGCGCCAGCGATGCCCCGGCCCCGGCAGCGCCGCCCTCAACCGCGGCAATAACCGGGCAGCTGCACGACAAAATCGCGCGGATGACATCGTGCAAAAGGTTAATGCTTTCCTTGCGCTGATCCATGCTCATGGCCGCGCGGGTTTGCAAAGCGTTGACGTTGCCACCAGAGCAGAAATAACCCTCTGCACCGCTGAGAACCACAGCGGCGGTCGCGCTGTCGTCAGACACCTTTTCCAACTCTGCAACCATGCCTTCGCAGTAGCCAACGCTCAGCGCGTTGCGTGCCGCCTCATTGTTGTTGATCAGGTGCAAAACCGGGCCGTCACGACGCACAATCAGGTTTTCAGACATCTCCGCCATCCTTCAAATTGCTGACAGCCCGCCATCAACCGCCAGAGTTTCCCCGGTCATAAAGCTGTTGGCAGGATCGGCCGCAAACAATATGGCGGCAACCACTTCCTGCACTTGACCGACCCGCGCCATTGGAATGCCACGTACCAGTTTTAGAGTGGCGGGCAGGCGTTCCTTTGGACTTTCGTCATAATATTTTTCCAGCATATCTGTGGCCGCGTAAGACGGGCAAACCGCGTTCACCCGCACCCCGCGTTTGGCATATTCAAGCGCTGCGCTTTTGGTCAGACCAACCACACCATGTTTGGCTGCCGCATAAATCGAAAGATAAGCGGACCCCACCAGCCCGGCGACCGAGGCTATATTGACCATCGACGTGAACTGATCGGATTGTTTCCAGGTTGTTTCCATCGCCGGCAGTTGCGCCTGCATGGCATAAAAGACCCCCATCAGATCCACATCGATCACTGCTTTTGCGTCCCTGGTTGTGATGTCAGGCAATCCGGCGATAGAGCTGACAATCCCGGCGTTATTCACGCAAACATCCAATGTGCCAAATTCAGACATTGCAAGACCAACCAGCGCGGTGTGGTGGGCCGGATCCGTAACATCCCCGGCCAAAATTGCGACCTTCGTGCCTTTGGATTTCAGGTTTTCGGCAAATTTATTCAGCTTTGCACCGTCCATATCCGCCAGAACCAGACGCCCGCCCCTGGCGGCAAAGGCTTCAGACATGGCCGCGCCAAACCCGCCTGATGCGCCAGTTACAAGCACGGTTTTCCCTTTGAAATCCATCTGTCAGTCCTTTTTGATCATACCGTTGGCCATAGACGCCAAAACCGGGATCGCCTGCGCCATCTGCCGTGCCCGTTCTGGATTAGAGGCATTGCCATCGTGGGCCCGGCGCACCACGCCCTGCAGTATCGCCGCCAGCCTGAAAAAGCAAAACGCCAGGAAAAAATGCCAGTTTTTAATCTGATCAATGCCGCGCCGGGCGCAATAACGCGCCACATAATCGGCCTCTGTCGGGATACCGATTTCGGCCCGGTCAATACCGCCAAGCCCGCGCATCCCCGCCTTATAAGGCAGCCGCCACTGCATACATTGATAAGCCAGGTCGGCCAGCGGGTGGCCCAATGTTGACAGTTCCCAGTCAAGAACCGCGATAACGTCTGTGCGGTCTTTGGCAAATATCATATTGTCGAGGCGATAATCACCATGCACCAGCGCCACCACACCGTCGTCACCGGGCATATTGTCCACCAGCCAGTCCATCAGGCGGTCCATGTCGTTGTTTTCAGACAAGGCCGAGGATTTGTACTGCTTGATCCAGCGGTCGGTCTGTCGGGCGAAATAATTGCCCGGGTGGCCAAAATCAGACAGCCCGGCGGCTGCCACATCCACGTCGTGCAGCTTGGCCAGTGTCCCGTTCATCGCGTCATAAATCGCGCCACGTTCATCGTTATTGCTTTCGGGCAAAGCCGGATCCCAGAAAATACGTCCGTCCAGAAATTCCATAACAAAAAACTGGCGATCCAGCGGATTGTCTTCATCTGACAGGTGCAGCATTTTTGGCACCGGCACGCG
>CAYZQS010000009.1:35563-46663 GCA_964480735.1 uncultured Rhodobacterales bacterium
GTGCCAATCCGGCCCAAAGGCACATCCGCACCAACTTTTTTGGCCTGTGCCGCCTTGGCCGTGGCAAAGGCGGTCATTTTTGATTGAAACGGTCCGGGCGCAAAGGCGTTAACCGTCACCCGGTGTTCTGCCAGTTCTTTGCCCAATATTCGTGTCAAATGATGCACTGCGGCCTTTGAGGCAGAGTAGGAATAAGCCCCGTCGCCCATTGCAATTGTGCCCATGACCGATCCCAGATTGATCACGCGCGACGGATCATCGTCCTGGCCCGCAGCGATCAGTTCAGGCAACAGGGTCTGGGTCAGGTGAAACAGCCCCTCCACATTCACCGCGATGATCTTGTTCCAGCCTTTGTGCGGAAACTGACCCAATGGCGCGCCCCAGGTTGCGCCGGCGTTATTGACCAGTATATTCAACGACTTGGTGCGCGAACGCAGCGCCGTTGCCAGCGCCGCCACGCCCTCTTCAGTGGAAACATCGCCGGCAAAAGCCTCAACCGGCATGGCATACCCTGCGGCGTTTATGTCTGCGGCTGCCGCTTCAACCGCGTGCAGTTTGCGCGAACAGATCAGTACTTTCGCACCGCCAGCGGCCAATGCCTCTGCGATCATTCGGCCGATGCCAGAGCCACCACCGGTGACCAGTGCGGTTTTGCCTTTAACGGAAAACAGACCCGATACATCGATCAATTCGCAATCCTCACGTTGTTACCCAGCGTCATCAGACGGCGCGGTTTGTTGACAATATTGGCGTCAGTCTGTTTCTCTGGCCCCGGTGTTGTAAAGCGATAATTCACCGGGCGTGGCGCTGACGCAGCGGCATTGGCGAAATACAAATGAGGGAATTCCATGAACCTTGGCAAAACGGAACGTATCAATGGGCTGATTGACAAGGTCGCAACCATGATCCGCGACGAAATTGAACCGCTGGATGCGGAGTTTCTGGCCGAGGTCAGCGTGGGTGACCGCTGGCAGCACACCAAGCGCCAGACTGAAATTCTGGATACGCTGAAGACCAAAGCCAAAGACGCAGGGCTGTGGAATTTCTGGCTGACAGACAGCGCGCGGGGTTATGGGTTAAGCACGGTTGAATATGCGTATCTGGCTGAAGAAATGGGCAAGTCCCATCTGGCGGCAGAAATTTTCAACTGCGCCGCGCCTGATACCGGTAATATGGAGGTGCTGGAGCGTTACGGGACCGCAACCCACAAGAAACAGTGGCTGCAGCCGCTGCTGGACGGCGACATCCGCTCTGCCTATTTGATGACAGAACCGGACGTGGCCAGTGCGGACGCCACCAATATTTCCATGTCTTGCGTGCGCAAAGGCGATGAATACGTGCTGAACGGCGAAAAATGGTGGTCTTCAGGTGCCGGAGATCCAAGATGCGCAATTTACATCGTCATGGTGGCCTCGCCCAACGAAAGCCGCCCCAAACACGCGCAGCAATCCATGATTTTGGTGCCTGCCGCCACGAAAGGCGTAAAAAAGCTGCGTGCCATGCAGGTTTACGGCGAAGATGACGCGCCGCACGGGCATCTGCATATGCGCTTTACCGATGTGCGCGTGCCTTCCGAAAATCTGCTGCTGGGCGAAGGGCGCGGCTTTGAAATCGCGCAGGGCCGCCTTGGCCCCGGGCGCATCCACCACTGCATGCGGGCCATTGGGCAGGCCGAAAAGGCGCTGGAGCTGATGTGCAAACGCTCTATGCAGCGGGTGGCGTTTGGCAAGCCGATTGCCAAGCTGGGCGGCAATTTTGACATCATCGCCAACTGCCGCATGGAGATTGAACAGGCGCGGTTGTTGTGCCTGAAGGCCGCGTGGATGATGGATCAGGGAGACGCGCGGGCCGCAGCCCCCTGGATCAGCCAGATCAAGGTTGTGGCACCGTTAATGGCGCTGAAAGTCACCGATGAAGCCGTGCAGATGTTCGGCGGTCAGGGCATATCGCAGGACACGCCACTGGCCCGGCAGTGGACCCACGTGCGGACATTGCGGCTGGCGGACGGGCCGGATGCGGTGCACCGCATGCAGGTGGCACGGGCGGAGTTGCGCAAATACACACAGGAAAAAATCTAGTGGCTACGAATCCGGCAAAAATGAATGCGCTGCTGTTAAAGGAAGACGGGTATTCAAGCGATCCGCGCAATATCGCGGAACTGAACGAGGTTGCGCCTTACGTGGAATTTGGGCAGGTCGACGTTCCCAAACCGGGGCCGGGGCAGGTTTTGATTAGGGTCAGGATGGCTTCGGTCAACCCGTCAGACACCATATTCATTCGCGGCTTTTACGGCCAACCGCGCAAACAGGGCACGCCTGCCGGATTTGAAGGTGTTGGCGAAGTTGTCGATGCCAATGGCCTTTATGGGCGGTTCATGAAGGGCAAGCGGGTGGCTTTTGCCGTCGGCCCGAACGGATCCGGTGCATGGGCGGATTATGCTGTCACTGACGCCGGTGCCTGCATTCCTCTGCGCAAGGGCGTGCGCGATGAAGATGGTGCCGCGATGATCGTGAATCCGCTGACAGCTGCGGCGATGGTGAATATGGTGCCAAAGGGCGCTGCTTTTGTTGCGACGGCAGCGGCCAGTCAGTTGGGCAAGCTGATGGCACCGATGGCCCGCGAAACGGGGCGGCGGATGATTGCGGTTGCGCGGCGGGATGAACCGCTGGCGACATTAAAAGAGTTGGGCGCAGTGGCGGCGCTGAACGAAAAAAGCGATAGTTTTCAGGATGATCTGAAAGCGGTGATTGCCAAGGAAAAACCACGGGTATTGCTGGACGCGGTCGGCGGTTCAGTGTCCGCACAGATATTTCACCAAATGCCAAATGACAGCCGACTGATCAACTATGGCAAACTGACAGACGAGCCGTTTGTGATAAAAGAGACCGGCCAGCTGATATTCATGCGAAAAAAGATCGAGGGTTTCTGGCTGGTCACCTGGATGCGAAAAACACCGTTTTTTCAAAAGATGCAGGCGATCCGACAGGTGCAGGCGCGGTTTGCCGACGGGCGCTGGCGCACCGACGTGACCGCACGGATTGCGCTGGCAGATGTGATCGACGAAATGCCCGCGGCGTTGGCAAAATCTGACGGCAAAGTGGTTATTTCGGTCGAGTAAAGCCGCGTTACTTTGATCAGATTGCACGAGGGGCAGGCCAATAGCCGCAAACACAATCAAAATGGTGAGTATTTGGGCAAAGGTGAAAATGATTTGCGCAATATATCAGAAATATTGCCGCGACTGCCCGCTCGCCTGAGGTTCCGGCGGACTTTGCCGCAGATTTTCAGAATGTAGCGGCCTAAAAAGAAAGAAGGGCCGTCAACCGGATCGGGCCGGTTACGCGCCATTGGCATCAGGTGATTGGTTATTCTGTCGGGCAGAACGCGGTGTGAAGGGCAACGATGACTTCTTTGACCCGTTCATCCGCCAAACTGTAATAGATCGTGCGGCCATCGCGACGTGACTGCACGTGCCCCTCCATGCGCAGGCGGGCCAATTGCTGGGACACGTTGGGTTGTTTGGTGTGCAGGCGCTCTTCCAGCTCGGCCACGCTTTTTTCACCCTCAACCAGCATACACAGGATCAGCAGGCGCGCCCGGTTTGACAGCGTTTTCATCAGGCCGGCAGCCATATCGGCCTGTTCCCACATTGCAGCACTCATGGCCGCCATATCGATTTCTTTATTCATCAGTCAGCCTTGTGCCTCTTTGGCTTGGTGCCGAATTCCGGCGTTATCCGGTGACGGCAATCTACATCAGCCCACCGGGATTGGACATCACTTTATCATACTTTTTATATATATCAATATTGCAATGTATTTAATTAAATATATACTCACCTGAACGACTCACCAAGGGATGAACTTATGTCGCCTGATATTAAAGCATTTTTTCATGATGCGACCAGCACGATCTCTTTCCTGGTGAAAGACCCTGAGGGGCCGAAATGTGCCATTATCGATACAGTTCTGGACTTTGATTTTAACACGGGCACCACGGACACGGCCTCTGCAGATCAGATTATCGCCTATGTCAAAGAGAACAATCTGCAGGTGGAATGGATTTTGGAATCCCATGTGCACGCCGATCACCTGTCCGCGGCGCCCTATATACAGGAAGAACTTGGCGGCAAAATCGGCATTGGCGAATTTATCACCGCCATCCAAGACACATTTGGCAAGATGTTCAACGAGGGTACGCGGTTTCAACGCGACGGCTCGCAGTTTGACGCTTTGTTTAAAGATGGTGACACAATTGAAATTGGTGCCTTGCAGTGCGAAATCATGCACACCCCGGGGCACACGCCCGCTTGTTTGACATATGTGGTCGAGGATGCGGCTTTTGTTGGTGACACTTTGTTCATGCCGGATTTTGGCACCGCGCGGGCCGATTTTCCAGGTGGCTCTGCAGAGGATCTTTACAATTCAATCCAAAAAATTCTGGCCCTGCCTGACGCCACGCGGATATTCGTTGGCCATGACTATAAAGCACCCGGACGGGAAAATTATGCGTGGGAGTCCACTGTTGCCGAGCAACGCGCGCAAAACGTGCACATCGGCGCGGGCAAGTCCAAAGAGGACTTTGTAAAAGCCCGCAAAAGCCGGGATTCCGAATTGCCGGCGCCAAAGCTGATTGTGCCGTCACTGCAGATTAACATGCGCGCCGGCAATATGCCCGAGCCGGAAGCGGATGGGAAATCCTATATCAAATTGCCTATTAAATCGAAAAAGTAACGGGCTGAAACCGGGTTGTTTGCGCCTAACAGGACCGCAACCAACACGAGGGAGTAAAAAATGATACAACCTGATTGGATAATGGGGCTGGTTGGCGGTCTGATGATTGGATGCGCCGCATCCATGTACTTGCTGATAAACGGTAACATCATGGGGGCCAGTGGCATTGTTGGCGGATTGTTTGAAACCGTTGACAGAACCAAATGGATTGAACGGGCCAGTTTCGTCGTCGGGCTGGTTGTGTTGCCGGGTATCGTGGCTGTTATGACCGGCAAGACAGAAACAAACCTGACCACCAATCTGGTGGTCGTGGCGTTTGCCGGTCTGTTGGTCGGGCTGGGTGCGCGTATGGCCAACGGCTGTACATCCGGGCACGGCATCTGCGGTATCTCGCGCCTGTCCATTCGCGGTATCATGGCGACCGTGTTTTATCTGTTTGCCGGTGGCGTTTCGGTTTTGGTGTTTCGTCACATCTGGGGGATCATCTGATGCGAAATATTTTTGCTTTTCTAACCGGATCGCTGTTTGGCGTCGGTCTTTTGGTTTCCGGCATGACCAATGTTTCCAAAGTTCAGGGCTGGCTGGATATATTCGGTGAATGGGATCCCACGCTGGCATTCGTTCTGGGTGGTGCCATTATCCCGATGGCGATAGCCTGGCGGGTTGCGGCGCGGCGTCCGGCCTCTGTTTGCGGCAGCCCGTTTCCCGGTGCCGCGTCAAAGCAGATTGGCCTTAATCTGGTGCTTGGCTCGTTTTTGTTTGGCGCAGGCTGGGGCCTTGCGGGCCTGTGCCCCGGCCCGTCTTTGGCTTCGCTCAGCTTTGATGGCGTCGGCGGCGTGGTGTTTTTGGCCACAATGACCGCCGGTCTGCTGATTGCGCTGCCGATCAAAAACCGGATAGACAGGTTTAGCGTACAACCGGTGGCAGGAAACTGACATGAATATCATCAAAGTCGCTGAGGGTTACAGCGTATCCGAGCAGATCGCCCCGTTCGATTTGCCGGCTGTGAAGGATCAGGGTTTCACAACCGTGATCTGCAACCGGCCGGACAGCGAAGTTGAAAGTGGTCTGTTTGCTGCCGAGGTACAGGCGCAGGCGGAAAGCGCCGGCCTGACGTTCATTTACAACCCGATGGGCAAGCAACTTGAGCAGGCAAATCTGGATGTGCAGGCACAAGCACTGGAAAATTCTGAGGGACCGGTACTTGCCTATTGCCGGACCGGTCACCGCTGTACGATCCTGTGGTCATTGGTGAACGCCAAGGCGTTACCGGCGCAAGACATCGTTAACACAGCGGCACGCGCCGGGTTTAATATCGAGAGCCTGAAACCGCTGATCGAGTCTATCGCCCAAAGCTGACCTTGCAAAACGGGCGGCGGGACCAAAAATTTTGACATTTCCGCATTAGGACCAATCCATGCTGAAACAGTATTTCCCCATCTTTGAGTGGTCCAGATCCTACAACCGCGGGGTTTTCTCGGTCGATATACTGGCTGCGGTGATCGTGACGATCATGTTGATCCCACAATCGCTGGCTTACGCGCTGCTGGCCGGATTGCCGCCCGAAGTGGGGCTTTACGCCTCAATGGCACCCCTTCTGATCTATGCGGTTTTTGGCACGTCCCGCACATTGGCGGTTGGTCCGGTGGCGGTTGCGTCTTTGATGACAGCGGCAGCCGTAGGGCAATTGGCAACCCAGGGCACACCGGAATATCTGGGTGCGGCGATCGTTCTGGCGTTTGTTTCCGGCCTGATGCTGACGGTTATGGGCCTGTTGCGGCTGGGTTTTTTGGCCAATTTTCTGTCTCATCCGGTGATATCCGGTTTTGTTACCGCGTCCGCCATCATCATTTCGGCCGGGCAGTTGAAAAACCTGACCGGTGTGCCGATTAATGGGCATAACCTGCTGGATATTCTATCCTCGTTCTTTCGCCAGATAGACCAGTTCAATATCCCCACCGCACTGATCGGCGTGGCGGCGGTTATTTTCCTTTACTGGGCCCGCAAGCGGGTGAAGCCTTTGTTGTTGCAGCGGGGCTTTTCCGCCAAATTCGCCGACGTGGGTGCAAAAATGGCACCGATCCTGTCCATCACCGTAACAACGCTGATCGTCTTTTTGTTGGGGCTTGACCATTCGGGCGTGAAAATTGTCGGCGATATTCCCAATGTGCTGCCCACCATTGGGCTTCCGGTCTTTGACCTTGCCCTGTGGAAAGAAGTTGCCACTCCGGCGCTGTTGATCTCGATTGTCGGGTATGTCGAAACCATATCCGTCGCGCAAACCCTGGCCGCCAAACGCCGACAACGCATCGACCCGGATCAGGAACTGATTGCACTGGGAACCGCCAATATCGGCTCTGCCATGTCCGGTGGATTTCCGGTTACCGGCGGTTTTTCGCGGTCTGTGGTGAATTTTGAGGCTGGTGCACAAACCCCCGCCGCCGGCGCTTTCACCGCGATCGGCATCGGCATCGCCACCGTTTTTCTGACGCCGTTGCTGTTTTTCCTCCCCAAAGCCACGCTTGGCGCCACGATCTTTGTGGCGGTTCTGTCGCTGGTCGATCTGAAAACAATCCGGCACATTTATCATTATTCCAAAGCCGATTTCGCCGCCATGTGCGCCACCATCGCCCTGACCCTGCTGATTGGCGTTGAGGTCGGAATTACCGCAGGCGTTGCCATTTCGCTGTTTTTGCACCTGCAACGCACGTCCAAACCGCATTTCGCCATCGTCGGGCGGGTTAAGGGCACCGAGCATTTTCGCAATATCCTGCGCCACGAGGTGGTGACCGATCCCAAAACCGTGTCGATCCGCATCGACGAAAGCCTGTATTTCCCCAATGCACGGTTTTTGGAGGATACCATCAATGGCGAGATTGCCGCCAATTGCGCGCTGGAAAATATCATCCTGATGTGCCCGGCGGTCAATTTCATCGACAGTTCGGCGCTGGAAAGTCTGGAAGCCATGAACAACCGCTTGGCCGACGCAGGTATCCGGCTGCACCTGTCAGAAGTCAAAGGGCCGGTTATGGACCGGCTGGCGCATACGGATTTTCTGCGTGACTTGACGGGCAACGTGTATCTAAGCCAGCACGACGCTTGCGAGGATTTGATGACTGGCTAAGGCAGGTTTCGCCTCAGAAATTCTGCCCCTCGTCGGCCACAACATCCGCAAAGCAGGCATCAAGCGCCCTGATCCGCTCTATTCGAAACTCGTTTAACTGTTCTGCGAATACAACGGCGCGGATCACTGTCATATGCGCCCGGCGCGACATCACAAAATCATCGTCCGAAACCACTGATGCCACCGGCGAACCCAAGGACATCATGCGCGAATACCCCCCCAGCGCCCGAAACGCCGCCCACGCACAACTGCCCGGTGCACCGGGGCAGACTGACCGGCACAAGGTCGATAATTGTCTGGCAGGCGGCGCTGTCATCAACCAGTTTTCAAGCTCTGCGCGGGCAATGCGCTGACCCATCATTTCACGTTGTCCGTCCCCCGGTGGCAATTTTGACAACTCCTGCGAAATTTCCTTTTCATGGCCACCCTCAAAACGCCATTGCCGCCAAACAAGATAGCGCATTTCGTCAGGATACCCCGGATGATCGCGCACTTCGGCAAAGCCGGTGCCCTGACGGGCCTCTAAAAACAACAACGACCGTCGCGCCGCGCGGGGTTCGCCGATGGCGGAAAAATCAAGGGCGGATTGCACGGTCGACGTGGCCCGCCAAACATCGAGCCACGTCCGGGCAAAAACAGAATCCGCCTGGAAATTCAACCAGCTGAGGCCGGAAAACCCGCCGGGTGCCCGCATCAGCTTGCTGCGCTCTTCGCGCGGCAACAGCCCCAGCCACGGGCCCTGCAACTCTACAGTCTTGTCAATCATCGCCAACAGGAACAACGCCGCCTGATTGCCCCGTTGGGTCAGGCGCGCCAACTCTGGCAGCGCGTCCTTTTCGTTGTCATCCAACCACAACCGCAACGCCGCTTGAAATTCAGGATCATCATTGCCGCCGGTCGCCACAGCTTCGCCGTGCAAACTCAACACCAGCAAAGCACCAGTCAACATTGCCCGCAACCTTCGACGCAGATAAATCAGAACAGTATTTGAAGTTTTATTGTCTGCTTTCATAGTCCCGCCGATTTTCAATCTCATGTATCCGCCAAAATGACTATTGCAGACTGGGCCGACAAAATCACCTCGAATTACACTGGACCACAAAGCCGGTCAAAGAGCGGCAGAATGCGCCCTTGCATATACCCCTAGGGGGTATATATGAATCCAGCAATTACATTGGATGGGAAAGCGTGTATGGCCAGCAACAGCGAAGCCTACGAGACAGATACCGCAGGAAAATCAAAAGACCCGGTTTGCGGGATGATGGTAACCATCGACGGCGCCAAGAACGTGTTCGATCACCACGGCACGCGGGTTTATTTCTGTTGCAACGGTTGCAAAACCAAATTCACCGCTGATCCTGAAAAATACATAGACGGCTCGCCGCCCCCCGAAGTTATGCCCCAGGGCACGGTTTACGGTTGCCCGATGGACCCCGAGATCGAACAGATCGGCCCCGGTGAATGCCCGATCTGCGGCATGGCTTTGGAACCTCTTGGCATTCCCGACGTAAACGCCGGGCCAAACCCGGAACTGGTGGATTTTCGCAGGCGCTTCAAAATCGGCGTGGCCCTGACCATTCCGTTGCTGCTGCTGTCGATGGGGCCGCTTGTGGGCCTTGGATTTATCCGTGATTTCTTTGGCGAGCGCCCGGCGGCGTACATCGAACTGGCGCTGGCAACCCCCGTCACTCTGTGGGTTGGATGGCCATTCCTTTTGCGCGGCGCACGTTCGGTCCAAAGTTGGAACCTGAACATGTTCACCCTGATCGCGATGGGTGTGTCAGCCGCTTATTCTTTCAGCGTTGTGGCCACACTGGCCCCGCAGATATTCCCCGAAGGTTTTCGCGGAACGGACGGAAGCGTTGGCGTTTATTTTGAGGCCGGTGCGATGATCATTGTTCTGGTGCTGCTCGGACAGATCATGGAGCTGCAGGCGCGCGAGCGTACCGGTGGTGCCATCCGCGCGTTGATGGATCTGGCATCAAAAACCGCCATAATCATCCGCGCGGACGGCACAGAGGAAGAGATTGATCTGGAAGAGGTCAAGATCGGAGACACCTTGCGCGTGCGACCGGGCGAAAAAATTCCCACGGACGGGGTGGTCGCCGAAGGGCGGTCCTCGGTTGATGAATCCATGATAACCGGCGAACCTATTCCGGTGGAAAAAGCCGAAGGCGACAGTCTGACCGGGGCCACGATCAACGGCACCGGCAGCCTGATCATGACCGCCGGTCGTGTGGGCCTTGATACGGTCCTGTCGCAGATCGTCGCCATGGTTGCCGACGCCCAGCGCAGTCGTGCGCCGATCCAGAAAGTGGCGGATCGGGTGGCGGGGTATTTTGTGCCCGCCGTGATCCTGATCGCCATCATATCCTATGGTGCCTGGGCCATCTACGGCCCCGATCCGGCGCTGGCCTACGCCCTTGTATCTGCCGTTGCGGTCTTGATCATTGCTTGCCCCTGCGCCCTTGGTCTTGCCACGCCAATGTCCATCATGACGGCCACCGGTCGCGGTGCACAGGCCGGTGTTTTGATCAAGAACGCCGAGGCGCTGGAGGTTTTCGCCAAGGTTGACACGTTGATCGTTGATAAAACCGGCACGCTGACACAGGGCAAACCCAAGCTGGTGGCCGTGGTGCCAAACGACGGATTTGACGAAGACAAAATCCTGCAACTGGCCGCATCGCTTGAAGTTGGTTCTGAACACCCGCTGGCTGACGCCATTGTAAAAGGGGCCAGCGACAAGGGATTGAAATTAACGAAGGCCAAGGATTTTGAAGCGCTGACCGGCAAAGGCGTGCAGGGCAAAGTGGGGACACTGACCGTGGCCCTTGGCAACGCTGCCATGCTGGGGCAACTGGAAATTGACGCGGGCACCGCAACCGACGCCGCAAACGCCCGCCGCGACAACGGTGAAACCGTAATGTTTGTGGTTGTCGGCAAAAAACTTGCCGGGCTGTTGTGCGTGGCTGATCCTGTAAAGGACACAACGCCCGCGGCCTTGAAAAAGCTGCACGATCTTGGCTTTAACATCGTTATGGCAACCGGCGACAATATACGCACCGCCAAATCCGTTGCCGCCCGCCTTGGCATCGACGAAATCCGGGCTGACGTTTTGCCTGCCGACAAAGCACAGATCATCAAAGATCTGCAGGCCGAGGGGCATTCCGTTGCCATGGCCGGGGACGGCGTGAATGACGCCCCGGCGCTGGCACAGGCCGATGTGGGCATCGCCATGGGCAC
>CAYZQS010000009.1:46763-51010 GCA_964480735.1 uncultured Rhodobacterales bacterium
CCTGATCTCTGCCTGCAACAGGCGAAAAATTCTGATCGACCTGTCCCACCTGAACGAAGCCGGGTTTTGGGACGTCGCACGGATCAGCACCGCCCCCTTGGTGGCGACCCATTCCAATACCCACGCGCTTAGCAATCAGTCGCGCAACCTTACAGACAGCCAACTGGCGGCCATCAAGGAAAGCGACGGTGTGGTTGGCGTAAACTATGCCACGGCCTTTTTGCGCAGCGACGGGCAAATGCTGCCTGACACCGGTTTGGATTTGATTGTGCGCCACATCTTGTACCTGATTGACAAACTGGGCGACAGCCGCGTGGCTCTTGGTTCTGATTTTGACGGCGCGATGGTTCCCGGCGAAATGAAAGACGCCGGGGGACTGGGCCAATTGCGGCGGGAAATGCAGGCGTCTGGCATTGATGACACGCTGATGAAAAAGCTGTGCCACGAAAACTGGCTGCGGGTGCTGGGCCGTACGTGGGGCGAATAATTCAGGTCCACCTATCGGTCACACAAGGAACGATCATTCCGCGATCGCGATTTGTTGCAAGCAGTTCATCTATTGGAATTCGCACAAAAAACCCGCTGCAGACAAAAATCGCAGCGGGTTAATATTTGATTTATTGTTCAGCCAAATGATCGGCTAAACTGTTAGTCCATCCATTCCGTCCAGGCAGAGGCGCGAGTCGGCAGACGTGGCGTGCCCAGCGATGCACCGGCGCGATAGGCTTCTCGCTTGGATTTATTGCCAAACAGCAGTTTTAGGCCAACACCAACTTGAAGTTCCTCGATATTGTCTCCTTCGTCGGTAGCGCTAAGGAAATCATAGCGGGCAAAATAAGTAAGGGCCATTGGCGCGCTGTCAAAACCCAGTTGCTTTTCACCGCTAAGCGTGACCCCAAAAAATATTCCTGGATCACTGCTATCGATATAATTTGAGGAACCTGCCACTTCGACATCCAGCGTATAAGAATGATCCTCGGTTCTAAACCAAACTGTCCCAAACCGCACGACAGCACCCATGTTAAAACCCTCGTCGACGTCTTCACCGGGTCTTACTTTGCTGCCTGCCGCCACTTGGGCGTATGACATAACATTGTCGGCAAGGAAAAACAGATGCTCCACACCCACCATCGCCACGTCGTAGGCGTCGGTTTTGTCACCATCTTGCGGTGTTGTGTCTCCATAACCAAAAAACAGTCCTGCGCGGGCATTTTGTCCCACATTCGCGGATACATGGACACCCACAGTAAATTCACTTTGCGGATCTTCGGTAGAGGAAAAAGTATTGCCACCACCGCCGCCAAAGCCATCGAACCGGTAAAATCCATCTACCGCTACAGTTGCACCACTGCCAAAATGATAGGCGAACTCACCATTTATAATGCCAAATGACACGTTTTGTTTGTCCTGACCGGTAGAAACGTCAACTTCCCTTGCCGAGTTGAATCCGCCGGTAAAACCAACATTGCCAAACACTTCGGCACTGGCCGGTGCGGCGGTAGCGATTGCAATCAGACTTGCGCCGGCTAACGCAGTCAGATTTGATTTCTTAAGTGTCATAATTTTCCCCAAACAGACTCATGGTTGTTATCAGACTTCAATGCTGTATTCAGGATGGAAGGGAAGTCAACATATACGCCAGTTCAAAGTGCAAAAAAACCTTCAGTGTGTCTAAAAACACCTACAATATGTTGGTAGTATGGTCTCAGTATCTACTGATTGGAGTGGCAAACATCGCTTAGCGGTTAATCTTGTTGTTCCTGTTTGCAGCGATCAGCGGCGGCGGCCCGGCCCGACAAAGGCGTCCGCAGGTCGGGTTTTTGGCGGGAGCCTGCGCTGGCCGCTGAAACCTTAAAGCTTTATCGCCAGCCCTGTCAGATACATGAAACCGACACCAACCACAAAACCACCCAGCATAAACCGGTCCAGGTTTTCACTCACCCGGTTTTCACCGCGCAGCACCAAAGCGCCGACCTCATAGATCACCTGCAATATCGCCCCGGCCCCAATCGCCAGCGCCAATGCGGCCCAGTGCGGTGCCAGCGCCAGTGATCCCAGCCAAATGCCGGGAATTGCGGGCGCACCGGCCAGCACCGCAAGTGCGACAAACATGCCGATGGTCGGGCGTGACTTGGTCATGGGTGCCGCGATGGCGATCCCTTCCGTGACATTATGAATGGCAAACCCAAGGATCAAAAACGCCCCCAGCGATGTGGCGCCGGTTGCGATTGCCGCACCGATTGCCAGCCCTTCACCAAAGTTGTGCAATCCAATCCCCAGCGCGATAAACGCTGCCAGTGCGATGCCGCTGGGCGCTCCTTTTCGACGGCCAATGGCAATCATGGCCAGAAAAATGAACACCGCCACCAGTAAAACCATCACCGGCCCCTGAAACGCGGTTGCGGCCTCATTGGAAAATTCAAAAGCCTCGCCCAGCAGATCAACCAGCAAAAACCCCAGCATGCCAAGCGTCAGGGACAAGACAAACCGCATGCCACCGCGCTGCAGCCGGATCAACAAAGGAAAGAACATCAACCCGATGGCCACCGGCAAAACGCCGACATACCCGCCAAGCACCGCCTGCGTTCGCAACCGCCCGGCCTGTCCTTTCGGGGTGCCCAGCGCCACTTCGATTTCATGCTCAAACGTGACCCCGGTGTTGGTTACAATCACAATGACATGGGCATCGCCCGCCCGCCACGGATAGGGCAGATCAATCCAGACGGTCGAAAGCCTTGGCACCGGGCCGGGCGGGTTTTGCGTAAAGGCCCAATAGGCATCATCCACTTGAATCTGCGCAATCGTCATCGGCTCTGACCCACCGGCGCGCAGTTTCATGTGAATGCCGTCGTCATCCAGAAACACCCGCTCAAACGTCAGGTTTTCAATTGGCGGCGTTGCGGCGTTGAACATCCGCAGTGGGTCAGCGGATACGATCCAGAAACCAGCCAGTGCCAACAGCACCAGCGGCATCAAAACAAGCGCCAATAATGGCAGGCGGCGGCGATCTTCCATAACTATCCCAAGTCCTTTACGTCAAACATCGACATCCAGCCAAGCTCGGCAAACTCTGACTGGTGGGCGTGGAACATATACATGCCCGGCTCGTGCTCGGAAAAATCAATCTCGATAATGCCGCGTTGGGCCTGACACTGCATGATCGTATCCACGGTTTTCAGTGTCGGCGTCAGGGTGGTGCCGTGATCATAATAGTCAAAGAAATTGGCGTGCAGATGAAACGAGTTGATCGGGTCAAATTCTGTGGCATTAATCAGATAAACGCGAATTTTTTTGGCACGATCCACCACAATCGGGTGTTTCATGTAGTGGTGAGCGACCGAATTCACCATATAAAACTCATTCGCACCGTCAAAATTTGTGTCAAAAGCATTCATCACCATGATGAATTCCTGCCAGTTGGCGTTTTCAGGACTGCCCAGCAGCCGCGAGTTGGCAACACTAAAATCCTCTGTGTGTTTGGCAGGATCAGGGTCCACAATAAACGCGCCATACATGCCTTTGTGCATATGCGCCCGCAGCGGAAAGGCGTGGCAATGGTACAGGTGGCAACCAAAGGGTTTGGCGGTGAACTCATAGGTAAACTCGTCACCCGGATCGATCAAACCAGAGCCCTGCAACCCATCCATAGACGCGCCGTGAATGCCGTGAAAATGCATGGAATGGGGGTGCGAGCCGTTGTTGACGAATTTTATGCGCAGCTGGTCACCTTCGGTTGCGCGCAGGGTTGGCCCCGGCACGCGGCCGTTAAATGTCCAGGCCGGAAAGGTAACCCCGGGGGCGATTTCAATTTCTCGGTCCTCAGCAGTTACGGTGAACGATCTGATGGTTTGACCATCTGCGCCTTTCGTCACGGTTCCCACCTCCCAGTCGGTCAGCAGGTCGGTTGGATCAAAGCCGTTGATTTCCGTGCCCACATCGCCAACGGTAATCATGTCGCCGTGCCGGCCTGACCCGTGTGAATTATCATCGCCGTGATAATGGGAGGAATGGTCAATCCCTTCATCGTCCCCGTCGTGGCTGGTCGCGCCAGCCGGTTTGGCCCGGTTAAGCGTTACAGCCGCCGCCCCGCCCGCCAAAGCCAATGAACCGGTAAGCACTTGGCGGCGGCGCACGGGTGTTTGAAGAATATTTTTCATTTGAGAATCCTGATTTTTCCGACACTTATTGCAATTGCGAACCATTTGCAACTGGCGGCCGGTAACATTTTGTTATTAAACACAACAGGA
>CAYZQS010000010.1:0-4886 GCA_964480735.1 uncultured Rhodobacterales bacterium
GGACTTCTGGACTTCTGGACTTCTGGACTTCTGGACTTCTGGACTTCTGGACTTCCGGACTTCTGACAATATGGTCATGCAGATGGCGACCTTCTTGGTGCCTCTACACGCCAAGCCGCATAAGCTTCATTGCAACTGACCAAAGGGTTACCGTCTGAGAATGCCCGGCCAATGTTCACATCATTCCAACCGCAAAGCGCTTTGACACAATCCGTTTGCATGCCCGTCCGGCAACTGCGAAAATGAAACGTCCTTGCCTGACAATCATCACTTTGGAACACCCGGGTAGCCCGAACAATACAGTCATGTAACATCTGGCGACGCGGGGCATTCCAACGTCCATAAACCGACAATCCCGCCAGTCCGCACAATTCCCAAAACCACATCATTTGCGGCAATATCACCCTTGCATCGGGTGGATATATTGGGTTGTGTCAGCCAGGGGGCAGGCACAAAAATTCTGCCAGAGGGTTTCAAGATGCGCTATTCCGCGTTTCAAATTCTGAAAAACGGCCTGTCGGGCAACAATGACTGGCAGCCCGTTTGGCGCAATCCCCAGCCCAAAAGCCATTATGATGTGGTGATCATCGGTGGCGGCGGGCACGGGCTGTCCACCGCCTATTATCTGGCGCGTAACCACGGCATCACCAATGTGGCGGTGCTTGAAAAAAACTATTTGGGCGGTGGCAATGTGGGGCGTAATACCACGATCGTGCGGGCCAATTATATGCTGGACGGCAATTCGCAATTTTACTCTCATTCGCTAAAACTGTGGGAGGGAATGGAGCAGGACCTCAATTACAACACCATGATGTCCCAGCGCGGCTGTCTGATGCTTGGGCATTCCGACGGGCAGATGGATAATCTGGCCCGTCGTGGCAATATGATGCACATGCAGGGTGATACGGATGCCGAGCTTTGGGATGCCGCCACTGTTCGAAAACATATGCCCTATCTCAATTTTGATACCGCGCGTTTTCCGATCTATGGCGGGCTGATGCACTGGCGCGGTGGCACGGCACGCCACGACGCGGTGGCCTGGGGTTATGCCCGCGGGGCCGATATGCGGGGGGTGGATCTTATCCAGAACTGCGAGGTTACCGGATTTAAGATCGAAAACGGCAAGGTGTTGGGGGTTGAGACGTCGCGCGGGTATATTGGCGCGGGCAAAGTGGGCGTGACGGTCGCCGGGCGCTCTTCGCAGGTGGCACAGATGGCCGGTTTGCGCCTGCCCATTGAAAGCCACGTGCTGCAGGCATTTGTGACCGAAGGCCTGAAACCGGTGATTGACCATGTGATCAGCTTTGGCATGGGCCATTTTTATATCAGCCAGTCCGACAAGGGCGGGCTGGTTTTTGGCGGCAATCTGGACATGTATAATTCCTATGCGCAGCGGGGCAATCTGCCAATGATGGAACATATTGCCGAGGCCGGAATGGCCCTGATGCCGATGATTGGCAAAGCGCGGATGCTGCGCAGCTGGGGCGGGATTATGGATATGACGATGGATGGTTCACCCATCATCGACAAGACGCCGGTTGACGGTCTGTTTTTCAATGGTGGGTGGTGTTATGGCGGGTTCAAAGCGGTGCCGGGATCAGGCGATGTGTTTTCCCACCTGATCGCCACAGGCAATCATCATCCGGCTGCTGACAGGCTTTTGCTCAACCGGTTTGAAACCGGCCACGTGATTGACGAAGAGGGCAGCGGCGCCACGCCCAACACCCATTAACAGAGGACGAACATGCGAATAAATTGTCCGCTGTGCGGGGAACGGGACAGCCGCGAATTTCACTATCGCGGCGCGGCGCGGCTGTTGGACCGGCCCAAAAGTGACGCCGGTTCTGCGGATTTTCACGACTACGTTCACATCCGCGAAAATCCGGCGGGTAAGAACCGCGAGTTATGGCTGCACGAAACCGGTTGCCGGGCGTGGCTGGTGGTGACGCGCAACGTCTCGACCCATCAGATTTTTACGGTGGAACTGGCCGAGACCGCCAAAAGGGGCAAAACATGAGCCGCCTTGCCAGCGGCGGATTGCTGGACCGCAGCCAGCAAATTCCGTTCAGCTTTGACGGGCAAACGCTGTTGGGGTTCAAGGGTGACACGCTGGCCTCTGCTTTGTTGGCCAACGACGTGCGGCTTGTGGGGCGCAGTTTCAAATACCACCGCCCGCGCGGGATTTTGACCGCCGGATCAGAGGAACCCAATGCGCTGGTGCAGATCGGCAAAGACGGCCAGATCACGCCAAATGTACGCGCCACCACACAGGAACTTTATCGCGGTCTGACCGCCACCAGCCAAAACAGGTTTCCGTCGCTTAATTTTGACGTCATGGAAGCCAACAACTTGCTGTCGCCGTTTCTGGGGTCCGGATTTTATTACAAAACCTTCATGTGGCCGGCGGCTTTCTGGGAAAAACTGTACGAACCGCTTATTCGCCGGGCCGCCGGGCTGGGTGCGCTGTCTGGTCAGGCCGATGATGCTGTCCATGATAAGGCCTTTGCCCATTGCGATATTCTGGTGATTGGCGCGGGGCCTGCCGGGCTGATGGCGGCATTGACGGCTGCCAAAGGCGGTGCGGACGTTATTTTGGTGGACGAGGATTATCTGCCCGGTGGTCGGCTGAACAGTGAAACAATCAAGGTTGCAGACCGGGCCGGTCAGGATTGGGCGGCAGACATCACAGCAAAACTTGCAGCCAGGCCCAACGTGCGCCTGATGCGCCGCACCACGCTCACCGGAGCTTACGACGGCGGCACGTTTGGTGCTTTGCAGCGGGTAACGGACCATCTGGCCAATCCGGGCGCAGGCGTGGCCTCACAAACCTTCTGGCGCATCGTTGCAAAGCGCAGCATCTTGGCAGGTGGTGCAATAGAGCGCCCGATTGCATTTCCAAACAACGACCGCCCAGGCATCATGATGGCCGCTGCAGTGCGCAGCTACGTGAACCGCTACGGTGTGGCCCCCGGCGGCAAGGTGGCGGTGTTCACCAACAACGACGACGGGCACAGAACCGCAAAAGACCTGCAGGCGGCAGGGATCAACATCGCAGCCCTGATCGACACCCGCACTGACGCGAGCATCAGCGGTGATTTTCCAACCATCACCGGCGGGCAGGTTGTCAACACCAGGGGCCGGCTTGGCCTGTCTGAAATCACCGTACGCACCGCCGGTGGCACCCGCAAAATCGCAACGGATTGTCTGGCGGTGTCTGGCGGCTGGAACCCCTCGGTTCATCTAAGTTGCCATATGAACGGCCGCCCGGTCTGGCGTGAAGACATCGCCGCTTTTGTCCCTGCGGAGGGCGCGATCCCCGGCATGGCTGCGGTGGGCGCGACGCAGGGTGAATTTTCCACCCACGCGGCGTTAGGATCAGGTGTGGAAGGTGCGAAACAAACCCTCAAGGATCTTGGTCTCAAAGCCCCGCGCGTGAGCGTGCCCAAAGCCGAGGACGCGCCGGTTTCACTGGACGCGTTTTGGCATGTGAAAGACGCCAAGGGCCGCGCGTGGCTTGATATGCAAAACGATGTGACCACCAAAGACATCGAGCAGGCGCACCGCGAAAATTTCCGTTCTGTGGAGCATATGAAACGCTACACCACGCTGGGCATGGCCACGGATCAGGGCAAAACGTCAAACATGGGGGCTTTGGCGATCATGGCCGAACTGACGCAGCGCACAATCCCTGAGACCGGAACAACCACCTTCCGCCCGCCATACACCCCGGTCAATATGGGTGCGCTGGGCGCGCGTGCGGCGGATAGGGGATTTGCACCAGAGCGCCGGATCCCTACTGACGGTTTGTCCCGCCAGCAAAACGCGCATTTCATGGAGGCCGGATTGTGGTACCGCCCGGGCTGGTTTTTAGCGAAAGATGAGCACCACTGGCGTCAGGCCTGTGACCGCGAAGTCAATATGGTGCGCCGCCACGTTGGCATTTGTGACGTCACCACGTTGGGCAAGATCGACGTGCAGGGCAAAGACGCCGCCAGGTTTATGGATTTTATCTATTCCAACGTGATGTCTACCTTGAAAATAGGCAAAGTTCGCTATGGTCTGATGCTGCGCGAAGACGGCTTTGTTTTGGACGACGGCACCTGCGCGCGCATGGCCGCCAGACATTTTGTTATCACCACAACCACCGCCGGTGCGGGCGATGTGATGGCGCATCTGGATTTCGTCGCGCAGGTCTTGCGGCCTGATCTGGATGTGCAGTTTATTTCAGTCACTGAACAATGGGCGCAGTTTGCTGTGGCGGGGCCAAATTCGCGGGCACTGCTTGATGAATTGTGCACCGAAAACATCACCGATGCCAATTTCCCCTATATGGGCCACGGACAGGTCTGTATCGGCAAGGTCAAAGGCCGCCTGTTCCGTATCTCGTTTTCAGGCGAACATGCGTATGAAATCGCCGTGCCCACCCGATATGGGGACGCGGTTGCGCGTGAACTTTTGGCGCGGGCAGAAAGGCTGGGGGGCGGGTTATACGGCATGGAAGCGCTGAACGTTCTGCGCCTTGAAAAAGGATTTATCACCCACGCCGAAATCCACGGGCGTGTGACCGCCGATGATATTGGCATGGCCCGTATGGTGTCCGCCAAAAAAGACTGTGTTGGCAAGACGTTAAGCGAACGGCCGGGGTTGTCGGGACCGACGCGGGAACAGCTTGTAGGTCTGAAACCGGTCGGCGCTGTCAAGCAACTTTTGGGTGGTACGCATCTGTTTCCACCCGGTGATGAAACCGTTCGAACCAACGATCAGGGATATATCACCAGCCACTGTTATTCGCCAACGCTGGGTCACACGATCGCGCAGGCGTTTGTTTTAAACGGCCGGGCACGCCACGGTGAACAGATTGTGGCCCATGATCACCTGCGCGGCGT
>CAYZQS010000010.1:4986-8555 GCA_964480735.1 uncultured Rhodobacterales bacterium
GGTCGCGTAAGTCACAAAGGTGGATTGCGCGTGCTATGGGCCGGGCGGGGGCAATATTTCTTATGCGGTGACAAGGCCGCATCCAAAACGCTGGCCAAGTCTGCTGCGTTGACGGATCAAAGCGACGGTTGGGCTGTGATGACCCTTACCGGAAAAGACGCAGGCGACGTTCTGGCCCGGCTTTGCCCTTTGGATATCCGGCCATCCGTCTTTGGCCGCAACCGGACCGCCCGAACCGAGGTTGCGCATATGATGGCTGTTCTCAGCGTGATCCCCAAAGGCTTTGAAATCATGGTGATGCGGTCGTTTGCTGCCGATGCCGTCCACCATATTCACGCGGCAATGATCAGCGTGGCCGGGCAAAACGAACTTTGAAGCGCCGGAGCTACGGGCGTTGATTCACCCGGAATAATCCCCCACGCGCACCAGTTGTTTGCCAAAGTTATTGCCTTTCAGCAGCTCAAGAAAGGCACTTGGGGCATTTTCAAGCGTCTCTGCCACCGTTTCCCTATAGGCGATTTCACCATTGCTGATCAGCGGTGCAACTTCGGCCAGAAAATCCGGCAAACGGTTGTAGTGATCAAATATGATAAAGCCGCGCACCGCCAGCCTTTGGCGCAAGATTGCGCCCCACGCGGCGGGCATGGACATTGCCTTGTCGATATTTTCACCGGAATACCACGCGATCATGCCGCACAGCGCGATGCGTCCAAAGGTGTTCATGTTGGGCAGCACCGCCTCTACCGTTTTGCCACCGACGTTCTCGTAATAAACATCCACGCCCTTCGGCGCGGCCTCGGCGATTTTGGCCGACAACCGGGCGGCACTGCATGCCCTGTGGTCAAGACAAATATCATAGCCCAGTTCAGACACCGCATAGCGGCATTTATCCGCACTTCCGGCAACGCCGATAACCCGCAGGCCTTTTCGTTTGGCCAATTGACCAACCATAGACCCAACAGCGCCGGTGGCGGCAGAAACCACGATTGTCTCTCCCACTTTGGCCTGTGCAATATCGTTTAAACCAACCCATGCTGTCAGTCCGGGCATGCCAAGAACACCGACTGCGGTTGAGACAGGCGCAATCGACGGGTCAACTTTGCGCATGCCCGTGCCATCGCTGATCCCGTGCGAGGCCCAGCCAAAAGACCCCACTACGATGTCGCCCGCGTCAAAACCCGGATGATCAGAGCGGACAACCTGTGCCACGCAACCACCTTCCATCGTCGCACCAACTTCAACCGGTGCGGCGTAAGATTTCGCGTCGTTCATCCGCCCGCGCATGTAAGGATCAAGCGACAGCCAGATGGTGCGGGCCAGAAACTGTCCCGGGCGGGGCACCGGTATGTCCATTGTTTCCAGGCGGAAATTCTCAATCGTCGGCACAGCTTTGGGGCGCGATGCCAATACGATACGTTTCATTTTGTCAGCCATAGTGCCCCCGATAAGTGCTGGTTGATTTTAGCATCACAGTCTTTGCATCTTGCGCAACTATAGTCCACAAAATGAATCTGTGACGTCTATTCGAGGGCACATATTCGCGCCTCCGCGGCGTCGCATCGGCGGTGGCAGAACGATCGTATTTGGTGTATCTGAACCCTGCAATGTTTCGTATAACTGGTATTTTTCAAAATTTCCTGGTGCTGGTGTTCGCGGTGCTGACAGCCGCCACAGCTGCCTGGGCTGACAAAACGCCGGTTGCCTGTGTTCAGGGTCAACTTAAAACGCTGGGGTTCAGCCCCGGGCAGATCGACGGAATTATCGGCAAGAAAAGCCGTGCGGCTTACCGGGCAATGGCCAAGAAAGACATCGCTGAAAAACTGCCCGCGCAGTTTGAGGCCCAGACTGCACTGGTGATCTGCCGAGAATTGGGACTGGTGCGCCCGCAGTTGCGGCGATTTTGGCCCTCGGTGCGCGATCCCGTGAATATTGTGTTCACCGAAAGCATGAACGAGCGCACACGGCAAACGGTAAAAACCGTTGTTGCTGATGCGATTGGGATTATAGAAAGTGAATTTGATGTGCGGCTGGCAGGCCGCATTGATATCGCTGTGGGCGAGGTTAAAGGAGAGTCTGCGCCGTTGCGCGGTCTGCTGGAAACGATTTCAGACCAGAAAATCGAGCCGCTTGAATTTGCAGAGTCGCTGCAAAGCGTCTGTCCGGCGAAGGCGGAAATGGGTGGTTTTGCCACTTCGCAATATACTGCGATCTGCTTTCCCCGCGGCAACATTACATTTCCCAAAAGACCCTACTATCGGGGCATTGTCGGAAATCGAAGACTGGCCGAATTATACCGGGTTGTGCTGCACGAGCTTATCCACGAGGTCCAGTTTCAAAGCATGGTCGCACCGGCTGAATTTGACCCTTTTCGTTCATTGGAAAACTTTGGGCCAGAGTGGCTGATTGAAGGGGTTGCTGATTATTTTACCTATGTGGCGCTGCTGCCAAAGGGCCGGACGATGCAACAATTTGTGGATGACCTGCGCCGCGACGCCGGTGGCCACAGCAAAAATCTGGAGCTTTACAGCGTGTCCAGCGCGCGTATCCAGAACGTCGATGCGCTTTATAATCAAGGGTTATTGGCCACCTATATGCTGGCGCTCAAAAACGGTGATCAGTCCCTGTTCCGCTTTTACCGCGATTTGGGGCTGGGTGTGCCCTGGCAGGCGGCGTTTGAAGGCAACTTTGGCCAGCGCCCACGCGCGTTTTATGCGGAATTTGGCGGGGACTGAAAATGCCCGTATCTTTTTTGCTTCAGTTGCAGGAAACCCGGTGCAATCTGGTTATGCGCCCATGCGTGCAAAATACGGCTGACAAACAGCCTCTATTCCACACTGACAATGATTTCAGAGTCCACACCCGCCTCTGTCAGTGATTTCTGGATTTCATCAATTTCAATCACATCCGGCGAACTGGCGACAACCACACCATTCACAATCAATGAATACAGCGCGCTTTTGCCCTCATCGACAACTTCGGTAACCGGGTGGTCGTCCAGATACGTATTTGCTGCCGCAATCGAGCGTGGACCCCAACTGCCGTCGTGACTGGCACCTATGGTATACTGCACGTCCATGATGCGTTCTCTGCTTTCAGAGCCACCGCTGTTAAGGCGTAAAATGGAATCCCGCAGCGCATATTGGTCATCAATGAAATCCGGAATGTAAACTTTTCCACAGGTTTCAACTTCCCTGTATTTCGTAACCTTTTTCTTTCCCGCCTCACTGGCGACAGCACCGCCAATAATGGCGCCGGCCACTGCCGCACCGTCGTCACCGGTTGCCGCTTTGCCGATCACGCCACCGATTATCGCGCCGCCCAAAATCTCTTCCGTATTACCGCCGCCAACAGTAACCTGATAGGGAACTTTTTTAACGCTGCACCGGGTTTCGTAAGTCCCGGCCGCCAGCGGGGTGGTTATAAGCGCTGTCAAAATTGCAGGTACAAAGATTTTCATGATTTAGCCTTTCTTTCAAATATCTGGTCTTCCGCAGCATTGTCGCAACCAGTGGCTTGGTTGCAATCCCGTCTGCCGAACCTGTGCCTATTTACCACAAAAGAAGGACAAA
>CAYZQS010000010.1:8655-13241 GCA_964480735.1 uncultured Rhodobacterales bacterium
ATTTACCACAAAAGAAGGACAAAGTGAAATCGCTATAGTTTTGTAGGCGATTTAGCTCCGACGGCACTCGGTGCCTCGGAAAAGTATTGGAAAATGGTACCAGCGCCCCGATTTGAACGGGGGGCCTCTTGATCCACAATCAAGCGCTCTAACCAACTGAGCTACGCCGGCACATCATGTCATCAGACGTGGCCGGAATTAGGCATTTAATGCTGTCTGGTCAATACCGAAAGTGCGCTACAGCTTGCCTCGCAGCATGTAGATCAGCCCGATAATGATGGCACCGCCCACAAAGGCCGGGGCCGAAACGGCGCTGACCAGCAGGGCGATATTGGTCACCACCGAAATCACAAAATCGCCGGAATTTTCCCCCAAAAGCAGATAGGCGACAACGATCACCGCCACCAGCGCCAGGCCGGTTTCAGTGACCTGCATGAACAAAGAGCTAAGCATCTTGAACGCTTTCTCGACCTTCTTCATGCTTGCCATCTGATGCCTCCGGGGGAAATTGTTATCTTATTTCTGGAACATCATCAGAATGACGCCAAGGGCGATCAAGCCGGGAAGGCCGGCCGCACCAAGGGTGGCGATCAGATCAGTGATATTGCCGGCAACATCGCCAAGGAAGGCCATATTGGCCGGTCCCACAAGCAATGACGCCACGATGGCCAGGGCCAGCAACGACACGAAGACTTCAGTGACTGTCCCGATGGTTTTTTTTATTTGGTCCATTTTGAGAAACCTCTCTTATTGGTTTTATTGACTGCCCGTCTCCGGACAGTTGGCCGAATAATCGTCGGCGACTTTCCGCCTAGTCAACAAAATGTTGACTTGACCCCCCATATTTGGTGAAAATAGCAAGGATATTGCGTAAATGTGGTGATAAATGCAACATAATGAGGTGTATTTTGCCGGATTTTTCACCCGTCAGAGATGTTTGGCCAAAATCCGTAGCGCAATCCCGTTTGCAAATTGTGCGCAAAAAGCATCGTTATCTTGTGATTGTCACACCCACACTGTAGCCAGCGCTGCACAAATATCGGGGCCGATCATGAGCATCAACAAACAAAGCGAAATCGCCGCCAATCTGCAGATCGGACCCACAGATCAGGGCATGGTGCGGATATATGTAGAAACACCCCAGTTGAACCTGCCGCTTGATTTTGAACCCGAAGAGGCATTGGAAATCGCCGAAGAACTGAAAGCGGCGGCGATGCGCGCGCAGGCTGTGGCGTCTAAATAGCGTAGTTGGTGACAGGCATAGGATCGCGAAACGACCGAAGACGCTCGGCCGCATTGCGGGCAAATTTCAGGGTCAGTTTTTTCCGCCGTGCCGCCGCCAGTTTAGTCTCTGGCCCCATGCGCTGAATTTCGCCGTCATAAGCGTCGGCCAGAATAAGGCCGGTTTCGCCCGGCAGCAGATCGACCGGAAATGCGCTGTCCACCGCCCAGAAATACCGGTCGCACCACTGCAGATAGCCCTGCCATTTGTTGTCTGCCTGAAAATCCGCTTTGCTGGATTTGCACTCGATAATCCAAATCTCGCCTTTGGGCCCCAACGCCATCACATCAACCCGCAGGCCGCGGTCTGGCACGAACTCTTCAATCGTTTGAAAATCAAACGTGCGCAGGTGACGGCATACACCGCGCGCCAGCAATTGTCCGGGCATTAAGCTTTCGGTCATGCAGGCAATAGTACAAATCAAGAACATTTGGTCAAGCGCCGAGTTTATCTTGCTGCAGACCACCGCAGACCCTATGTAAGGCAATGGCGGGTTCTGCCCATTTCGTCAGAGGTCCAATTCCAGTGGCCTTAATTTTTCGTGAGGGAGCTGGCTCTGTGTTTGACTCTGGTCTTACTTACCCGGCGCCCACCTGGTTCATCCAGGCTCTCGGGAATAACCCACCTCAACGGATGTGTAAAATCCGCGGGCCCGCCACTTTTCGCGTGGATTCTTAGGCGTGCTGGGATATGGGCGGGTCTATGACGTCAATCGCTGAGAAAAAATCCGATCTGCGCACATCCGCATTTGCGGCCCGAAAACTGGCACACGCGGCCGGTTTGGACGTGGCCGCCTGCAAAAACCTCAGCCGCTTTATTGCAAGGCAACCCGGTGTGGCGACGGTGGCGGGCTATATGCCGATCCGAACCGAAGTTGATCCGCTGCCGGTGATGGCAGCCCTGGTCAATCTTGGATATCAGGTTTGCGTGCCGGTTGTTCAGGGTGAAGGTCAGCCGCTGTTGTTTCAAAACTGGACCCCGGACACGCCTCTGATCGAAGGCCCATTTGGCGCGGCAGTGCCCAAAAGGGGTGCATTTTTAACCCCGGATTTACTGATCACGCCGCTGGTGGCCTTTGATGCGCAGGGGTTCCGATTGGGCTATGGCGGCGGGTATTACGACCGCAGCTTTGAATTGCTGCGCAGCGCACAAAAGACCATCGGCGTGGGGTTTGCCTATGCGGCGCAGGCAGTTGATGTGGTGCCAACAGAACCCACCGACCAGAAGTTGAACGCGGTGGTGACCGAGCGCGAGATACTGGCCTTTTAAAAGAATACGCAGACGGGCCCCTTAGACGTGCTTGTGCCCGCCACAATCAGCGCGTAGTCAAAATCCATGAGGATATTGTTTTTAGGCGACGTGATGGGGCGTACGGGCCGGGATGCGGTGGCGGCGAAACTGCCCGATATGCGCAAGGACTGGCAGCTGGATTTTGTGGTGGTGAACGGAGAAAACGCCACCGCGGGCGTTGGCCTGAGTGCTGCGCACGCGCAAAAATTGCTGGCCGGTGGGGTGGATTGTATAACGCTTGGCGATCACGCCTTTGACCAGCGCGACATGATGAGGTTTATCGACACAGAACCCCGCATACTGCGCCCACTGAACTTTGCACCAAACGCCCCCGGCAAAGGGTTCAGGGTGTTTGATGGGGCCGGTGGCAGGAAGGTTCTGGTGCTGCAGGCGCTGGGACAGGTGTTTATGAAAAAACCCTTTGCGGACCCATATTCTGCCGTTGACGCTGTGCTGAAAGCCCATCCGATTGGCAAACAGGTTTCGGCAATCATCGTTGATTTTCACGCCGAGGCCACGTCGGAAAAAATGGCGATGGGTCACTGGTGTGACGGTCGAGCCTCGCTGGTGGTGGGCACCCATACCCATGTGCCAACCGCCGACGCGATGATCCTGAACGGGGGCACCGGATACCTGAGTGATGCGGGCATGTGTGGGGATTACAACAGCGTGATCGGCATGGACAAAGCCGAACCCCTGCGCCGGTTTGTGACCGGTATGAACAAGGAGCGATTTACCCCGGCCCGCGGTGCGGCCACATTAAGCGGTGTTTTCATCGAAACCGACGATACCACCGGCAAAACCCAAAAAATAATGCCCGTGCGCCTTGGTGGTGCATTGCCCCAGTCGGTGCCAGATTGAACGGCCGCGCCGGTCTGGTCGGAATTTTGGTGCTGCTGGGGGCAACCTGGGGCCTGACGCTGCCGCTTGCCAAAATCGCCGTTGGCCCGGGCGGCCACGCCTTTGGGCTGGTGGTTTGGGAAATGGTCATCGCTTTGATATTGCTGGCGTTTCTCATTGTTGTGCGCGGCAAGAAAATTGACTTTTCCCGCCGGCATTTCCGCTTGTTTCTGTTCATTGCGGTTTTCGGCAATCTGATTCCCACTTCCATGTGGTTTTTTACCGCCGCCCATCTGCCCGCCGGAATTCTGGCGATTGTGATCTCGTTGGTCCCGATGTTTTCGTTGCCGATCGCCCTGTTCCTGCGGCTGGAAAATTTTCAGTGGTTGCGGCTGATGGGCATTGTTTTTGGTGCGTTGGCTGTGGTGGTGCTGGTTGGGCCTGAAACAAGCCTGCCGGATCCGTCAAAAGTGGTTTTTGTGTTGCTGGCTTTGATCGGCCCGGTTTGTTACGGGATCGAAGGCAACGGGGTTGCCAAAATCGGGCTTGGCGGGCTGGACGCTTTTCAGGCGCTGTTTGGGGCCACCGCTGTCGGGTTGGTTTTTGCCGTGCCTCTGGCCCTTGCAACCGGCCAGTGGTTTCCCTTGATCAAACCCTGGGGTGCGCCGGAATATGCCCTGCTTGTCGCCGGTATTTTGACCACCTTGGCCTACGCCGGGTATATTTGGCTGCTGGGCCGCGCCGGATCGGTTTTTGCCGCACAGGTCAGCTATTTGGTAACGGGATTTGGCGTGTTTTGGTCCATTACCGTGTTGGCAGAGGCCTATTCGGGTTGGGTCTGGTTTTCGCTGGTTCTGATGATGGCCGGATTGTTTTTGGTGCAGCCAAAGATGTCAGACAACCTTGAGGAAAGTTCGGGTTCAGGTAAGACTGACCAGGGATATTAGACAGGTGCTCTGATGATTGATCTGATCCCGGTTGGTACCCCGCAGGGCGTTACAGCCCTACTGGTGGTCGGCGTGATGTTCCTGCTGTTTATCCGCGAGACCTATCCAACCGAGGTGGTGGCGATTGCCGGAGCCGCGGCAATGCTTGTCTTGGGGCTGTTGCCTTATCAGGACGCGCTGCATGTGCTGTCAAATCCGGCACCCTGGACCATTGCCGCGATGTTCGT
>CAYZQS010000010.1:13341-17005 GCA_964480735.1 uncultured Rhodobacterales bacterium
GCGCGGGCGGGCGGTCTGCAGCCATTTACGATATTCGAGGTCACGCCGCTGGCAATTGTTCTGGTTGTCTGGGGGGCGATCTATCTGCGCTTTGTCGCGCCGCATCTGCTGCCTGACCGTGCCAGCATGGCGACACTGCTGTCGGGCAAACGGACCATGAAATTTTTCACCGAGGTGGCGATACCCGAGGGCAGCGACCTGATTGGCAAAAAGGCGAACGACGTTGAACTGTTCCGGCGTGGCGGCGTTCGCCTGATCGATGTTTTGCGCGGCGATGCATCCCTTAGGCGCGATCTAAAGGCAGTGACGCTTGCGCCAGGTGACCGCGTGGTGTTGCGCTCGGCCATGACCGAAATATTGGGATTGCAACAAAATCCGCAGCTTAGAAATGTTGATAAGTTGGGTTCGGTTGAAACCTCAACCGTCGAGGTGCTGATTTCGCCCGGATGCAAGATGATCGGGCGCACCCTTGGCAGTTTGCGCCTCAGGCGGCGGTACGGTGTTTATGTTCTGGCCGTGCACAGACGAAATCAGAATATCGGACACCAGCTTGATGATCTGGTGGTTCGGGTTGGCGATACGCTGCTTTTGGAAGGTGCGCCGGAAGATGTGCATCGTCTGTCAGAGGAAATGGATATGGTTGATGTTTCCAAACCGTCCGAGCGGGCTTTTCGCCGCCAACATGCGCCAATTGCGCTGGCAGCCGTTGCCGGCATCGTCGTGCTGGCGGCGTTTGAGGTTGCGCCAATCCTGCTGTTGGCGGTGCTGGCGATGGCAGTGGTTTTTGTAACACGCTGTATTGACAGCGAAGAAGCGTTTTCCTTTATTGACGGTCGCCTTCTGGCCCTTATTTTTGCCATGCTGGCGGTGGCAACAGCGCTGGAAACCTCTGGCGCCGTTGCCATGATCGTCGGTGCCTTTGCGCCGATGATAACTGATTTTCCGCCGTTTTTCATCATCTGGTCGGTTTACCTGCTGACCTCATTTCTTTCAGAGATCATCAACCACGCGGTTGCGGTGGTGCTGACGCCGGTGGCCATTGGTCTTGCGATCTCGCTGGGCATCGATCCACGACCGTTGGTGGTGGCTGTAATGATTGCCGCCAGTGCCACGTTTGCAACCCCCATCAGCTATCAGACCAACATGATGGTCTACGGACCGGGGGGTTACAAATTCACTGATTTCCTGAAAGTCGGCATCCCGCTCAACCTGTCAATCGGCCTGATTGCCAGTCTTATGATCCCGATGTTTTGGCCGCTGTAGGGGCAGCTTCAGCGCAGAACTATTTGATTGTTGCTGCGGCGTGGCCATGCCAAATCCCGCACCTATCCCGCGATACGATGTTGATAATAAACCGCAAAAGTCTATTCGCTGTTAAACAATTAAATTGGTTTAAAGGTATACCAGTTTACCAGCTGTTGATCTGCTACGGTCAAAATCTTTCTCTCCTGAACCGCCTGCAATCAACCACAAACCCGCCTTGAACTGCCGCGGTGCTCTGGCCTATAACCCGCCCAGAAAACCACTCAGAGTTTCAGGAGACCCCCATGGCCGGCCATTCCAAATGGGCAAATATTCAGCACCGCAAGGGGCGGCAGGACGCGGTGCGCTCCAAACTGTTTTCAAAACTGGCCAAGGAAATTACCGTTGCGGCCAAGATGGGCGACCCGGATCCTGACAAAAACCCCCGCCTGCGCCTGTCTGTCAAGGAAGCCAAATCAAATTCAGTCCCAAAAGACGTGATCGACCGCGCCATAAACAAAGCCATTGGCGGTGACGCCGAAAGCTATGATGAAATCCGCTATGAGGGTTACGGTCCCGAGGGCGTGGCGGTGATTGTCGAGGCCATGACGGACAACAGGAACCGCACGGCCTCTGTTGTACGCTCGATCTTCACCAAATCCGGCGGCAATCTGGCGGAAACCGGTGCGGTTTCGTTCATGTTTGAACGCAAAGGTTTGGTGGTTTATCCGGCCAGCGCCGGAGACCCGGAGGCCATCATGGACGCCGCCATAGAAGCCGGAGCCGAAGATGTGGAAAGTTCCGGTGACGGCCACGAAATTTACTGTGAATTCACAGAGTTACACGAAGTTTCCGGCGCCTTGGAAAAGGCATTGGGTGACTCTGAAACCACGAAATTGATCTGGAAGCCGAACATGACAACGCCGCTTGATCTGGCAGGCGCTGAAAAGCTGATGAAACTGATTGCTGCACTGGAAGACGATGACGACGTTCAGACCGTCACCGCCAATTTTGATATTTCAGACGAGATTTTGGCCCAGCTTTAGACGGTAGTTCAGTGGACGCCCCAGTTTGAACCCGTCAGTCGTAGTAGATTTCATTGTCATCCAGATAAACATTTGAGGCCGCGCAGATGTCAATCGATATGGGGTCGTCGATAATTTCGGTATCACCGTTGCCCAGCCAACCCACGGCGAAGACCTGATCGCAGGCACCGGTATCCGCATGAAACGTCGCCGTCGCGCTTTGGCCCGGTACGATGTCCACGCCGTCCAGCCAGTTGTTGGACCAGCCGCTGCCGTCGTTGGTGTAAAAGCTGATGACTATATTGTTTGTGGTGTTGTTATAGATCTCAAAATATCCTTCAGAGCCGGTTCCCTGTGCCAGAGCCGCACCAGCGGTTCCCAGTCCGATTGCAGCGGCGCACAGCAGGTTTTTAAAAACAGTCATGGATCGTCCTTTCGGTTTGTGGGCTTTGCTGAAATATGCCTCTGCCGCGCAAATTAAAGCAAGGACAACCGCATGTCTGGCCCAAAATAGTTATCCAGAGCGGTAAGAAAAACCCGGAAAAATTGCCGGTAATCTGGTGTTTCATTGTGGTCTTATTGGTGCCACCGCTGACGAATGCACGGCCAAATCTCAGGAATTGGCGGTCCGATGTGGTGCGCAGATTTGGTAGTGTGCCTGTGGATAACCGCAACATGTGGATAACTATTTTCAATAATATCAATAATTAGCGTCCCATAGTTAAGACGAATTATTATTGATTGAGCAGTCAATAAAAACAGTATATCCTGTATTTTAATGTGATCACGGAGGACCGCCTTGCCAAAACTTGGAATGGAACCCATCCGCCGTGCCGCCCTTGTTCAGGCAGCAATCGCCGAGATCGGCGCGGCGGGATCACTGGACGTGACGGTGACCAAAATTGCCAAACGCGCGGGCATGTCCAGCGGCCTTGCACATCATTATTTTGGCTCCAAAGAGGCGATGTTTCTGGCCGCCATGCGCGAAATACTGGATCAGCTGGGGCGCCGGGCGCGGGCAGAATTGAGTGCGGCAACCACGCCGCGCGAACGCTTGAACGGTATAATTGCCGCCAGTTTTGATCCCGAAAATTTTGAACCCGAAATCATCAGCGCCTGGCTGATATTTTATGTTCAGGCGCAAAATTCAGCCGCTGCAAAACGGCTGCTGCACATTTACATTCACCGGCTGCATTCCAATCTGGTCTATTGCCTAAAGCCGCTGACCACCCCCGCCTACGCCCATCAGATCGCCAGCACAGTGGGCGCGCTGATTGACGGTTTGTACATCCGGCAGGGCCTGCGCGAAAATCCGATGGACCGGTTTCAGACGATGGGACTTGTCTGGGAGTATCTTGATTTGAAACTTGCACAATGGCCGCAACAATGACGCAAAA
>CAYZQS010000010.1:17105-44516 GCA_964480735.1 uncultured Rhodobacterales bacterium
TATCAGACCTGCCTGTCCGGCAAAATGCACTTTGTCGGCCCGGACCAGCTACACGGGTTTGAACAGCGTCTTACAACCGATGTTTATCCTGCAGATTTTGGCTGGACACCGGATTACCGCAAACCCGGCGAACGCATAGACTGGTGGTACCACAATCTGGGTTCAGTCACCGGTGCGGGCGTGGCCGAGATTTCCAATCAACTGGAATATGACGATGACGTGGCCCATGAGGCCAGCCAAAAAGTCTATGATCTGGCCCGAGGCAAGGATGATCGCCCCTGGTGTCTGACGGTCAGCTTTACCCACCCGCACGACCCCTATGTGGCGCGCCGGAAATACTGGGACCTTTATACGGATTGCGAATATTTGCAGCCCCAGGTCGCAGATTTTGGCTACAACGCGCAGGATCCCCATTCCAAGCGCATATTTGATGCCAACGATTGGCGGGCGCTTGATATCACAGACGTTCATGTCGCCGACGCCCGCCGCGCCTATTTTGCCAATATTTCTTATATTGACGACAAAATCGGCGACGTGATGGCGGCTATGCAGGCCACCGGCCAACTGGCGACCATACTGTTTGTTTCCGATCACGGCGATATGCTGGGCGAACGTGGTCTGTGGTTCAAGATGAGCTTTTTTGAAGGGTCGTCCCGTGTTCCCCTGATGATTTCTTCGCCCGATATGCAACCGGGCCGCATCGACGCGCCGGTATCCACGCTGGACGTGACGCCAACACTGGCAGATCTTGCCGGGCTGTCACTTGACAGTATTGCGCCCTATGTGGACGGCGAAACGCTTGTACCGCTTGCGAATGGTGGCGCGCGCGATGCCCCCGTGGCCATCGAATACGCGGCAGAGGCTTCTTACGCGCCGCTGGTCTGCCTGCGGTATGGCAAGTGGAAATACACCCGCTGTGCGCTTGATCCGGATCAGCTTTTTGATCTTGAGGCTGATCCGCACGAGCTGTCAAATCTGGCGGACGCACCCGCTCAGGCGTCAACGCTGGCGCAGTTGCGCACGAAATCACATGCCCGCTGGAACCTTGATGCGTTTGACGCGGCGGTGCGCGAAAGTCAGGCCAGACGACTTTTGGTCTATGACGCATTGCGCAAGGGCGGCTATTACCCGTGGGACTACCAGCCGCTCAAAATCGCCAGCGAGCGATATATGCGCAACCATATGGATCTGAATGTGCTGGAAGACGCCCAGCGATACCCCAAGGGCGACAATGCAGGCTGATTTTATCATTGTCGGCGCGGGCTCCGCCGGTTGCGCTTTGGCGTACCGGTTGTCCGAAGACGGTAAAAACACCGTGTTGGTGATCGAATATGGCGGCACCGACGCGGGGCCGTTCATCCAAATGCCCGCAGCCCTGTCTTATCCGATGAATATGAAAACCTACGATTGGGGGTTTTTAAGCCAGCCAGAGCCGCATCTGAACAACCGCCGTTTGGTGGTGCCGCGCGGCAAGGTGATTGGTGGATCCTCGTCGATCAACGGAATGGTCTATGTGCGCGGACATCCGAAGGATTTTGATCACTGGCGTGACAGCGGTGCCGACGGGTGGGGGGCTGCGGATGTGCTGCCCTATTTCAGGCGAATGGAGCACTGGCATGGAGGTGTTTCAGACCGCTGGCGCGGCACGGACGGGCCGCTGCACATCACGCGCGGACCGCGCGATAACCCCCTGCATCAGGCCTTTGTCAACGCGGGCTCACAGGCCGGGTATCAGGTGACCAGTGACTATAACGGACATCAGCAAGAGGGCTTTGGCCCGATGGAACAGACCGTTTACCGTGGCCGGCGGTGGTCCGCGGCCAACGCCTATCTTCGTCCGGCACTAAAGCGCAAAAACGTGCAGCTGATCCGGGCGTTTGTGCGCCGCGTGGTGATAAAAAACGGACGTGCGGTGGGCGTTGAGGTTGAACAGGGCGGTGTTGTGAAAGTCCTGCAAGCCCGGCGCGAGGTGATCCTGGCCGCCTCTTCGATCAACTCGCCAAAGCTGCTGATGCTGTCGGGCATCGGTCCGGCAGGACACCTCAAAGACTACGGCATAAACGTTATTGCCAATCGTCCCGGGGTTGGGAAAAACCTTCAGGATCATCTGGAAGTCTATATTCAGATGACCAGCAAATTGCCCGTAACGCTTTACAAACACTGGAATATATTTTCCAAAGCCTTGATCGGTGCGCGGTGGTTGTTTACCAAATCCGGCCTTGGCGCATCCAACCAGTTTGAAAGTGCGGCTTTCATTCGCTCGGCCAGGGGTGTGGATTATCCTGACGTCCAGTATCACTTTTTGCCCATCGCCGTGCGCTATGACGGTAAAGCGGCGGCGCAGGGACACGGGTTTCAAGCGCACGTGGGGCCCATGCGTTCCGCCTCTCGCGGGGAGGTGACACTGGCCAGCACCGATCCAAAAGACGCGCCCAAAATATTGTTTAACTATATGAGCACCGATCAGGACTGGCGCGATTTTCGCACCTGTATTTCACTGACCCGAGAGATTTTTGCGCAAGCTGCCTTTGAACCCTTCGCAGGCAGGGAAATTCAGCCCGGCGACAGCGTGACCTCTGATGACACGCTGGACGATTTCATCCGCCAGCACGCCGAAAGCGCCTTTCACCCCTGTGGCACGGCCAAAATGGGCAGTGCAGATGATCCGATGGCTGTGGTTGACCCAAAATGCCGGGTCATTGGGGTTGACGGGCTGGTGCTGGCCGACAGCTCGATATTTCCGCGCATCACCAACGGCAATCTGAACGCGCCAACAATCATGACCGCTGAAAAAGCCAGCGACCATATTTTGGGCAAAGACCCGCTGCCAAAATCAAACGCGGTGCCGTGGGAACATCCGGCGTGGCAATCCCGCCAACGCTGAACGTTTGGCCGATATTCCGTCCGGCGTTCTGACAGGGCCATTTCAACCAATGCTGTACGGCAAAACTCCGGGCTGGTTGTGGTCCACGTGAATTGTCCGCTCAAGCGGCGGTACGCTGCGCTGGTGGCATTCCGTGCGCTCACATATCCGGCAGGATATTCCAATCTGCTCAAACGCCCGGTGGTTTTCCAGATCCATGTCATCACAATAAACCAGATCAGCCGCATAGGTGACATCACAGCCAAGGCCGATGGCATAACGGCGCACCGGGGACTGAAACGAGCCGCCGGATTTTGACACATCCCGCGCCAGACAGAAATACCGCACCCCGTCGGGGGTTTCCGCCAATTGCCGCAAAAACCGCCCCGGGGTCTCAAAGGCGGCATGCACGTTCCACAGCGGGCAAGCCCCGCCAAAGCGGGCAAATTGCAGGCGGGTGGCGGAATGGCGTTTGGTGATCGTACCGGCCTGATCCACCCGCACAAAAAAGAACGGCACACCTTTGGCACCGGGGCGTTGCAGGGTGGAAAGTCGGTGCGCCACCTGCTCGATCGAAGCACCAAAATGATCCGACAGCCGTTCCAGATCATGCCGGTATTTCTGCACCTGCTCCTGGAACCGTCCATAGGGCAACATGGTCGCCCCGGCGAAATAATTGGCCAGCCCGATCTTGGCGATCGCCCGCGCCGCGTCCGTGCGAAACCGCGCCAGATCAAGCGTGGCCTCCAACAGGTCGTCCTGGGTGATCAGCGCGTATTGATGGGCCAGTTGAAAAACCTGTGTCGGCAGGCCGACGGCATCGGAAATATTCAGGGTTTTGCTTGCCGGATCATACCGGCGCAGTTTTGTCCGGTCGCCCAGATGGGTTGATACGCCGTGATCATTCAGCCGCCCGGCAATCGCCGCAATACCGTTTTTGCCGTTGATCCCGACACTGCCGGAAAAATGCTCGGCTGCCTGATCAACGGCGTCCAGATAGTTGTCACAATAATGAAAAAAGTCCCGTACCTCTTCCCAGGGCGATTGAGCGGAAGACACCTCGTCGCGCCCCAATACTTCGGACAGCGAGGCCAGATGTTCGTGGTTTTGTTTGTAAGCCTTGTGCAGTTCCAAAAACGCCCGCGCCAGTGCCGGGGCGTTTGACGCGGTCAGACGCAAATCGGCCAGCGGTGCTGCGTCTGAAAACACCGGATCGGCCAGGGCTTCACGCATGTCCGTCACCATACGTTCGGCGTCACCGGTTGACAGCTCTGTCACGTCAAAACCAAATTCATGCGCCAGCGCCAGCACCACGCCCGTGGACACCGGGCGGCGGTTGTTTTCCATCTGGTTCAGATAGGGCAGGGACACGTCCAGCTTGGCGGCAAAATCCTTTTGCGTCAGCCCAAGACGGGTGCGGGTCTCGCGCAGTTTGACCCCGGCATACAGTTTTTGAGTGGCCATGTTCACCCTGAAACTTTGCGATATTGCTAATCTCAGTTTACATTCTGCAAATTCGCAAATCAAGGTTTTGAAGTTTTGGCATTCGCGCAAGACACCAACGGTTGCCCAAATCGCTTGAGACGGCGTATCAAGGTGCTGCAAATATCGAATAAAGGCGGCACGCATGTCTATAACACCACGCAATATTCAGAACGCCTGTTCAGCGCAGGAATGGAAAACGCGGGTGGACCTGGCCGCCCTTTTCCGCATTCTGGGCCATTACGGCATGTCCGATTTGGCCAATGGCGCGGTTTGCGCCCGTGTGCCGGACGCGCCGGATCATTATCTTGTGCACCCCTACGGCATGTTTTGGGAAGAAGCGCGTGCGTCAGACATGGTTAAGATCGATGCAAGCGGTCAACCGGTTGACACGGACGCGCCGTGGCTGAACGACGGTGTGCAAAACCTGTGTCAATGGATTCTGGGTTCACGGCCTGAAACCAATTTTTTCGTGCATGGCCACGAAGAAGATGTCATGGCCGTCGGGTCAATCGAGGACGGCCTTTTGCCACTTAACCAGCCGGCGGTTTATCTTGGCAATATCACCGGATATATCGAATATGAATTTGAAGAGGATGATGGTTTTGCTGCGCATTTCGTCAAACAACTGGGCGCAAATCAAATTCTGATCAGCCACAACCACGGATATTATGCGCTGGGCGAGACAGCAGCAGCGGCCTTTTTCCGCGCCTATTTTCTGCGCCAGACCTGCGTGACCCAGATCAAAACCCTTTCGATGGGCCGCGAATTGCACCTGATCGACCCGCAAAAGGTCGCCCGCTATCAGGATCAGATGGCCACGTCAGAACACTATAATTACAACGGTGAAACGGAATGGCCGGGGCTTATCAGAATGCTGGACAAACAAGGTTCGGACCACGCTGCTTAGTGGTCACTCCGCCGTTGGTCAGTGCTGAACTTCAACGTCCAGCGGCCCGGTGCTGCGCTCAACCTTCATAATATAAAGTATCGTGACAACCGCCAGCACCGCCGTGGCGATGATCAGCCAGATCAGGGGAAACGGCCCCGAGGTTGGGCTGAGGATCGCACCGGAAAGTGCTGACAGCGCCGCCCCGCCGCTGATCATGATCGCCCCGCCAAGTCCGGATGCGGTGCCCGCCAGATGCGGGCGCACGCTTAACATGCCCGCGTTGGCGTTGGGCAGGGACATGCCGTTGCCAATGCCGACAAAGGACATGAAGCCAAAAAACACCAGCGGGTGGCCGGCACCACTCAAAAATAGTATCAGCGACATCGACATGCCGGTCAGGATCACCAGCGTGCCAAACAGGATCATCCGATTGACGCCAACCCTTGTTGAAAATCGCCCGGAAATGAAATTTCCGGCCATATAACCAAAGGCCGTCATGCCGAAATAAACCCCCAGTACGCCGGGTTTAAGGCCAAAAAACTCTGTGGCGATATAAGGCGCGCCACCGATAAAAGCAAAAAACGAACCGCTGGAAAATGCCGCCGCCAAGCTGTAGCCCCAAAACCGGCGCGAGCGAAACAATTCCGGATAATCCCTGATCTGCGCCAGCATGCTGGTGGAGCGTCTCTTGTTGGTCTCGCCCAGATCGGCCCAGACCAGCGCCATGACCGCGACCCCAAGAAACAACAGCATGGAAAAATTGGCCTGCCAGCCAAACAGCTCATCCAGATACCCGCCCACAGCAGGCCCGACCATCGGCACCACCGCCATGCCCATGGTGACATAGCCAATCATACTGGCCGCCTGGGCTGCGGGAACCATATCGCGCACGATGGCGCGGGACAAAACCATGCCGGTGACAATGGCACCCTGGCTCATGCGGAAAATAAGGAAAACCTCAATCGACGTGGCCAGCAGACAGCCGATGGTGGCCAGAAGGAACAACCCGTAACCCCACAGGATAACCGGTCGGCGGCCAAAACGATCAGAGATCGGTCCAACAAACAACTGCAGCACCGCGTTGACCGCAAGATAAGCCGAGACTGACAATTGCATCAGCGCATAATCGGTCTGAAAATAGGTGGTCATGTTGGGAAGCGACGGCAAAAAGATGTTCATCGACAGCGCCGACAGCCCGGCGATCAGCACCAGCGTGATAATATGCGGAGGGGTCGAGCGGTCAAGAAAACGGCTCTGGTGTCGATCAGCCATTGGATTGGCTTATGCCTGTGGGCGGGGGTTGTAAATGCGGGGTCGGTGGTTTTTTGACCTTTTGGTTCACATGTTTGCGACAGGGGGTTTTGGTGTGGTCAGGCATTTGCCCATGTATCCGACAACCGGTACCCCTCAGGAAACGGGTCGCCCGGATCAACCGTAATCCGGTGTGTGCCGGTGATCCATGCCCGCCCCTTGATGCTGGGGATGACGGCGCGGTGGTCGCCAACCTTTGTCGTCGATCTGATCACACAGTCAAACCGCGTACCCAGGATCGAGGTGCCGATGAAACGCTCGCCAACTGCAATTTCGCCCCTTGCCAGCATCACCGCCAGCCGGGCGGAGCAGCCGGTGCCACAGGGCGACCGGTCGATCTTGCCCGGGTCTATGACAACAGCGCTTTGGCCCGTGACCAGTCCGCCGCTGCGTGACAGCGGGCCGGTGAACTGGCAAAACGAGATGTGGTTCCAGTTTTCCGTCGGGTGGTCAAAGCCGATTTGTTCGTTTGCGGCTTTGGTGATGATCGCGCCCATCAGCGCGATGTCCCGCGCGGCGTCCGGTACGATCTCAAGCCCGGCGTCCGCCGCTTTGACCAGCACAAAACTGTCCCCGCCAAAGGCAGTGTCAACCCTTAGCGTGCCAAGACCCGGCACCTCCAGCTTGACGTCCAGCTGATCGGCAAATGAAGCCACGTTGGTCAACTCAACCGATGTCGCCTTGCCGTCCTTGCAGGTGGCGCGAATGGCCACCAGCCCGGCGGCGGCTTCAAGGTTGAAGGTGGTGACCGGTTCCTGAGCGGCGATCAGACCGGTGTTGATCAACACGGTCGCTACGCACATGGCGTTGGAGCCAGACATGGGCGGGGTGTGCGCAGGCTCCATGGTCAGAAAACCGCAAACCGCATGGGGCGAGACGGCGGGGACCAGCAGATTGACGTGGGTGAAAACGCCGCCGCGCGGCTCGTTCAACACCCGATTGCGCAGGGATTGGTCGGCCTGCAAAAACTCCATTTGCTGCCACAGGGTATCGCCCGGCGGCGGGGCCACGCCACCGGTGATGACGTTGCCAACCTCGCCCTCGGCATGGGCGGAGACCATCTCGATTGTCTGTGGCTCTGGCATGGTTTGCTCTGATCTGGCTCAATTTGCCGGACCCTGTTGCGGATTGTATTAAATGGCAAGCGGTATCCGGTACTTTGCAAATTTGCATATTGCAAACAACACATGCAAAGGCATTAGCAAATATGCGAATTAGGGCTTTGGAAACCCGGAATTCTCCGTTAGTTTCAAGCAAAAATCCGACAGGGAGACAGGCCAGATGACCGAAATTCTGCAGCAACTGGAAGACCGCCGCGCCGCCGCGCGACTGGGTGGCGGGCAAAAGCGGATTGATACGCAGCATTCCAAGGGCAAGCTGACGGCGCGCGAACGCATCGAGGTTTTGCTGGACGAGGGGTCTTTTGAAGAATTTGACATGTTCAAGGCGCACCGCTGCACCGATTTTGGCATGGACAAGAACCATATGCCGGGGGATGGCGTGGTCACCGGCTGGGGCACCATCAACGGGCGGATGGTCTATGTGTTTTCCCAGGATTTCACGGTGTTTGGTGGCTCGCTTTCGGAAACCAACGCCGAGAAGATTTGCAAGATCATGGATATGGCGGTGGCCAACGGCGCACCGGTGATCGGGATGAACGACAGCGGCGGCGCGCGGATACAGGAGGGCGTGGCGTCGCTTGCCGGTTACGCCAACGTGTTCCAGAAAAATATCATGGCTTCGGGCGTCATTCCCCAGATCAGCCTGATCATGGGGCCCTGCGCCGGTGGGGCGGTCTATTCGCCTGCCATGACCGATTTTATCTATATGGTTGAGGGCAGTTCTTACATGTTTGTCACCGGCCCGGATGTGGTCAAGACCGTGACCAACGAAGTTGTGACGGCGGAAGAACTGGGCGGGGCCAAGACCCACACGTCCAGATCATCAGTGGCAGACGGGGCTTACGTGAATGACATGGAGGCGCTGATGGAAACCCGGCGGCTGTTTGATTTCCTGCCGTTGTCCAACCGCAACAAGGCCCCCGTGCGGCCGTTTTTTGATGATCCGGGGCGGCTTGAGGCTTCATTGGATTCATTGGTGCCGGCCAATCCCAACCTGCCCTATGACATGCGCGAGTTGATCGTGAAGGTGGCGGATGAGGGGGATTTCTTTGAAACCCAGGCGGCGTTTGCCGGGAATATCCTGACCGGTTTCATGCGCATTGAAGGGGCCAGCGTTGGCGTGGTTGCCAACCAGCCGATGGTGTTGGCGGGGTGTCTGGACATTGATGCGTCGCGCAAGGCGGCGCGGTTCGTGCGGTTTTGCGATGCGTTCGAGGTACCGATCCTGACGCTTGTGGATGTGCCGGGCTTTCTGCCGGGGACGTCACAGGAATATGGCGGAGTGATCAAGCACGGCGCGAAACTGCTGTTTGCTTATGGCGAGGCGACGGTACCCAAGGTGACGGTGATTACGCGCAAAGCCTACGGTGGGGCGTATGACGTGATGGCCTCAAAACACCTGCGCGGGGATTTCAACTATGCCTGGCCCACAGCGCAGGTGGCGGTGATGGGGGCCAAGGGGGCGGTTGAGATATTGTATCGTGGTGATCTGGGGGACGCGGAAAAGATCGCGGCGCACACGGCGGAATACGAAGGGCGGTTTGCCAATCCGTTTGTGGCCGCCGAGAAGGGGTTTATCGACGATGTGATCATGCCGCATGCGACACGGAAGCGTGTGGCGCGGAGCTTTGCGTCTTTAAGGGGCAAGCGGGTGGAAAACCCGTGGAAGAAGCATGACAATATTCCGTTGTGAGGGGGTGAAGATGACCTTGGCCTCAAACACCCGTCCGGGCCCTTCGCCCGGACAGCGCCCGGCCTTCCCCGGGTGGGCGCTTCGCTTCACCCGAGGCCGGGCGCTGTCCTGCCGGTCTGGCGGTCAACAGGTAGCAGAGTTTTCCTGTCGCGCCTCTCCCCGGCCCTCTCCTACAGGAGAGGGGGCGATGGGGTTGGCGATTGTGCGCCCCCTCTCCCTTGGGAGAGGGCCGGGGAGAGGGGTTGGAAAACCCGTGGAAAAGGCATGATAAAATACCGTTGTGAGGGGGAGCAGATATATAATGTATTGCGATTTCGTGGCGACAATCGTCGTCCGGGCCCTTCGCCCGGACAGCGCCCCGGCGACCGGCAGGTGATTGCTTGCAATCACCGAAAGGTGACCTCCCCCGTCACGCTGCAAGCGTGCCTCCGGCACGACGAGGGCGCTTCGCTTCACCCGAGGCCGGGCGCTGTCCTGCCGGTCTGGCGGTCAACAGGTAGCAGAGTTTTCCTGTCGCGCCTCTCCCCGGCCCTCTCCTACAGGAGAGGGGGCGATGGGGTTGGCGATTGTGCGCCCCCTCTCCCTTGGGAGAGGGCCGGGGAGAGGTGCGACAGACGCGCCGGACATCACTTCGCCCGCCGAATTTGAAACCGAAATCGCTCTAACGGCCCAAAAAGGGGAGCAAAAATGAAAGAAACCTTACTCATCATCGCCGGAGCGATTTCCGCAATGGGCTTGTTTTTGCATCTGGTGCGGGGTCGCCGCCTGATCGTGGCCCCCATGCTGGAGGCGGATTTTCATCCTGTGCCCAAACACACAATGGAATTTTCGTGGCATTGGGGCGCGGTCACAATGGGCATTCTGACGTTTTGTTATCTGTCGCCGATCCTGCGCGAGGATTTCCTGCCGCTGGCCATGCTGGCGACGGTTTACGGCTATTGGCTGGGCGCGATCAGCTTTCTGACCATGCGTCGGCAAAAATTCCGGGTGATCCAGATGCCGCAATGGGTGGCGTTCTGGGCCGCCTCGGCCTGCGGGCTGGTGTCTTGGGGTGTTTTGTGAGATTGCTGCCTGTTTTATTGCTGATGTTACCGGCGATAACGCGGGCGCAGGGCGACCTGGTGCCGGTGCCCTCGGGCCAGCCGGTCACACGCTTGGATATCTTGTTTGAGGATCACCCGGAAGCGGGGGAAAACTGGTTGGTGCTGCGCTTTCTTGCCCCACAAATTGCCCGTGATCTGGACCAGATTGACTATGTGCGTGCGGCACCGGATATGGATTTTCTGTGCCATGAAATCGGATTGCCGGTGGCTGCAGAATTTACCGGTCAGATCGATCTGATCCTGGTGGCACTGCTTGACAGGAAACTGTCACGGGGCACCGCAGATGCTGCCGCCACGCAGTTTATGAGCTCTTACCGGTTGGTGGACGGGGCCTGCATATGGGAGTGAATTCGTGCAAACCACAATATGTTGCCGCAAGGCGGTACTTGCCCTCCCTGTTTGATGCAATCGCGTCACGGTTGGCGCTGATTGCGCCGTCACCGTATATTTTGACACAGGATTCCTCTATGATTGCAGGTGGTTACAACCAAGTGACCGTTATCGCGGAACGGGGGACTGGTTCCGGGGTGTGTGACTTACAGACCGCAGAACCGCAACCCCCGCACATATTGAGGAGGACATCATGTCCAGCAGTATCAAGGTACTATTCATGGTTGGTCTGGCGGGTCTTGTGGCCGCATGCGCACCACCACCGCCGGAACCGGAACCAATGGTGGTTCCGATCGTGGTCGAAGACCCGGTTTATACCAAATACTAATTTTAAAACCGTCGGGCGGGCCTGGTCTGCCCGGCGGTTTTATCCGTTTAATTCCAAGGCAATACAGGCCTGCCAGCGATCGCTAAACCGTTCGCGACTTGCGGTGCTTACCTGTTGCATTTTTCGCAATTCAGGCACAATTTGGATCGCTCTCAAGCAAAAATGCTTGAAAAATGGAATTTTTGCGTCTTGTGTGTGTTCATTCGAAATTGAGATTCGCGCGTTCGCGAGTCGATTGAATTGGAGAATTTTATGCTACGTCATCCGAAATCACTTTCTGCAATCGCCGTTTTGGTGGCTGTTGGTGCCTGCGCCCCGAAAGAGGTGGGCCCGATCACTGCTGATCCGCTGTATAATAAATTTGGCGAACCGGCGGGTTGTGCGGACGGTTATACGTACAGCACATTTGACGAACGATGCTACCCACCAAACACTGAAATACCAAGAGATCCGGACGATCCACAGACGCCTCGGGGCACCACCAATACCACCACGCCATAGCTTCGGTTTCACCCGGAACATCCAAAACTGTCATTTTAACCCACCGCCGCCGAGTAATCAAAATACCGGCGGCGGTGCGATCGCGGCAGTAAGACCGGACCGTTTCTTTTCAAAAGTCGCCTCGCGCCAGCCCCTGGCAAGAGCGCAACAATGTTGAAACATCGCGGCTTTCCCAGCCGCCTTCCCAGTTCCGATTTCCAGTTCACCATCCGTCGCCCAAACAAAAAGGGGGCCGTGCCGCTGATTGCGCGTGAGCGATTTGCGGATCGCCGCGCAGCCGACAGGCGGGCAGATCTTGGCTTTTTACAAGCGTTGTGGCGGCATTTTGGCGATCAGGCTTTTGAGCGCGGTAATCTGGATGCCGGACGGTTAAGCTGGCTGTTTGGCCGCGAGGTCGTGGCGGCGGAAGACCCGTTTGACGCCTGCAGCTATACAGCGATGCTGAGAATTGACCGCAGCCGTGCGGTGGCGGGATTTCCTGAAGTGTTCACCGATGACGCAGCGGGGTCGGCGTGAATTTGCTTATGGTTAACCAATTTTGGCGGCTTTTGGCCGAGGCAAAGTCTGCGGCGAACAAGACGCTGGATCACGATGTTTTTGCGGGTTACGCTTTATTTGAGGCAGCGGTTTCAATTTCCCGCAGGTTTCGTGAATACGTTTCAAAATCCCCTTCCCCTCCTCTGGGGCCTTGTTGTCAGTCAACCGGGCCCCTTCTTTTTGTTTGGCGGCAGGGCTTTGTTCAACTTTCTGAAAATAAACCACAATTTCGCGCGACCTCAGCAGCCGTGCCATCGTAAGGGCTTACCCAATGTTCAAGAAAATCCTGATTGCCAACCGTGGAGAAATCGCCTGCCGGGTGATCAAGACCGCGCGGAAAATGGGGATCAAAACCGTGGCGGTTTATTCAGACGCGGACAGGAACGCGCTGCACGTTCAAATGGCGGATGAGGCGGTGCATATTGGCCCGCCGTCCGCCGCCGAAAGCTATATCGTGATTGATAAAATCCTGGCGGCGGTCGCCCAAACCGGTGCAGAGGCGGTGCATCCCGGCTATGGGTTTTTGTCAGAAAACAAGCTGTTTGCAAAGGCACTGGAAAAGGCCGGGGTTGCGTTTATCGGCCCGCCCGCCGGGGCGATTGAAAGCATGGGCGACAAGATCACATCAAAGAAACTGGCGGCAAAGGCGGGTGTGTCCACCGTTCCTGGATATATGGGCGAGATTGCCGACGCGGAGGAGGCGGTCAGGATCAGCAACGACATCGGCTATCCGGTGATGATCAAGGCCAGTGCGGGGGGTGGTGGCAAAGGCATGCGGGTGGCCTGGGATGACGACGGCGCGCGCGAGGGGTTTCAGGCGTCCAAAAACGAGGCGGCAGCGTCTTTTGGCGATGACCGGATCTTCATCGAAAAATTCGTAGCCCAGCCGCGCCATATCGAGATTCAGGTGCTGGCGGACACACACGGCAATCTGATTTACCTGAACGAGCGCGAGTGTTCGATCCAGCGTCGGAACCAGAAAGTGATCGAGGAAGCCCCGTCGCCGTTTCTGGATGAAGCAACGCGAAAATCAATGGGCGCGCAATCGGTCGCCCTGGCGGCGGCGGTTGAGTATTGCAGCGCCGGGACGGTGGAGTTTATTGTCGATGGCGATCGGAATTTTTACTTTCTGGAAATGAATACCCGCCTGCAGGTGGAACATCCGGTGACAGAGCTGATCACCGGTATTGATCTGGTGGAACAGATGATCCGGGTGGCAGCAGGTGAAAAGCTGAAAATTGCGCAAAAGGATGTGGGGATCAACGGTTGGGCGATTGAAAGCCGCCTGTATGCGGAAGACCCCTATCGCAACTTTCTGCCCTCAATCGGTCGGCTGACGCGGTACCGGCCCCCGGCTGAACGCAATGATGAATCCAAGGTCGTGCGCAATGACACCGGCGTGTACGAAGGCGGCGAAATCTCGATGTATTATGACCCGATGATCGCCAAACTGTGCAGTTGGGCACCGGATCGGACGGCGGCGATTGGCGTGATGCGTGATGCGCTTGACGGGTTTGAAGTAGAGGGGATCGGGCATAATATTCCGTTCTTGTCTGCGGTCATGGATCACACGCGATTTGCGGCGGGCGACATCACCACGGCGTTTATTGAAGAAGAGTATCCAGACGGATTTGGCGGTGCGGAGCTTGGACAGGACCATCTGCGGCGGCTGGCGGCCTGTGGGGTGGCGATGTTCAGGGTGCAGGAAATCCGCGACGCGCGGATCAGCGGGCGCATGGACAATCACGAGCGCGAAGTGGGGCGGGACTGGATTGTTTCGCTGGCGGGTGTTGATTTTATTGTTTGCATTGATGCGGACCGGGATGGGGCCAGCGTCAGCTTTGCAGACGAGCGCGAACTGCGTGTTACCTCTGACTGGGTTCCGGGTCGCCCATTGGCGGTTCTGGACGTGGACGGCGGGAAGCTGATCGTCAAAATCAACCCCATTCCCCTTGGTTATCGCATGCGGCACCGGGGGGCCGATCTGAACGTTCTGATCCGAACGCCCCGTCAGGTTGAACTGGCCGCGCATATGCTGGAACGCGAACCGCCTGATACTTCCAAAATGCTGCTGTGCCCGATGCCGGGTCTGCTGGTTGCGCTGAACGTGGCGACGGGGGACACGGTGGAGGCCGGACAGGCCCTGTGCACGGTGGAAGCCATGAAGATGGAGAACGTGCTGCGGGCAGAGAAGAAGGGTGTTATTTCCGGCGTAAATGCTGGCGTTGGCGACAGCCTGACGGTGGATCAGGTTATTTTGGAGTTTGAATGATGCGGATTGGGGTTTGTATATTTGTTGTAGTGACTGCGATTATACCGGTTAAAATTGTGTTCGCTGGTCCGCAGCCACTTCAAACGCCCGAAGTTTTGGAAAACGGAACAACCGTACTATTGTTTTTATTGGCAATGTTTTTGGTGTTGCTGGTTTTTGTTGTCAGTTATTTTCTCCGGCGATTCCCAGCGGCACGTCTTGCACTTAGGGTCACGACGGTTCTTTTGTTTGTGGCGGCGATCGTCGCGTTTCCGCTGTTTGCAATAGCGTCCAATTCGAGTTTAAAAACAGGCATCAGTCAAGCCCTGATAGCCGCAACTGTGGTTGCGTCTGGATGGTTGGTCACGTTCCTTGTTCAAGAATACCGCGAAGAATCAGAGCGACAACGTCGGCGCATTGATGTTCAACGGGCAGTACGAACTGAAATTGAGCTTCATTATCGGGATGTTGAAGATACCGATTGGAATGGTCTGAAATCCCGAATGGATGCGGATTTCACCAATGACAAGGCCTATCGGCCGTTCATTCCACGTCGCGAAAGGGACAGATATTTTTCAGTCGTGATCGACAGCATAGATTTGTTATCGGACACACAGATTGTGGATGTCATGCGCTACTACGAATTGGTTGGGCGTTTGGAGTTAATGAATGCGGATTTGCGATCAGAAAACTACAAAGAGATGGGGACCGACAGGAAGAAAGCGATGGCGCTCAGGTTTCTAGCGCTTGAAGAAACCGCCGCAAAATACGCGCACGCGGCAATCCGCAGCCTTTCCAACGAAAGTTATTTTAGATCGTTTCTTGCGAACAAGAAAGTATCCGAGCCTAATAAAAAAGGTCCGGGCCAGTAGGACCCGAGGGAGGAGGTGTATATGTATCGTCAGGTTTTGCCATTTGAACTTCTTATGTTGTCACTGGGTCAATTGCTTGTTTTGTATATAGAGATTTTGTTAGAGAATTGCAAATATCGCGTCAATCTGACACCAAAAAATGTGCGTTACTATTTTTGCAACTCGTCCTGCCGCAGCGGCATCTTGTCTATGGCGCGGGACAGTTCGCGCACGGTCCAGGGCGTGGGTTTGCGCAGGGCGATGTTGCCGTCTTTGGCGATTAAAACCAGCATGAAATCGCGGGGGTGCAGGGTGTTGCGCAGGTCGGTGTCCGATGCAGCGTCCACATCCGTTAAGATCACCACGTCGCGGGCCTCAAGGTCTTCGGGGTTGACCTGCAGCAGTTCCATCTGGCGGATAAAACGCGGGTCATCGGCGCTGTCGGCAAAAATCACCAGCGGGCGTTTCAGCCATTTGTATTGTAACAATGGATCATCGTCCTGGGCGAGTGCCACAGACGGGGACATAAACATAAAAACCAAAACAACAAGCCGGAACATTTTCGCGCCTTTCCTGTTTAATATAGGGAACCTACGGCGGGACGAAAGGGGGGTGTTTGCCATTTGGGTTGCCAAATTCGTGAATACCGCAGCAAATTCGTATACCGTTAAGCAAGCGTTTGGACAGTTGGTTTAATGCAGCAGGCATCGCCATACGCCCCCCGGTTTACAGCCGCGCTTTTCTGGAAGGTTCTGCACTTTTTGCAAGTGATCCTTCATATCGGTGCCCACCGCACCGGCACCAGCTCACTGCAATCGGCGATCCTCAAAAACCAATACAATTTGCGGCAAAATGGCCTGACATTCTGGGGACCGCGCACCACAAGGGGCGGGATATTCTCTGGTCTATTGCGCCGTCCGGCAACCTTTGATCAGGATGGCACGCGCGATCTGGTGAAGCGCAACGCCGGCGCCATCAGGATAGAGATGGACCGTTTGAGGCGCGCACGGCAAAAAACCCTGCTGATCAGTGAAGAAAATATTATGGGTACCATGCCCAATAATCTGCGGCAGACAACGCTTTATCCCGGGTTGCGGCGGCGTTTGGCGCGGTTTGCGGATATTTTCGACAAGTCCTGCCAGCGGATTGCGATGACCATAAGACCGTACGAAAACTACTGGGCCTCGGCGATTGCCCACACGGTGCCTGCGGGCCATCCAATGCCGGATGAGGACTCCATCAACAATTTGTCGTATGATGCACGCGGTTGGCGGCAGGTAATCGAGGATGTTTCAGCCGCCTTTCCAAGTGCTGAAATCTGCATTTGGGAATTTGACCGCTTTTGTGACAAAACCGCCTCGCAGTTTAAAATCCTGACCCGCGGCCAGAGGAATTTGCGCTTTCGACCATTTTCTGAACGCCACAATACCGGGGCCACGGCGGCCCGGCTGCGGCAGGTTTTGCTGGATCGGGGCAAGGTTGACGCCGCCAGGAAAATCACCTGCGGTGCGGGACGGTATGTGCCGTTTGACGCCGCGCAGAAAAATTCGATGCGGCAACGCTATCAAGCGGATTTAGCATGGCTGAGAAACGGCGCGGATCAGCGTGCGATGTTCATACAGTCCGCAGATGATATATTACAAAAACCGGCAGTTTTTGCCAAAAGAGGTGGGTTATGAGCAGGGTGAAGCAATGGGAAAAGCAGGCGGCAAGTGAGCTGCGCGACCGCAAGCTGGCGGATTTGGACTGGCAAACGCCGGAAGGGATTGCGGTCAAGCCGGTTTATACGGCTGAAGATTTGCGCGGTATCGACAATTTAAATCAAATGCCGGGTGCGGCGCCCTATATGCGCGGGCCCAAGGCCACCATGTACGCGGGGCGGCCCTGGACCATTCGGCAATACGCCGGATTTTCAACCGCTGAAGAAAGCAACGCTTTTTACCGGCGCGGGCTGGCGGCGGGCCAGATGGGCGTGTCTGTGGCATTTGATCTGGCAACCCACCGGGGCTATGACAGCGACCACGTTCGGGTGATCGGTGACGTGGGCAAAGCGGGCGTTGCCATTGACAGCGTGGCGGATATGAAAATCCTGTTTGACGGCATACCGCTGGACAAGATTTCTGTGTCCATGACCATGAACGGCGCGGTTATTCCGGTTTTGGCCTGCTTTATTGTGGCGGGCGAGGAACAGGGCCACAAACGCGATGTGCTGTCGGGCACCATTCAGAACGACATTCTGAAAGAATTCATGGTGCGCAACACCTATATTTACCCGCCCAAGCCAAGCATGCGCATTGTGGCGGATATTATCGAATTCACTTCAAAGCAGATGCCGAAATTCAACTCCATCTCGATCAGCGGTTATCATATGCAAGAGGCCGGCAGCACGCTGGTGCAGGAGCTGGCGTTCACGCTGGCGGATGGCAAAGAGTACGTCAAAACAGCGATTGCGCGGGGTATGGACGTGGACGATTTTGCACCCCGCCTGAGCTTTTTCTTTGCCATCGGGATGAATTTTTTCATGGAGGCGGCAAAACTGCGGGCGGCTCGGTTGTTGTGGTCCCGCATCATGGCGGAGTTTTCGCCGAAGAAGCCGCAAAGCTCTATCCTGCGGACCCATTGCCAGACCAGCGGTGTTTCACTGCAGGAACAGGACCCTTATAACAACGCCGTGCGCACCGCTTACGAGGCCATGTCGGCGGTTCTGGGGGGCACGCAAAGCTTGCACACAAACTCTTTTGACGAAGCGATTGCCCTGCCAACAGACGCCAGTGCCCGGCTGGCGCGAAACACGCAGTTGATCCTGCAAAACGAGACCGGGGTGACCAATGTGGTCGATCCGTTGGCGGGGTCTTACTACGTGGAAAAACTGACTCAAGATCTGGCCGATGCGGCGTGGGAACTGATCGGTGAAGTGGACAAGCTTGGCGGCATGACACGCGCCGTTGAAAGCGGCATGCCGAAACTGCGGATCGAGGAAGCGGCGGCGCGGCGACAGGCGCGGGTTGACCGGGGCGAAGAGGTGATTGTCGGGGTCAACAAATTTACGCTGGACGAGCAACCCAGGATCGACATCCGAGAAATTGACAACACGGCAGTGCGCGGCTCGCAACTGCAAAGGCTGGCGCAAATTCGCGATACCCGTGACGCAAAAGAGTGCGCATCGGCATTGAAGGCGCTGGAAAATGGGGCCGCAGGTGATCGGGCAAACCTGCTGGAACTGGCGATTGCGGCGGCGCGGGCGCGGGCAACGGTGGGCGAAATCTCGCAGGCGATGGAAAATGTGTTTGGGCGGCATAAGGCCGAGGTTCGTACCCTGTCAGGTGTCTATGGAGCTGCCTACGAAGGGGATGCGGAATTCGCCCGCATTCAAGCGGATGTTCAGGATTTTGAAAGCAAAACCGGGCGGTTGCCGCGCATGATGGTGGTCAAGATGGGGCAGGACGGCCATGACCGCGGCGCCAAGGTGATTGCCACGGCCTTTGCTGATATCGGCTTTGACGTTGTGGTCGGTCCGCTGTTTCAGACACCGGAAGAGGCGGCGGCGGACGCCATTGCCAATCAGGTGCATGTGATCGGGATTTCGTCACAGGCCGCCGGGCACAAGACGCTGGCCCCAAAACTGGTGGCGGCCCTGGACGCAGCCGGTGCGGGCGATATTGTTGTGATCTGCGGTGGGGTTATCCCGCAGCCGGATTATGATTTTCTGTACAGCAAGGGCGTGAAAGCGATATTTGGGCCGGGGACGAATATCCCCAAGGCAGCAAGGAATATTTTGAATATGATAACGCCGGGCAGCAAAACCAATACGAAAAAGACGGGGGCATAGATGGGCTATTCCAAGATTTATGAGGGATGGAAAGGTGATCCGGAAGCCTTCTGGATGCAGGCGGCGGCGGATATCGACTGGATTAAGGCACCCGGTCGCGCCTTGGATGACAGCAAAGCGCCGTTTTACACGTGGTTTGCCGATGCAGAGGTCAACACCTGCTTTAACGCGGTTGACCGGCACGTAAAGGCCGGGCGCGGTGACCAGGCGGCGATTGTTTATGACAGCCCGGTCACCGGCGTGAAAGAAAACATCAGCTACAGTGATCTGCTGGGCCGTGTGGCCCGCCTGGGCGGGGCGCTGCAGACCAGGGGCGTTGGCAAGGGCGATCGTGTGATCATCTATATGCCGATGGTGCCGGAGGCACTGGTTGCCATGTTGGCCTGCGCCCGTATCGGGGCGGTGCATTCGGTGGTTTTTGGTGGATTTGCGGCGGCAGAGCTGGCCACGCGGATTGATGATGCCGCGCCCAAGGCTATTATCGCCGGGTCTTGCGGGGTCGAGCCGAGCCGCGTGGTTGCCTATAAGCCGCTGCTGGACGGGGCCATCGAACTGGCAGCACACAAACCAGAGTTTTGCGTGATATTGCAGCGCAAGCAGCAGATTGCCGAATTGATTGCCGGCCGTGATTTTGAGTGGGAGGCGTTTCAAAAAGACGCGGTCCCTGCCGCTTGCGTGCCTGTTGGTGGCAATGATCCGGTTTATATTCTTTATACATCCGGCACCACGGGTGCGCCCAAAGGCGTGGTGCGTCCGACCGCCGGACATCTGGTGGCGCTGCACTGGACCATGAAAAACATTTACAACATCAACCCCAAAGATGTGTTCTGGGCCGCGTCAGACGTGGGCTGGGTGGTTGGACATTCCTATATTTGCTACGCCCCGCTTATTCAGGGCGCAACCACGCTGTTGTTTGAGGGAAAACCGGTGGGCACGCCGGATGCGGGTACGTTTTGGCGGGTGATTTCAGAGCATAACGTGGCAGCGCTGTTCACAGCGCCCACGGCTTTTCGCGCTATTAAACGTGAGGACCCAAACGGCAAACTGCTGGCAAAATACGATACTGGCTGTCTGAAAACCCTGTTTTTGGCGGGTGAGCGGGCGGATTCTGATACGATACACTGGGCCGAGGAAAAGCTGGGCGTGCCGGTGATAGATCACTGGTGGCAGACCGAAACCGGCTATTCCATTGCCGCAAATCCTTTGGGGATCGAGAAGTTGCCGGTAAAAACGGGTTCGGTATGCGTGGCGATGCCGGGCTATGATGTGCGGATTTTGAATTTTGACGGGGAAGAGATGCCAGCGGGCGAACTGGGCGCGATCGTGGTGAAACTGCCCTTGCCACCGGGCACGTTAAGTACGCTGTGGGGGGCGGACGAGCGCTATATCTCATCATATTTGTCGGCTTTTGCCGGGTATTATGAAACCGGCGACGCGGGGTTTCTGGACGCAGACGGATATTTGTTTGTCATGGCGCGCACCGATGATGTGATCAACGTGGCGGGTCACCGTTTGTCGACAGGGCAAATGGAAGAAGTGTTGGCGGATCACCCGGACGTTGCCGAATGCGCGGTGATTGGTGTGGCGGATCCGTTAAAAGGGCAGTTGCCGCTGGGATTATTATGTCTGAACGTCGGTGTTTCGCGTGATCACGATGGGATCGTTGCAGAGTGTAAAGCGTTGATAAGAGACAATATTGGTCCCGTCGCCGCCTTTAAACTGGCGGTGGTGGTGGACCGTCTGCCAAAAACTCGGTCCGGTAAAATTCTGCGGGGGACCGTGGCCAAAATAGCCGACGGAACCGATTGGAAAATGCCCGCCACAATTGAGGATCCGGTGGTATTGGAGGAAATAGCCTTGGCGTTGACGGGCCTGGGTTTCCCACCGATGAAAAATTAGAGCAAAAGTATCATCAGCTGTGGTCAAATTGGCAAATTGTAAAGAATTCTTCTGCTGTGTGCGTGAATTTGTTTGGAATTTTCAACTTTCGGTGGTTAAATCGGCCAACGGTTAATCTTCGGACGGGACATGACCTACCGACTGTTTCTGTTGATCTTGTTGTTGGTAACTTGTTTTACCGCTCCGTTGGTGCGTGCGCAGACAGCGCTGACGGTTTTGCAAATAACCGGCAGCCGGGAGCAGGTTTTTACACTTGAAGATCTCAGAAATCTTAATCAAGTCGAAATCCTCACCGCGAATGAATTTGTTGACGACCAAAAACTGTTTCGGGGTCCGTTGGCACGCGATGTTCTGACCGCAATGGATGTTCAGGTATCCGCTGATATCAAGTTAACAGCGGCAAATGATTATCAGGTGGAAATCCCCGTGCGGGAGTTATTTGACTATAATGTTATCCTTGCACTTGAAATCGACGGCAAGCCACTGTCGTTGCGCGACAAGGGCCCGATTTGGTTGATTTATCCGATGAGTGACCATGCAGAACTTCGCGATCCGGTTTTTAACAGTCGTCTGGTCTGGCAACTTATTAAAATGGAACTGAATTGAGATTATTTGGCCGTGCGGCACATTACATTGGTTTTTTGGTCGTCAGCCTGATGATTGCAGTGGCGTCGCTTGGTTACTTTGTGGTGCGCGGCAATATTATTGACGTCAGCACATCGGGCGACGAAACGATATTGTGGTCGGCTGTCCAGACGGAAATCGAACTGCTGCGGTTCCGTAGAACATTGGCTGATTTTTCTCTCTCCGGCAGTGAGGTTACGGCCGACGTGGTTAACGAACGGTTTGACATTTTATGGAGCCGCGTTTCACTTTTTGATTCAGGCACGGCAGGGACACGGCTTTCAGAATATGATCAGGCGAAATCGCGGGTTGGCCGGCTGCAAGAAACCATGGAGCAAACAGAAGCGGCAATCGTTGGCCTGCAGGACGGGCAGTCCGCCAAAGCGCGGGAAATTATGGCGATGTACGATGCCCACGGAGGCGACCTGCGGAATTTTAGCCGTGATGTATTACACGGCGAAGACGCGGAGGCGGCAAAGCTGCGCGAAGAACTGAACACCAATTCGCAGCTGTTGGGCCTGATGAGCGTTATCACCATGATCACCAGTCTGGTTCTGCTGTTTATTTTCGCCCGAGAATCGCAGCGCTTCCGACTGTTGGCCGAGCAAAACGAAACTTTGCTTTTGGAGGCCAAAAAAACCAGTGAAGCGAAATCGCAATTTTTAACGATGATGAGTCATGAGTTGCGCACCCCGATGAACGGAGTTTTGGGCATGTTGGCACTGATCAGCCAGAACGGGTTGTCAAAATCTCAGCTTCGGCTGGTTGAAATGGCGGAAAGGTCAGGGCGCCATATGAATGAATTATTGGGCGATATTCTGGATTTTTCAGCATTGCAGGACAACACTCTGAAGCTGGACGAAAAGCCATTTGAGCCAGCGCTTTTACTGCAAGCCATCGAGGACAAGTTTAACCCGATTGCAGACCGCGAGGGCATCGTTTTTGAAACCCGCCTTGATCCGTCCTGCCCACAGCGCGTGATGGGCGATTTTATGCGGTTACGGCAGGCCTATACGCATCTGGCCAGCTACTTACTGGAAACAGCAGGCACCCAGAGCATTGGTTTTGATTTGAGTTATGAGGACGGTCGGCTGATTGGATCGATCTCGTTTGACTATTCTTCAGTTTCCGGCGATTGGGAGCCGGAATTGATCATGGGTGATCCACAGCGCAAGGGTGACAAGTTTGCCACGGCTGCCCTTGGGCCCGCCGTTGCGCGCGCGCTGGTTGAGCATATGGGTGGGCGCACAAGGCTGCACTGTCCGGCAGAGGATCGGATTGCCGTGTTGGTATGTGTTCCAGCGGAAGAACTGGTTTTGGACCACCTGAATATTTCCATCGTCACCAAATCTGCGGCCCTGAAAGCCATCTGCAAAGCGACCATACGCGCCGAGAATATTCGCGTGCTTGAGGAAGATAGCAATGTGACACCCAACGTGGTGCTGATCGAAGCGGGGGGCGACATTGAAACATCGCTGGTCAAACAGTTTGCCACGCTTTACCCTCATGCTATGTTGGTGGCGATCGGGCGGCCACAGAACCCGGATGATTTTGACGAGGTTGTCGATGTTCCGATTGATATTAAAATCATTAAGCGATCCGGTTTCATGCGCTTGGCCTCTTAGATTCAAAATGGTTAATTAGTTTGCAACTTTAGGTAGAGGATTGTAATGTTGTCCTCAGGGCAGCTGAAATGGAGTGAACAAAGGACGCGGGATTGTGAAGGTACGGGATCAGACTGACCAGGAAAGTAACGATACCGAGCCACACGCGCAGAGGTTTTCCCTTTTGTCGCACGATATATTGTCTGCCCTTTCCGAAGTGGTTGGCGGCGTTCGGATGCTGGATGCCAGCAAGGTGGACGATGACGCGCGCATTCAGCTGGAACGTATTACCGCCTCTGGCGAAGCGCTGGCCCGCCTGCTTGAAGGGGTGCTGTCAGAAGATAAAATCAGCGTGGCAGGCACGTCGGGTTCAGCGCGGAATGTAAATTTATCGGATTTTCTGGAAGACACCCAACACCGCTGGATTGGTCTGGCGCGTGAAAAAGGGATCGAGTTTGTCGTTGATAAATCGTCAAAACTGCCGGCCATCATCACTGTTGACCGGATGTCACTGGACCGGATAATTGCGAATCTCGTCAACAACGCAATCAAATATACAGATGCGGGTACGGTAACACTGACAGTTTATTACAATGACCAAAATGATCTGTGCTTTGACGTTATTGATCAGGGGCGAGGGTTTTCAGACAGCGCGTTTGAACGGTTGTTTGAATTTAAAGGCCGCCCGACTGACACCACCAAACCGGGGATTGGCATGGGTCTGTTCATAGCCAAAGACCTGTCAAACAGGATTGGTGGAGATGTGACCGCCAAAAACCTGCCGGACGGCGGTGCAGCTGTTTCGTTGCAGATACCGCATAAATCCTGGTTTGACCGAAGCCTGATCAGAATTCATTCGTCCGACCCGGTGCCTGATCTGGCACTGCCTGATCTTTCGCATCTGAAAATTCTGCTGGCCGAGGACAACACCACAAATCAAATGGTCGCCAGCCAGATGTTGCGGGCGATGAACGCCGAAATCCGTGTGGCATCTGACGGTGTTGAGGCGTTGGAATTTCTGAAGCACCAGCAGTTTGACGTGGTGTTGCTGGATATTGAAATGCCCCGGATGTCCGGGCTTGAGCTGATAAACAATGTGCGCGGCATGAGAGGAAAGCAGGCGCAGATGACGCTGATCGCGCTGACCGCATATGTAATGCGCAAACACCGCGAGCGGATATATCAGGCCGGTGCCGACGGTATAATTGCAAAGCCATTGATGCGCATAGAAGATTTGGGTCGCGGTATATTAGAATATCACAATCGGAACATACCTGAACTTGCCCTTGAGCGGGCGGCGTTGCTGAGCGAAGTTGACACAAGCAAACAAGAGGACCGCGAAACGGTTGTTGACCGGATTATTTTTGACAATCTGGTTGAAATCATCGGTCCGGATTCCGCGCTGGAACTGTTGGGGAAACTGCAGGCTGATACCGATTCAGTTGCACAGGGGATCAATCTGGGGCGGCGCACGCTTAATCTTGCCGAACTGCGCACGCAAACCCATATTCTGATTTCCGTGGCGGGTGCCATTGGCGCCACCAATCTGCAGACAATCGCGCAGCGGCTGAACGGCGCGGCCAACCGGCAGGATGCAAACGACATAGATCAATTGTGCCGGGATTGCCTGTCTGGTCTTGCGGACCTTCAGGCGTTTATAAGAGTGGAACAGGACAAAACAGTCGCGGGCGAACCCGTGCGAATTTGATGCGGGCCTAAATGACAACACCGGTTTTATTGATCGAAGACACCCCGTCCCTGCAGATGGTGTATCAGGCAATATTGAAAAACGCCGGGTACGGGGTGGTGCTGGCGGGAACGGCGGCTGAGGGGCTGTCGCAATTTGAAACCCAAACTCCGGATGTGATCCTGCTGGACCTGTTGCTGCCTGACCGGGACGGCCTTGATTTGATGAAGGATATTCTGGCCGTTGCGCCGAATGTCCGGGTGATCGTGATTACTGCCAACGGTTCGATCAACCGCGCGGTGGATGCCATGCGCCGCGGCGCGTTTGATTTTCTGGTCAAGCCGTTTGACGAAACCCGTTTGCTAAACGCAATTGAAAACGCCCTGCATTCCTCAGACCGCAAAAAGCCGGTCGAGATTTCCAAAAAGAAGGCCGCCAACGGGTATCTGGGATTTATTGGTTCCTCGTCGCCCATGCTGGATATCTATTCCAAAATCAGCTCGATCAGCCGCTCTATGGCGACAGTGTTCATTTCCGGCGAAAGCGGTACCGGCAAAGAAGTCTGCGCGCTGGCGGTACACCGCGCATCCAACCGGGCAACGGCGCCCTTTGTTCCCCTGAACTGCGGCGCAATTCCCTATGAATTGCTGGAAAGCGAGGTGTTTGGCCACATGCGCGGTTCTTTCACCGGCGCGATTGCTGACAAAAAGGGTGCCGCAGCCGCAGCAGACGGCGGTACGTTGTTTTTGGACGAAATCTGCGAACTGGACATGAGTCTGCAAACCAAATTTTTGCGGTTCCTGCAAACCTCCACCATTCAGCCCGTGGGTGCCACGACCGCGCGGAAAGTCAACGTTCGAATTATCTGCGCCACCAACCGTGACCCGTTTGAGGAAGTCAAAAAGGGGCGGTTCCGCGAAGACCTTTACTACCGCCTGCACGTGGTGCCAATTCACTTGCCGCCGCTGCGCAAGCGAGGCGGTGACGTGCTGGAAATCGCCGAAGAGTTTCTGCGGCGGTTTTCCAAGGACGAGGGGCGCAATTTTACCGGGTTGGATGACGACGTAAAGGCGCTGTTTTTGCGACTGAACTGGCCGGGCAATGTGCGTCAGATGTTGAATGTTTTGCGCAGTATTGTGGTGCTGAACGAAGGCAATCTGGTCAGCATGGAAATGATACCGCTGGAAATACTGCATATGGATGATGTGCAGCTAGGTCAGGATGCTGATTTTAATCCGGTGCTGCCGCTAAAGCCGGTTATTTCACGGGCAACCGGCCAAACCCTGGCCGAGATTGAGCGTCAGGCGATCGAGGAATGCGTGGCGCGGCATGACGGTTCTGTCACGCAGGCCTCGCGCGAACTGGATGTGTCGCCCTCGACCATCTACCGCAAACTGGAGCGCTGGCAAAAGAAATTGACCGGTTGATAAAACTTTCGGGCTTGCGTATGGCCGTGCCTGACCGCACTATTACGCTTGGGTAAACACGGAGGTTTTGATGTCACTGTTTGAAGCGGCCAAAAATGTGCGTGAAAATGCCCATGCGCGTTACTCTAATTTCAAAGTTGGCGTCGCTGTGCGCACCGTCTCAGGAACCGTATATGTGGGCTGTAACGTTGAAAATGTCGCCTATCCTGAAGGCACCTGTGCCGAGGCCGGCGCCATCGCCGCGATGGTGGCTGCCGGTGAAAGCGAAATCACCGAAGTGATGGTTGTTGCGGATGCGCACGACCCCGTCAGCCCATGTGGCGGCTGTCGTCAGAAACTGGCAGAGTTTTGTGCCGCTGATGTAAACGTCATCATGGCGGATCTAGCGGGCGAGCGGGCGCGAATGACCATCGGTGAAATGCTGCCGGGTGCGTTTGCCACCAAGCATTTGGGACTGTCCTGACATGACGGGGCCGGACGCCCGCGCCATTATTGCCAAAAAACGCGATGGCCAGGCGCTCAGTGCGGCTGAAATAGGTTGGTTTGCCAATGGGCTGGCTGATGGAAAGGTGACAGAGGCGCAGGCGGGTGCCTTTGCGATGGCGGTTTTGTTGCAGGGCATGTCAGAAGACGAGCGCGTGGCGCTGACATTGGCCATGCGCGACAGCGGCGATGTCCAGCAATGGAACCTGCCCGGACCGGTGTTGGACAAGCATTCCACCGGCGGTGTGGGCGACAACGTGTCTTTGATGCTGGCCCCGGCGCTGGCGGCGTGTGGGGCCTATGTGCCAATGATTTCGGGGCGCGGTCTGGGGCATACCGGCGGGACGCTGGATAAGCTGGACGCAATTCCGGGGTACACGACAGAGGTCAGCGACGAAAAGCTGCGTCAGGTGACCACAGACGTCGGCTGTGCCATTGTTGGTGCCACCGGAAATATCGCCCCCGCGGACAAGCGGCTGTACGCGGTTCGCGATGTGACAGGGACGGTGGAAAGTCTGGACCTGATCACCGCGTC